>JAFEBU010000010.1 GCA_018242505.1 Pseudomonadota bacterium
CGCTGGGCGGCAAGACGCGCAAGATGGAGCGCGGCCATCGCGGCGCCAACCAGCCGGTCAAGGACCTGACCACCGGCAAGGTCGAGATCACCTCGCAGAACCACGGCTTCTGCGTGATCCCCGAGTCGCTGCCCAGGAACGTCGAGGTGACGCACGTCTCGCTGTTCGACGGCACCAACGAGGGCCTGCGCTGCACCGACAAGCCCATCTTCTCGGTCCAGTACCACCCCGAAGCCTCGCCCGGCCCGACCGACAGCCACTATCTCTTCGACCGCTTCGTCGAGATGATCGACAAGAGCAAGAAGTGATGAGCCGGGCTACTTTGCATCATTGCCGGGGCATGCCGCTCCGGTGGCGCGTTCTTCCTCGGCCCTCGACAAAGACGCGCGACTGGAGTCGCGCAGCCCCAGCGACGACAGATAACCATGCCCAAGCGCACTGACATCAAGAGCATCCTCGTCATCGGGGCCGGGCCGATCGTGATCGGCCAGGCCTGCGAGTTCGACTATTCGGGCGTGCAGGCCTGCAAGGCGCTGAAGGACGAGGGCTATCGCGTCATCCTGGTGAACTCCAACCCGGCCACGATCATGACCGATCCGGGGCTGGCGGACGCGACCTATGTCGAGCCGATCACGCCCGACATGGTGGCGAAGATCATCGAGAAGGAGAAGCCGGACGCCATCCTGCCCACGATGGGCGGCCAGACCGCGCTCAACACCGCGATGGCTCTGCATCGCGACGGCCGGCTCGAGAAGCTCGGCGTCGAGCTGATCGGCGCCAATGCCGAGGCGATCGACAAGGCCGAGGACCGGCTGCTGTTCCGCGATGCCATGACCAGGATCGGGCTCGAGTCGCCCAAGAGCGAGGTCGTGCACAATCGCGAGGAGGCGGTGAAGGCGCTCGACGCCATCGGGCTGCCGGCGATCATCCGGCCGTCCTTCACGCTCGGCGGCACCGGCGGCGGCATCGCCTACAACCGCGACGAATATTTCGAGATCGTGCAGGGCGGCCTCGACGCCTCGCCGGTCACCGAGGTGCTGGTCGAGGAGTCGGTGCTCGGCTGGAAAGAGTACGAGATGGAGGTCGTGCGCGACCGGCAGGACAACTGCATCATCGTCTGCTCGATCGAGAACGTCGATCCGATGGGCATCCACACCGGCGATTCGGTGACGGTGGCGCCGGCGCTGACGCTCACCGACAAGGAATACCAGATCATGCGCAACGCCTCGATCGCGTGCCTGCGCGAGATCGGGGTCGATACCGGCGGCTCCAACGTGCAGTTCGCCGTCGATCCGGCGACCGGCCGCATGGTCGTGATCGAGATGAACCCGCGCGTGTCGCGCTCCTCGGCGCTGGCGTCGAAGGCGACCGGCTTCCCGATCGCCAAGGTCGCGGCGCGCCTCGCCGTGGGCTACACGCTCGACGAATTGCTGAACGACATCACCGGCACGACGCCGGCCTCGTTCGAGCCGACGATCGACTATGTCGTCACCAAGATGCCGCGCTTCGCCTTCGAGAAGTTTCCCGGCGCGGAAGCCTTGCTCACCACCTCGATGAAGAGCGTGGGCGAGGCGATGTCGATCGGCCGCACCTTCCAGGAGTCCCTGCAGAAGGCGCTGCGCTCGATGGAGACCGGCCTCACCGGGCTGAACGAGATCGAGATCAAGGGCGCACCCGACAAGGCGGCGCTGATCGCCGCGCTTGCGCGCCCGACGCCCGACCGCATCCTGGTGATCGCACAGGCCTTCCGCCACGGCCTTTCGGTCGAGGAGGTTGCGTACGCCTCCAAGTACGAGCCGTGGTTCCTGCGCCAGATCGAGCAGCTGGTCGAAGTCGAGGCCGTGCTGCGCAAGAGCGGCCTGCCCAAGGACGCCAAGGCGCTGCTCGAGCTCAAGAAGAAGGGCTTCTCCGACGAGCGGCTGGGCGAGCTCACCAGGCTCGGCGCCGCCGAGGTCGCGAAGCGTCGCCGCGCGCTCGGCGTGCGGCCGGTGTTCAAGCGCATCGACACCTGTGCCGCCGAGTTCGAGTCGCGCACGCCTTATCTCTATTCCTGCTACGAGGGCGACGGGCATCGGCCGGCGGAGTGCGAGGCGAGGCCCACCGACAAACGCAAGGTCATCATCCTGGGCGGCGGGCCGAACCGCATCGGCCAGGGCATCGAGTTCGACTATTGCTGCGTGCATGCCGTCTATGCGCTGCGTGAGGCCGGGTACGAGACCATCATGGTCAACTGCAACCCGGAGACCGTGTCGACCGACTACGACACCGCCGACCGCCTCTATTTCGAGCCGCTGACGGCGGAGGACGTGATCGAGCTGGTCGAGGTCGAGCGCAGCAGCGGCGAACTCCTCGGCCTGATCGTGCAGTTCGGCGGCCAGACCCCGCTCAAGCTCGCCAAGCCGCTCGAGGCCGCCGGCATCCCGATCCTCGGCACCTCGCCCGACGCGATCGATCTCGCCGAGGACCGCGAGCGCTTCCAGAAGCTGATCCACAAGCTGGCGCTGCGCCAGCCCGACAACGGCACCGCGACCTCGCAGCATCAGGCGATCGTCGTGGCGGAGAAGATCGGCTATCCGGTCGTGATCCGTCCGTCCTACGTGCTGGGCGGCCGCGCCATGCAGATTGTCTATGATCGCGAGGCGTTGCAGCGCTACATGCGCGACGCCGTCAAGGTCTCGGGCGCCAATCCGGTGCTGATCGATTCCTATCTGCGCGACGCCATCGAGGTCGATGTCGATGCGCTGGCCGACAAGGACCAGAACGTCTTCGTCGCCGGCATCATGGAGCATATCGAGGAGGCGGGGATCCACTCCGGCGATTCGGCCTGCTCGCTGCCGCCCTATTCCTTGCCGCCCAAGATCATGGCCGAGATCGAACGCCAGACCGAGGCGATGGCCAAGGCGCTGCGGGTCGTGGGCCTGATGAACGTGCAGTATGCGGTGAAGGACGGCGAGGTCTATGTGCTGGAGGTCAATCCGCGCGCCAGCCGGACCGTGCCCTTCGTCGCCAAGGCCACCGGCCAGCCGATCGCCAAGTTCGCCGCGCGCCTGATGGTGGGCGAGGCCTTGAAGTCGGTCGTCGTCAAGAAGGCGTCCAGGGCCAGGCATGTCGCGGTGAAGGAGGCGGTGTTCCCGTTCGCGCGCTTCCCCGGCGTCGACACCATCCTGGGGCCCGAGATGCGCTCCACCGGCGAGGTGATGGGCCTCGATGCCGATTTCGGCCGCGCCTTCGCCAAGAGCCAGCTCGGCAGCGGCGCCAAGGTGCCGGTCGAGGGCGTGGTGTTCGTCTCGGTCAAGGACCAGGACAAGCCGGCGATGGTGAAGCCGGTGAAGCGGCTGGTCGATCTCGGCTTCAAGGTGGTGGCGACTGGCGGCACGGCCGATTTCCTGCATCGCCACGGCATCGCCGCGCAGCGTGTGAACAAGGTGCTGGAAGGCCGGCCGCACATCGTCGACCTGATGAAGGACGGCAAGGTGCAGCTGGTGTTCAACACCGTCGACGGCGCCTCGGCGCTGACCGACAGCTTCACGCTGCGGCGCACGGCGCTGATGTACAAGATCGCCTACTATACGACGGTCGCCGGCGCCAAGGCCTCGGTCGAAGGCATTGTCGCACTGAGCGGCGGCGCCTTGGACGTGGCGCCGTTGCAATCCTACTTCAAAGTCGCGTTCTAGGTCCGTACGCCCGGCCGCCGACTCCCGGTGTGCAACCGGGGTGCGTCGTTGGGCGTTGACGACGTTCGATTCATTAAGGACGATCCTTGCATGATGGAAAAGGTGCCAATGACCTCCGAGGGCCTGCGGAGGCTCGGAGAAGAACTGAAGCAGCTCAAGAGCGTCGAGCGGCCGGCGATCATCAAGGCGATCGCGGCGGCGCGTGAGCACGGCGATCTGTCGGAGAATGCCGAATATACGGCCGCGCGCGAACGGCAGGGCTTCATCGAAGGCCGCATCGCCGAGGTCGAAGACATCATCTCGCGCGCCGAGGTCATCGACTTTTCCAAGCTCAGCGGCAAGACCGTGAAATTCGGCGCGACCGTGCGGCTGGCCGACGAGGATACGGACGAGAAGGTGAAGTACCAGATCGTCGGCCCCTACGAGGCGGACCTCGCCAAGGGCCGTATCTCGGTGACGTCGCCGATCGGCCGCGCCCTGATCGGCAAGAGCGTGGGCGACACCGTCGAGGTGCAGACCCCGCGCGGCGCCAAGTCCTACGAGGTCGTGGGTGTCCAGTTCAAGTAGTCGGCAACGGCGCCGCCGGGCCGCCCGCCGTTTCGCTGCCTTGGGCGGCGGCATGGCGTCGGCGGCCGATGGCCGTCATGGTCGCGTACTGGATCAGGAAAAGGCCGACCTTGCTCACGATGCCCCAGGCCGACATGGCGGCGGCCCAGCTCTTGGCGTCGAGCGAGAAGGCGAGCGCGACGTTGAGCGCGGCCGAAGCGAACATCAGCCCGGCCCAGACAAAGCCAAAGGTGGTCGCGACATCGAGCACCGACGCCGCGCGCGGCGGCAGGTAGCGGTTCATCCAGCCGCGCTTCAGCATCACCGCGCCGACGACGGCATAGATGATCGACGGCTTCAGCATCACGAACAGCGGATCGCGGGTGACGAACGTCGCCGTGCCCGAGGCAAGCACGGCGACCACGCTGATCCACTGCAATGCCGCGACCGGCTTTCGTTGCAGCAGCTCCCGGCCGATCTGCGCCACGCCCAGCGCCATGCCGAGCCCAACCGCCAGCAGGAGGTTGTCGGTCAGAAGATAGATCGCGAGGAACAGAAGCGTCGAAGCGAGATCGAGCAGCAGCACGCGCGCTGCCTGGAACAGGTTCTTCATCGCTGCCTCGATACGGTAACGGTGTGTATCTAAAACAGGCTATCGCTACACGCCGTTCCCCGCAAGGGGAGAGCAACGCGAGATAGGAAGGAAAACTTTGTAGTTCTCCTTCCTATCTGATATCGCGGCCGTGTGGCCGACCGAAGCGATGGAACCGCGGAAATTCGCTCCCTGGCTCTCGCCAAGGAACTGCGGGCGTTGATAGGCAAGTTGAAACGACGATTGCGCGAGCAGGCGTCGATCGGCGATCTCACGCCCTCGCAAGCCTCCGTCCTGTTTCGGTTGCGGGAGACCTCGGCCACGATCAGCGAACTGGCCGCTCTGGAGGGCGTGCGGCCGCAGTCGATGGGGGCGACGGTTGCCGCCCTCGAAGGCGCCGGGCTGATCAGGGGCGCCGCGCATCCTTCCGATGGGCGCAAGGTCGTCTGGTCCCTGACTTCCGTCTTCCGCAAGCGCGTCGAGACCGGACATGCCGCGCAGGCGGATTGGCTGTTCCGGACGATCTCGAGAGAGCTCAGCGCGGCCGAGCAGGAACAGCTCGACGCCGGCCTGCGACTGATCCGGAGGCTCGTCGATACATGACGGGGGCCGCAGTCTCCGCGGGCGTCCTCCGATCGCTGAGAATCTTCAACTACCGGGTCTGGGCGGCCGGCGCGCTGGTGTCCAACATCGGGACGTGGGTCCAGCGCACGGCGCAGGATTGGCTGGTGCTTACCGTGCTGACCGAGCACAGTGCGCTGGCCGTCGGTATCGTGATGGCGCTGCAGTTCGGCCCGCAGCTTCTGATGCTGCCCTGGACCGGCGTCGCCGCCGACTACTTCAACCGCCGCAAGCTCCTGATGGCGACGCAGGCGACGATGTCGGCCCTGGCGTTTGCGCTGGGACTGCTGACGGTCACCGGCCTGGTGCAACTCTGGCACGTCTATGTCTTCGCGTTCCTGTTCGGCTGCACGGCGGCCTTCGATGCCCCCGTGCGCCAGACTTTCGTCACCGAGCTGGTCGGCGATGCCGATCTTCCCAACGCCATCGCGCTGAACTCCACCTCGTTCAACGCCGCGCGCATGATCGGCCCGGCCGTGGCCGGCGGGATCATCGCCGTCGCCGGGTCGGGCGGCGCCTTCCTGGTCAACGGGCTGTCTTTCCTCGGCGTGCTGGGCGCGCTCCGACTGCTGCGCCTGCACGAGCTTCATCCGAGCGCACGGGTGACGCGGACCAGGGGGAGCTTCGTCGAAGGGCTACGCTATGTCCGCGACCGGCGCGATCTGCAGGTGATCCTGGTCATGCTGTTCCTGATCGGCACTTTCGGCCTCAACTTTGCGATCTTCATCTCGACCATGGCCGTCAGCGTCTTTCATGTGGATGCCGGGGGCTACGGCCTTCTGTCGTCGTCCATGGCGGTCGGCACCTTCGCGGGCGCCCTGGCCGCGGCCGGTCGCATGCCGCAAATGAAGACGCTGCTGATAGGCGCGGCGCTCTTCGGGCTGGGCTGCCTGCTGGCAGCGGGGGCGCCCAACTACTGGCTGTTCGCGGCGGCGCTCGCGGTGATCGGCGTGGCAGCGCTCACCTTCACCAATTCGAGCAACAGCCTGATGCAGCTTTCGACGGCGCCCGCCATGCGTGGGCGCGTCATGGCCTTCCGCCTTGCCATCGTTTTCGGCGGGACACCAGTCGGTGCGCCGACCGTCGGCTGGATCGCCGATACTTTCGGGCCGCGTTGGGGCCTCGTCGTCGGGGCGGCCTCGGGCTTTGCCGCCGCTGGTGTCGCCGCTTGGTACCTGACGCGCAAGCGGGTGACGTGACCGGACTCACTCCACCGGGATCGGCACGCCGGGGAGCTGCTTGGCGGTGCGGAAGACCATCATCGACTTCACGTGGCTGACATTGGGTGCCGAGGTGAGGCGGGTGGTCAGGAACTTCTGGTACTCGTCCCAGGTCTCGGCCACGATCTTCAGCAGGAAGTCGGCTTCGCCCGCGAGCATGTGGCACTCGCGCACCTGGTCCCAGCTTGCGATCATTTCCTCGAATGCCTTGAGATCGGTCTCGGCCTGGCTGTTGAGCCCGACCAGGGCGAACACGGAGACGCTGTAGCCCAGCGCCTCGGAACTGAGATCGGCGTGGTAGCCCTTGATGATGCCGGCGCGTTCCAGCGCCCGCACCCGGCGCAGGCAGGGCGGCGCCGATATGCCGGCCCGCTCGGCCAGGTCCACGTTGGTCATGCGGCCGTCGGCCTGCAGGTCGCTGAGAATGCGCCGGTCGATCCGATCGAGCTTTGCGCGAGCCATCCTGGTTTCCTCCATTGGCGGCGCTCTATGCCAGAACCTCGACCCTCGCGCAATAAAGTTGCGAGAAATCCACGTCTCATCATGAAGAATTGCGCCGGTCGAAAGAACAATCCGTGCAACCCACCGGAGGTTTGCATATATGTCGGAAGATATGCAGTTGGCGGGATGCGGAGCGGACATGGCAGCACATCGCAGCAAGGTGCTTATCCTGGGATCGGGGCCGGCCGGCTACACCGCCGCCATCTATGCCGCCCGGGCAAGCCTCAAGCCCATGCTGGTGCAGGGCATCCAGCCGGGCGGCCAGCTCACCATCACCACCGACGTCGAGAACTATCCGGGCTTCGCCGATGTGATCCAGGGACCCTGGCTCATGGAGCAGATGCAGAAGCAGGCCGAGCATGTGGGGACCCAGCTCTTCTTCGACACCGTCGTCGAGGTCGATCTCAGCCGCCGGCCGTTCATCTGCATCGGCGATTCCGGCGATCGCTACGAGGCCGACGCCCTGGTGATCGCCACCGGCGCCTCGGCGCGCTGGCTGGGGCTGCCGAGCGAGGAGAGCTTCCGCGGCGGCGGCGTGTCGGCCTGCGCCACCTGCGACGGCTTCTTCTTCCGCAACAAGGAGGTGGTCGTGGTGGGCGGCGGCAACACGGCGGTGGAGGAGGCGCTTTATCTCACCCACCACGCCTCGAAGGTGACGGTGATCCATCGCCGCGACACCTTCCGCGCCGAGAAGATCCTGCAGGACCGGCTTGCCCGCAATCCCAAGGTGTCGGTGCTGTGGGACCATGTACTCGACGAGATCCTGGGCGAGACCGCGCCGGCGCCGCTGGTGAAGGCGGTGAGGGTGAGGAACGTGAAGACCGGCGCCACCCGGGAAATCGCGACCGACGGCGTCTTCATCGCCATCGGCCATTCGCCCAACACCGAGCTGTTCAAGGGCCAGCTCGCGATGGACTCCGAGGGCTACCTGATCACCAAGCCCGATTCGACCGCGACCGACATCGACGGCGTCTTCGCTGCCGGCGACGTGCAGGACAAGGTCTTCCGCCAGGCCGTCACGGCCGCCGGCACCGGCTGCATGGCCGCCCTCGAGGCCGAACGCTGGCTGGCCGAACAGGATGCGCGGATCGCGCAGGCCGCGGAATGAGCGGGGAGCCCGACCGCGGCGGGGGAGACTTCATGGACTGGGACAAGCTGCGCATTTTTCAGGCCGTCGCGGACGCCGGCAGCTTCACGCACGCCGGTGAAAGCCTGAAGCTCAGCCAGTCGGCGATCTCGCGCCAGATCGGTGCGCTGGAGGAGCAGCTCGGCGTCATGCTGTTCCACCGCCATGCCCGCGGCCTGATCCTGACCGAGCAGGGCGAGCTTCTCTACCGGACCGCGCGCGACATGGCGGCCAAGGTGAACACCGCCGAGGCGCTGCTGCGCGCCAACCAGGACAAGCCGGCCGGCCGCCTCAAGATCCATGCGACCGTGGGCTTCGGTTCGACGTGGCTCACCACGCAGATGCACGAATTCATCGCCATGTATCCCGATATCGATGTGAGCCTGGTCCTGTCGGACAATGAGCTCGATCTCGGTATGCGCGAGGCGGATGTCGCCATCCGAATGGTCATGCCGCGCCAGCCGGGACTGGTGCAGCGCCATCTGCTCACCGTGCGCAGCCACGTCTATGCCTCGCACACCTATATCCAGAAATACGGCCGGCCCAACTCGGTCGAGGAGCTCGACCAGCACCGCATGATCATCTTCGGCGAGGATGCGCGTGCGCCGGCCCCCGATGTGAACTGGCTCCTGCGCGAGGGCAATCCGGACCACAATCCGCGGCTGGTGGTGCTGCGCGTCAACAACGTCTACGGCATCTTCCGCGCCGTCGAATCGGGCATGGGGATCGCCTCGCTGCCCGACTACCTTGCGCGCGAATCGACCAAGCTCGAGGTCCTGCTGCCCGATCTCAATGTCCGCACGACCGATGTGTATTTCACCTATCCCGAGGAACTGCGCCATTCCAAGCGCATCGCCGTGTTTCGGGACTTCCTGCTGCGCAAGGTGGCCGAGACACGTTTTTAGCAGCAACGAGCGACGCCACTCGCACCATCCTTGCGCTACGCAAGGTGGCCGAGACATGTTTTTAGCAGCCATTACCTTTACTGTTGCATTTGTGCTGAAGACATGCGGTGGATGCATGTCAGTGTCCGAAAGTTCGAGCCTAACAATTGAGCAGCCTGCGAGTAGCTTACTTGCAGGTCTTCGACGTGAGCGGTTGCGACTGATCGCGCTCGAAACTCGGGATCCTCATGATCCCACGTCTCCCAGACGTGAAGCCTCCCTGTTCGACTCGCCGGGCCTCGTGCCCGGCGTTTTTTTTCGGAAAGCAGTGGCCAAGTGCCGCTTGCAGTGGGAAGAACGCCGAATCGACCCTACATACTGGTCTCCCTGCATGGTGCTATAGACCAACCGGGCGCGCGTCCCTCTCGTCATAGGTCCCAACGACCGATGTTCTCCGAAGTCCGCCAAGCGATCCTGCCTCTGGCTCTGCGAAACCTGAAGCGCCGGGGCGATCTTGAGCGCACCGGCCTGCTGATCGAGTCGCTGGACAAGCATTGGCGGGACAGCAAGCCGTTGCAGCTCCTGATCGTCGCGCCCGGGCGCGACGCCCAGTTCTTGCGCGCCGAGTTGCCGCGCTTTCCCAGCATCGAGGTCGAGGTGCGGGCGGAGTCCGACTTCTTTCCGGCCTTCAGCCGCTTCTACATGATGACCGGCTGGTACCGGCAGCAGATGGTGAAGCTGCAGGTGCCGGCGATGCTGGGCTTCAAGGGCTACCTGACGCTCGATTCCGACGTGTGCTGCGTCGGCGACTTCGACGCCACGACCTTCGTCGAGGACGGCCGTGCGCTCTCGCGCTGGGAGCCCAAGCGCCATCACGATTGGTGGAAGAGCGCTGCCGAGATCGTCGGCACGCCGTTCGATGCCAGGCAGCATGGGCTGTCGGTCACGCCCAACATCCTGCACGGCGACCTCGCTGCCCAGGCCCTGCGGCACTTCTCCAGGGACGGCGGCGATGCGCTGGCCGCGCTCAGTCTCTGGGTGCTGCGCAAGATCGGCCGCCGAGTCCCGTGGACCGAATACTCGCTCTACACCTGCGTGGCCGAGCGTGAGGGCAACCTGCTCGACTATCATGTTCATTGGGATCCCTGTTACTTCTCCGACATCCAGCTCTTCTCGGAGCACACTTGCGTGTGGGGCGCAGACGATTTCGAGCGCCTGGTGAAGCTGCCGCCCGGCACCGATCCCGGCGGCAAGTTCATCATCGTGCAAAGCCACGCCCGCATCCCGCTCGAGCGGGTCCGCGACTACTGCCTCAGCTTCGCCGGCTGACGCCGGCTCCTATGCCGCTGGCGGCTTCGGCTTCAGCACCCGGTGAAAGATCTCGACGCACTCTGTACAGACATATGCATTCGGTCCGGCTCCAAGCTCACTCCCGAGCCGGGACGACCGCAGAACGAGCACGCGGGCGACGATACCGTGTGATCGTCGACATCAAGCATCTCGCAGATTGCCAGATAGACCAGGCCCAGCGCGTCCAGCGAGCGCGCCTCGTTGCCCTCGGCGCGAAAATGAGAATATGCATCGAAACCAGCGTTGATGGCGGCGCCATGGTCCTCCCGCCTCATGGCTTGCTCAAAAGCGTCTCGCGCGGCGTCGAACATATCGGGCGTTTGGTCGCCACTCATCGGATCCCTCGATCCATTCGTTGCGACAGATACTTATGTCTGCTTCCCCAGAAACCAGGGGCGAAGATCGTTGGAATGCCTTGCCGCTCGACAAGAGCGACGCAACGATATCGGCTAACGAGTCCTGTCTGGTCTAGGACTGTGAGTTATCCTGGCGCCGTCGCAACAGTTTTCCGATCCTGCGAACCAGCTTTCTTATCCAGCGACCCAGCCAGAGCGCGACCTTGGTGAGCTGCCAGATCACCTCAATGAGGTTGTAGATCAGCAATGGAGATAGGACGAGCAAGAAGAGGAGAATCTTGGTCTCATTCGGGACCAGATCGATCGGGAGCAGGTCGATTGTTGCGATTGCCGCCAGCATTGCCGCGAAGACCAACAAGCCTCTTCGCCAAGTCATAGCCACTTGCCCTTCTTCAGCTTCAATTGCTACGGCTTTGGAATCCCGGACACACCTCGCAGTATAAGCGCATCCAGCGCGATAAGCGCATCCAGCGCACTGTGTCCTTTATCCAATGCCTTGAGCAAGTCACCCGACATCGCTGCAGGTCCAAGTCCTGTTGCCAACCCCATGAGGCCACGGCCAAAGACATAATAAGGCAGCAATGGCCACGTCAGCGCTTGTCCTTCATTGTCGCCGCCGGCGCAGAAGGCCCGCGCCGCCGCCGACCAGCAGGCCGAGCAAGGCGCATTGCACGGCCCCGTCGGTGAAAGCGGTGCCTGCTCTTGCGATGT
Organism: Pseudomonadota bacterium; assembly: GCA_018242505.1. Taxonomy (GTDB): domain Bacteria; phylum Pseudomonadota; class Alphaproteobacteria; order Reyranellales; family Reyranellaceae; genus Reyranella. The sequence goes on from JAFEBU010000010.1 coordinate 11,582, forward strand.
CGAAGGCGACGCCCAAGGCGGCGACCAGGAAGCCGATCGAAAAGCCCTTCAGGAATCGTTCCCGCCACGCAACGGTCGGCGTGACAACCGTGCTTGCGCCGAACGTGTTCTTCACCCGCCGCGAGACGCTGACGTATCGCCACGACACAGCGAGCACGATGGCCGCGATGATCGAGCTTGCGGCTACGACCTGGTCCAACAATTGTCCGGTCGGCGCCAGCACATAGGTCGCTGCGTTGAGAACGGCGAGAGGGGCGAAGATGACGACTTGCGTCTTCCACAGCCGGGGAAACATCCGATGCTTGCCGAGCAGCGCGAGCGCCGTGACGGCGATCAGGGCAAACCAGGCAACCGCCAGGACGAGCTCGGGATAGTCGGGCGATGTATTCCCGCCGTCGGGATGGACGCCCAGGCTCCTGACGATTGTCGCCATCGCCGACAGCAGGCTCAGGAGCTGGTACAGCAGGAAGAGGACCAGCCATCCGCCGAGCCCAACCGGTTCTCCGCCCGTCGCTCCACTCGTTTCTGGCGCGCTCGCTGGTTGTCGTGCCGGCTGCACGATGATCACGGCGACGTAGATAATCAGGGCGATGAAGCCCAGCACCAGGATCCAGTGCCAAAGCGAAAACGAGGACTCCACGCTCCCTCCAGGTCACGTTTCTCGCCATCTCGCTCGCACGACTCCCCCGAGCAATCAATCGAAGATATTCCTGTGATACAACTATAAGTTGCTTGACCGATCGCCGCACCCGTCCGCGTAATCGCGTCGCATGTCGTTAAGGCCGGGTCTGGCGCCATGTGGAACCGTAAGAAGTTCGCGTACAACAGCCTGAGCTACTTTCTGGCAGCGATCTTGGATTGGCCAGCGGCTCGGATGTTCTATAAAAAATTCTGTTCCGCCGCGTTGCTGCACCCGAAGAATACTCGCCTCACGAGGATCTCAAGCCCAATCCCGATTACGAACGCTTCAAGAGGCTGTCCGGGATTTCCGGGGGCGCCCGGAACGCCCTTACGCGATGACCAACCAGATCGAATTCTTTGCCGAGCTGAGCGTGGCCTACTTCGGGGAAAACCATTCTTTCCCGTTTACACGGGACGATCTGAGAGAGTTCGATCCCGTCAGCTATCAGACGATCGCGAATGCCTGGGAGCGTCCTGCCGATGCGACGCCGAGACGGCTTTCCGAGTTTGGAGGTTGGCAGTCAGGGGCTCCGAAATGACTCGAACCCGCATTTGAGCGCAGCTTGGCAACAGATTATTCCGCCACCCAGCAAGTAGGACTGCTTCAAGTTGGCCCTGCAATTGGTGGTTGCCTGAAGATCATGCGTCTGGACTGTATCCTGGCATGAGCGACTTCATCCAATTCCTGACAAATTGCGCCATTGATATCTTGGGTCCGAGGAAGCCTTGGCCAAAATGGCAGAAGACCGCTGTGCTCGGTGTTGTCTTTGCTGTTGCTCTCGCTTTGATTGTTACTGCCTTTCTTCAGGCAACGGCGCTGAAATCCGTACCCTTCTCCGAACTGCATCAACGACCGAGCGCAGGCGCATTCGAGATCAAAGGGCCCACGCCCTGACCGGGTTGCGGCCAGAACGGCGGAATCATCAGTCTCTGTTGCATCTCGCCGCGCTGGCCGGTTCGAGAAGGCGAACGGTCCTCCGGAACTGGCGTCGTTGTGGCCATCGGATGCTGCCGAAGCCGATCCAGACGCCGGCTTCGACATCGGCAACGGTCGCGGCAGGCCAGCCCGCGCGAAGATGTCGTATGGATCGAGGGCCGACTGTAGCCACTGGAACTACAATTGATAGTTGCTTGTTATGATCTCTCACGCGTGATCATATGAATGGCATTTCGCACCATACGACGTGTCTCTCCGTAGGCTTCTTCCTCTCGTGCTTGGCGTCCTGGCATTCTCCGTTCGATGGGCGATCTCTTACTGCGTCCTTGTGTTGCTCTATGTCGTCTACCTGGAAATGGATATCTGGATCGTCACAGGGCTGTTCACAATGTCTCTTCGAGAGTTGTTCGTCTCGTTCGTCATTGTGACGTTGGACGATGACTATTCTACGGTATTCGGGCTCACCGTTGCGATGGCTTTTCTGATCGCTGTTGCCTGGGGGAAGATTAACTGCCGGAGGCGTGATCCAACACGGACTTGATGAACCGTCTCGTTTCTGGTTCAGGGCCGGCGCGGTGAATCGTACACGCGGCTCGCACCAACTCGATATCCCAGCTCAATAAACTCTCGGGTTTGCGGGTCGAGGCCGTAACGCTGGTCAGGCTTGTAGTTATTGGAGCGCGCACGGGCATATTCGCCAGCCCGCATCAAGGTGTACCACAAGGGAACGCCGGCCTGCTGCGAGATAAGACCCACATTGAAGTTGGACACGTCCCTGAACTGCGGCAGCTGAGTGAATCCGTCCTTGCCAAAAGGGTAAGCCCGGCGCTGATAATCGAATGCGCGCCTGTCCCTCATTGCTGCCGCCGGGCCAGAAGGCTCGCACCGCCACCGACCAATAGGCCAAGCAAGGTGCAGCCGGCGACTCCAGAAATGCTGACAACATAGCCACGGTGCAAACCGTAGGCAGCAGCACCCGCGCCAAAGACCAGGAAGCCGATCGCGAAGCCTTTGAGGAAGCACTCCTGCTTCCGGATGGCAGGCGTGACGGTCAATCTCGCGCCGCCAAAAATACTCGTCATCCGCCGCGAGACGTTCACGTACCGCCATGACATTGCAAGCAGGATGGCCGCAGTGATCGGACCTGCCGCAGTTAGGGGCGTCGGACTAACCAGACCACCTATGGCGCCGACGGCGTGAATGCAGAAGAGAATGGCGGCTTGTATCTTCCAGAGCCAGCGAAACGCCGGCTGCTTGCGGAGCAGCGCGACCGTGGTGGCCGCCAGGAGCGCGAACAAGGCAAGGTCATAAACCAGCCATTCGGGCTCCGGCCGTAAATCAACACCATCTATTTGGGAGCCGAGGTCTTCGATGGCCCTTCGCGCAAAGAAGAATAGGTAAAAGAGCAGGTAAAGCTGGAGGAAAACCAACCACCCGCCGAGCCCAACCGGTTCCTCGCCGTTTGTTTTCGCGTTCGCTTCCTGTCGTGCCGCCCGCAGCCGGGTCACGGCAATGGTGGCGATCAGGCCGACGACAAGAGCCCAATACCAAAACGAAGCCGTCGCCTCGAAGCCTACAGTTAGGACCCAAAAGAAAAACCAAGCCGTCACACTTTCCTCGCGATACGTTCCTCGTCCTCGCTCGCACGAATCCACTAATCGTGCAATCGAGAATGTGGTCTAGATACAATCTATAGTTGTCTTACGGACTCGGTTACGGGTTCTTGGCGGACGGTGTGTACCAGCCAGCACTTCCAGGAGAACTCAGCATCGGCATAGCGAAACCACTTTGACCAACGGGTATCCCGAGAGGCGGTTGCTGGGACTGTGACTGCGCGGCGCCATACAAGGCTCGCGCGCTCGACCCCAACAGATGGAATACCAAGGGCCCCACTCTTTCGTTTTCAGTTGCGTATGGCCCCGTTCCTTTGCCCTCGATGTGAAGGCTTACGTTCCCGTCGGGATCCTTCACGACAGACAAAGTCACGGTGCCGGGATAATACCTGTGGCCAGGTCGCGTGATGTTCTTGATCGTCAGCGTGTTTGGGTCGACGACCTGCCAGATCGGATTGTTTCCAGCCAAAGTTACCAGGTTCATGCCGTCACGAGCATAGGGAGCTCCCGGCGCAGAGAAACTCCGGATGGCTTCAAACACTGCTTCCGGCGAGACATCTTTGCCGAACGGAATTGTAATCGCGAAGTGATGTGGGCGTATGTCACTGCTACCATATAGCGGTGCATCCTCTATAACTCCAATCAGGTAGGGCACTAGGTTCGTCACCGAGTTGGCGGCATCGTCGAGCTCGCCCACCATTTGCTCGTATGGGCTTTTCTCGATAGCCGACTGCGGCTCCGCGCGTGGAACCGCGGGCACAGACATATGTGGCTGCTGTCGGCCTGCCTTCGCGAAGATATCGTTTGGGTCGGCCGGTGCTGCGGACGGAGCGTCGATCGGCCGAGACATCGCTCCTGGTCCGGTCATCGGCGTCGAGGTTGCCTGCGCCCGGATGAGGGAGGGATCGCCCGCCGAGAATATCGCTTGCAGGCCGGTCGCCGGCGGAGATGGGGGCGAAAAGCCGGTCGGTATGAGCCCGGGGCTGACGGCAGGCCCATTGGAGCTCGAAGGCAAGCCCGGCCCGCCGAACAGAATCTCCTGCGGTCCCAGCGTGGGTTGTAGACTCGGGTCTAGGTCGGCTGTCGGCGGGGCATAGCCCATCGCAATGAGGGAACGGGCGAGGCTGGGCGGACCGGGGTCCATGGCGGCGATCGAATTGGCGAGGCTGGGGCGATTGGGAGTCACTGTTGGCGACGTCGCCGTAGGGCCGGTCATCGGCAGCGGCGCGTTGGGATTTGTCGGCAAGCCCGGCCCGCCGAACAGCATCTCCTGCGGACCGATCGTGGGGACCAGGCTCGGATCGAAGCCCTGCGCCGTTGTGCTCGCCGCCAGGAGCGCGGGCGACCGGTAGAAGCCCGGCGGCCTTGGGTCAGCCGCGGCCAGTGCGTCCAGCACGGCGGGAGATTTGTGGAAGCCGGGCGTGTCGGAGGCCGGCATCGCGAACAGCGACGGATCGGCCCCATACTGGGCGCGCACGTAATCGCCCCAGCTCGGCGATGGCGATGGCATGGATGGGACGATGCCGTTCAGCAGCGCCAGCAGGCTGCTGACATCGAGGTCGGACGGGAAGGTGCCGGGCGGCGGATTGGACATGGCGCGCGAATCTCCATCTGGCCCCTGACGGGCGGTGAAGTTCGCCGCTGGTCCCCGCGCCGCTCCGATTCGGAGCGACGCAACGATGTCGGCTAACGAGTCCTGTCTAGGCGACGCCCTCGCTCATGGCAATTGAGGACATTCGAAGAACAACGGTGGTCTCTGACGCTACAATCGACGGTTGCTTTTTATGATCTCTAACGCGTGTTCATATGAATGGCATTTCGCACTGCTCGACGTGACTCTTCGAAAGCTCCTTTCCCTCGCACTCGGCCTCGTGGGCTTTGCCCTCCGATGGATATTTTCCTTTGTCGTGTTCCTTTGGTTCTATGTTTTCTTTGACGGACTGTACTTCGCTTTTTCAACGCCGCCTTTCATACAATCGCTTGAGCAGGCCATTTCCGCTTTTGCCATCGCCTCTGTATTCGCGTTTGTGGTTGCCACCGGCACAAGCGATGAGAGGATCCTGCCCTTGGCCTATTTTCTTATCGCAGCGGCAGCCTTTGCGATGGCCATTATCTGGGGAAGAATCTGCCGTCGTCGTTGTGAGCCCGGCCAAGGATTGGTTCTAGAGGTGTTATCTCATCTTGGATCTAACGGCGGCTTCCGGGTTCATACGCACCGCTTTCGCCAATCGCTCATGGCCATTGAGGACGTTCGAGGAACAGTGCCGGGCGAGGCCTGTTACCGCCGCGGCGGATCGTTTCGGCCTGGATAATCGATGTGGCCGATGTCGTAGAGGATCGCGATGCCGTCCCACTGTTCCTTTGCGAAGTAGATCGAGGAGATCGCTCCTACCGAAATGCGAATCGTGCGCGGGTCGATCTCCGTGATGGTCGGCGGTTCCATCGGGCCGTCGTACTTGAAAATTTCTGTCCGGCCGACCTGGTCCGAAGAGCCGGAGCGACGGGAGACGAAAATCGAGATGGCTTCACTCTTGGCAAGAAGATCGCAAGCGGTATCCACGAACTGAAAATCGAATCCCGCCACATTCGAGATTTCACCGAAGGTTTCGGAGATACAAGAACCCCACGAGGCCCTATCGTCTTCAGGCAGGAATACAAAAAGAGCGCCAAGGACCATTACCGCCAAGGCAAAGGCGACAGTCCCTGCCGATAGCCATAGAGGATTGGGAAGTCGATTGATGATCCTTTTCATATTACAGCCAATGACACAATCCGAATGACCGTCCAAGAGGATCGGTTTGGCGCGTCAATCGCTGAGCTGTCTCCAGCCTGTTGTCTCGCCTGGATCTTAGGGATGATTGGGTCGATCGAATACGCCGCTTTTGCCTGCGTGATATCCTCGTTCAATCCACTCCCTTGTCTGTGGATCAAGACCAAACGGTTGATCGGGCGTATAGTTGTTCGACTTTTGGGCCGCGTAGCCGCCGGCGCGCCACAATACAACTGCTAGAGGTATGCCCGCCTGCTGAGTGATGAGGCCAACGTTAAAGTTGGATACGTTCCTGAATTGCCGCAGCTGGGTGAAACCATCTTCGCCAAAAGGATAGGCGCGACGCTGATAGTCGAATGTGCCTCCCTGGCCTACTTTGCCAAGCAAATACTGTTCCACATACTTCTTAACCCTGAATGGATCGTCGAGATTTAGGACGTGATCGAAAACATTGGAACCTAGACGCCTTCCCGCAGCGGCGACATCGCTGATATCGCCGAACGGAGACATCAAATAGCCAGTGGGTGACTTGGGATCGAGAACGGGCAGTCCATTGGGAAGTCGGACGATCTGTCCCGGCCATTTCTGGAACTGCTGTTCGAGTTCGAGGCTGTTCGAGGGCGGCTCGACGGGCGGTGCCGTGCCACGGCCATTCGCGATCGATGGTTGCGGGCTTGCCTGTGCCGGGATGGGGGAGGGATCACCCGTCGGCAATGTCGCTTGCGGGCCGGACATCGGCGGCGGGGACGGGATCGAGAAGCCGGTCGGTATGAGACCAGGGCCGACCGACGGCGCGTTGGAACTCGAAGGCAAGCCCGGCCCGCCGAACAGCATCTCCTGTGGTCCCAGCGTGGGTTGTAGACTCGGGTCTAGGTCGGCTGTCGGCGGGGCATAGCCCATCGCAATGAGGGAACGGGCGAGGCTCGGTGGACCGGCGTCCATGGCGGCGATCGAGTTGGCGAGGCTGGGGCGATTGGGAGTCACTGTTGGCGACGTCGCCGTTGGGCCGGTCATCGGCAGCGGCGCGTTGGGATTTGTCGGCAAGCCTGGCCCACCGAACAGCATCTCCTGCGGACCGATCGTGGGGGCCAGGCTCGGATCGAAGCCCTGCGCCGTTGCGCTGGCTCCCAGCAGGGCCGGTGACCGGTAGAAGCCCGGCGGCCTGGGATTAGCCGCGGCCAATGCGTCCAGCACGGCGGGCGACTTGTGGAAGCCGGGCGTGTCGGAGGCCGGCACCGCGACCAGCGACGGATCGGGCCCATACTGGGTGCGTACGTAATCGCCCCAGCTCGGCGATGGCGATGGCATGGATGGGACGATGCCGTTCAGCAGCGCCAGCAGGCTGCTGACATCGAGGTCGGACGGGAAGGTGTCGGTCGGATTGGCCATGGCGCGCGACTCTCCATCTGGCCCCTGACGGGCGGTGAAGTTCGCCGCTGGTCCCCGCGCCGCTCCGATTCGGAACGACGCAACGATGTCGGCTGACGAATCCGGTCTAGGCGACGCCCTCGCTCATGGCAATTGAGGACATTCGTCGAACGGATGTGGTCTCTGACGCTACAATCGATAGTTGCTTGATATGATCCTCCACTCGCGATCATATGATTCGCATTACACTATACAACGTGGCTACGATTCGTCTGCGGCCCGTTTCGTTGCAGCCAGCAGGCACTCATATTCGCCAGGCGCAAGCTCTTCGAACGTCGATTCCGGCGTAGGAACGCCAAGCCATTGTCCTCTCCAGCTACTGCGCTCCAGGATGGCCTCACACCGTAGTTCCACGTCATGGATGATGACCTTCGTCCCGGCCTTAAGCTTCGATTCAAGCGCCAGAGGGTTCGACACGCCGAAATTGATGCAATAGGCCGTCCTGCCGTCATCCGTACCTGTATCTGTGTTCCAGTCGACATACAGAGGCAGCGGGGCGGGATCATCGCTCATCGAGCACCGAAAGGTTTTTCCTGGGCCCGGGCCCTGGTTTCTTCTGGCAGAGGTTCTTCATCTTTTTCGCAAAGGCATTGCTGATCGCTTGTGCCTGGCCCACCGCTTCAAACGTCACTCCGAAGCGACATACCATCTCACGCTTCGTCCGCGGCCCGCTTGGTCGCAGCCTTCAGTCGCTCGTATTCACCAGGCTCGAGGTCTTTGAACATTACTTCTGGCGTGAGAACGCCAACCCATCGTCCAGCCCACTCGCTGCGCTCGAGGATAGCTTCATGTCGTAGCTCCTCGTCGTGGATTATGATCCTCGACCCGGCCCTCAGCTTCGCCTCAAGCGCCGGCGGATTTGCCACGCCGAAATTGATCCAGTACGCCTCCCGACCGTCGTCGGAAACCGTAAGCCCGTTGAAGTCGACATAAAGAGCCAGCGGAGCGGGATCATGGCTCATCGAGCACCGATAGATTTCTCCTAGGCCCAGGGCCAGATCCTCTTTTGTAGAGGTTCTGCATCTTTCGGGCAAAGGCTTTACTGATCGCTTGTGCCTCTGCATCGGGCAAGGGCATGGGCGTCTGAACGGTTGAATGCAAGGGGTCAGGACCGTCCGGTCGGTTCAGCGGCGTGGGCGCAACTGGGTATCCCATGTTCGCCAGGTCCCGCGTTGTCGTGAAGCTGATCATCGCATTGGGGTATTGCGCATACTTCGCGAGCTGATCCAGCGTCATGTTAGGCGCCGACGTGACCGAGAAGCCGGTCATGGGTTCATAACCGGTGACGACGCCAACGCCCTGCTGGAGATTCGCTGGCGCCGCCAACCCGCCACGCAGCACATATTGATTGCCGCAGTTGGGAGGGGTGCACGAGTCGTCACCGAGTTCGGAGGGATAGAACAGCACCGCCGCGCCGCTCGCGAGGGCTGCCAGGAGAGGGCCCACTCCCATTGCCGCCACCGCTTCCGCGGCGGGCACGGCAGCCGACCGGATCGCTGCGCCAACCGGGCCGAGAAAGGCCAGTGACTCTCCGGAGCTGGCGTCGTTGTGGCCATCGGCTGGCATCGAAGCCGATCCAGACACCGGCATCGACATCGATGGTCGCGGCAGGCCAGCCCGCGCGAAGATGTCGTACGGATCAACTGGTTGTGCCGGAGGTTCGCCGACGCGCCGAGAGATCGCTCGCGGGCCGGTCGTCGGCGGCTGGAGTAGGGGTGAAAAGCCGGTCGGTATGAGACCGGGGTTGACCGACGGCCCATTGGCGTTCGAAGGCAAGCCAGGGCCGCCGAACAGCATCTCCTGCGGGTCTAATGTGGGCTGCAGACTCGGGTCGGGGGTGGCTGTCGGTGAGGTGTAGCCCATCGCGATGAGGGAGCGGGCGAGGCTGGGCGGGCCAGCGTCCATAGCGGCGATCGAGTTGGCGAGGCTGGGGCAATTGGGAGTCGGCGGCACGCCCCACGGCATGAAGAGGCCGCCCCCGTACATCCGCGCCAGGAAGGCTTCGGGACCGAGGTTGGACGGGAAGCTGTCGATCGGATCGGACATGGCGCGCGACTCTCCATCTGGCCCCTGACGGGCGGTGAAGTTCGTCGCTGGTCCCCGCGCCGCTCCGATCGGAACGACGCAACGATGTCGGCTAACGAGTCTTGTCTAGGCGACACCCTCGCTCATGGCAATTGAGGACGTTCGAAGAACGGCGTCAGATGCAGGGCCCGCTATCGCCACGGCGGATCGACGGTCATGACAGACCGCATCGAATCAAACTCAACAGTTATACAATCCATGATTGCTAGTGTTTCGCGTTCACACGTGATTTCATGCGATCTTCTTTGACCACCTGACCCGTCCATGACCTTCAGAAAGCCAAAGCCGACAGCCCTGCGAAGCAGCGACGATCGCCCTGTGTCGCTCGGATTTTTGCTGAGGTTACTCGGGCAAACGAGTGTGGTCCTCGCGATCTTCCTTGGGAGCGTCGCTCCGACCATGGCCAGGCAACGATCGTGTGGTGAAGCTGGTTCGCTTCGATCCGGCATCGACGCAACGACGTCGGCGATCGAGATCACAAACCGCAGATCTACGCCCTCGACCATTGAGTGGATAGATCGATCGGGCGCGACCACGCATCATCTCACACTGGCACCTGGCGAGAACAAGCTGCTTCAAACCTACCGAACCCATGCCTGGATCAGCCGGGATGCCCGCCGGCGCTGTCTGTCCAGCTTCGTTTCGGAGGAAAAGGTCGAAGCGTGGGAACTCACGGAAGACAGCGACGACTACGAGCGAAGGGCCGTTCGCGGCTTTCCGGTTTACGTTGCGCCGGAATTCAGGAGCCACGACGGCACGCTCGTGCAGCAGTGTCTGCAGGTGCTCGAAGCGGAGGTGAGGCGACTTGAACAGGTCATTCCTCCGGCGGCATGGGAAAGGATCTCGAAGGTGCCGATTTGGCTGGAATATGGGGCCGACGGATCTCACGTGGGAGCCTATTCGCCGTCCGGGGAGGCGCCGGTCGCCGATGGCACTGGTTCGGCGCAGGCAGGATCGATCCAATTCACCAGTTCTCTGGCGCACATGGTCGGTCAGTCATTGAACCCGCTCATGCACGAACTGGCGCATGCGTATCATGATCTGGTGTTGTCTTTCGCCTATCCGCCGATTCTGGTGGCCTATGAGCGTGCCCAGGCGAGCGGACGCTACAATGCCGTACGGGATTTCCGGGGACGCCCGGAACGCCCTTACGCAATGACCAACCAGATCGAATTCTTTGCCGAGCTGAGCGTGGCCTACTTCGGGGAAAACCATTCTTTCCCGTTTACACGGGATGATCTGAGGGAGTTCGATCCCGTCAGCTATCAAACGATCGCGAATGCCTGGGAGCGTCCTGTCGATGCGACGCCGAGACGGCTTTCCGAGTTTGGAGGTTGGCAGTCAGGGGCTCCGAAATGACTCGAACCCGCATTTGAGCGCAGCTTGGCAACAGATGATTCCGCTGCCAAGCAAGTGGGACTGCTTCAAGTTACGAAATTGCCAGGCCTGGGTGGGGGAGCTTCGATCGGAGGTTTCGGACGCGGGGGTACTATGGGGCGTGGCCCAAAAAATGGTTGTGGGGGTGGCAAGGAGGGAGGCATCGGTAGTGGGGGAAGAGAGCGAGGGCTCAGGGAGGCGAAAGTTCTCGTGTCAGCGATGCTTCTCGAGGAAAGCCAGGCATTGTATCGCTGAGCAAGGCAATTAACAGAGAATCGAGGCTCGGAGTCGGCATCCCCGATTCTATGAGCGCGGGTGAATTGTGGAAGCCGGGTGTGCTCAGGCGGGCCATTGCCTTGGCGAGGCTAGGCAGGTCCGATAGCAGCAGTGCGTTGGTGTCCGCCGGCAAGCCCGGGCCGCCGAACAGCATCTCCCGCGGATTGATCGTGGGGGCCAGGCTCGGATCGAAGCCCTGCGCCGTTGCGCTGGCTTCCAGGAGGGCCGGCGACCCGTAGAAGCCTGGCGGCCTGGGATCAGCCGCGGCCAATGCGTCCAGCATGGCGGGCGATTTGTGCAAACCGGGCGTGTCGGAGGCCGGCATCGCGAACAGCGACGGATCGGGCCCCTACTGGATGCGCACGTAATCGCTCCAGCTTGGCGAGGACGGTGGCATGGATGGGACGATGCCGTTCAGCAGCGCCAGCAGGCTGTTGACATCGAGGTCGGACGGGAAGGTGCCGGACGGATTGGACATGGCGTGCGAATCTCCATCTGGCCCCTGACGGGCGGTGAAGTTCGCCGCTGGTCCCCGCGCCGCTCCGATTCGGAGCGACGCAACGATGTCGGCTAACGAGTCCGGTTTAGGCAGCGCCCTCGTTCATGGCAATTGAGGACATTCGAGGAACGACTTCAGACAATCCGGCGTCGGGAGGCCGTATTGCGAATCACACGGGGCCTATCGCAGTTATCGTAGATGAACTCGAAGTCGAGGTCTTTGCCCAAGCTTCGCTGGCTAACGCCAGGTTGAACAGACACCTTAAGTCGCTGAACGCTTCGGTCCGAGGACCTGGTGAAAGATCCCGACACAATCTGCGCAAATGTATGCATTCGGCCCAGCCCCGAGCTCCGCTTCCGACGCGGAGCGACCGCAGAAAGAGCATGAAGCCGACGATGCCGGCGGATCGTCGACACCAAGCATCTCGCCGATTGCGATATAGACCAGACCGAGCGCGTCCAGCGAGCGTGCCTCGTTACCTTCGGCGCGATAATGAGAATATGCATCGAAACCAGCTTTGATGGCGGCGTCGTAGTCCTTCCGCTTCATGGCTTTTGCGAAAACGTCGCCTGCGGCGTCGAACGCGTCGCGCTTTTGGTCGCCATTCATCGGATCCTTCCTTCCCGTTCGTTGCGGCAGATACTTAGGTCTGCTTCCCCCAGAAACCAGGGGCGAAGATCATTGGAACGCCCAGGGTGCTGCACTTGTGATAGGCGCGTATGCAATCAATCCTTGGTCTGCCGACAGCCATACAGGCGTCAAGCCCGGCGCGACATGATTGCGCTACTGTAGCGTATTGTTGTCTGGACGAATCGAACATACCAGGAGAGACCAGACTCGGATCGAGGCTCGGTGTCGGCGTGCCGGATCCCATGAGCGCGGGCGATTTGTAGAAGCCCGGCGGCGTGCTCAGACGGGCCATGGACTGCGCAAGACTGGGCAGGTTCGACGGCAGTGGCACGTTGGTGTCCGCCGGCAAGCACGGGCCGCCGAACAGCATCTCCTGCGGACCGATCGTGGGGATCGGGCTCGGATCGAAGCCCTGCGCCGTTGTGCTCGCCGCCAGGAGCGCGGGCGACCGGTAGAAGCCCGGCGGCCTGGGATCAGCCGCGGCCAGTGAGTCCAGCACGGCGGGAGACTTGTGGAAGCCGGGCGTGTCGGAGGCCGGCATCGCGAACAGCGACGGATCGGCCCCATACTGGGCGCGCACGTAATCGCTCCAGCTTGGCGAGGGCGGTGGCCTTGGCGAGGACGGTGGCATGGATGGCACGATGCCGTTCAGCAGCGCCAGCAGGCGGTTGACATCGAGGTCGGACGGGAAGGTGTCGGTCGGATTGGACATGGCGCGCGACTCTCCATCTGGCCCCTGACGGGCGGTGAAGTTTCGCCGCTGGTCCCCGCGCCGCTCCGATTCGGAGCGACGCAACGATGTCGGCTGACGAATCCGGTCTAGGCGACGCCCTCGCTCATGGCAATTGAGGACATTCGTCGAACGGCTGTGGGTCGCTCCTGGCTACACCTTCCCGTTATGCTCGCCGATCCTGGGCGCCGTCTCGGCGCCGCCGGCGCGTTCGCCGTCGAGGCTGAGCGGCAGGCCGTGGAAGAGGGCGGGGCTCTCGGGATAGGGCGCGCCGAACAGGCCGAGGGCCGCGGTCTGCGCCAGCTCCAGCACCTGCGGCACCGTGTTCAGCGGCCCATTGGGCACGCCCAGCGCATCGAGCTTGGCCGACCAGTGGGCGCGGCTTTCGGTCTTCATGATGTCGGCGATCATGCCCAGCAGCAGCTCGCGTCGTTCGAGGCGATCGACATTGGTCTTGAAGCGCGGCTCGTCGGGCCATTCCGGATGGCCCAGCGCCTCGGCGAACTTGCGCCACAGGCGGTCGTTGCCGGGGCAGATCATCAAGGGCCCGTCGCTGCACTCGAACGCCTGATAGGGCGTGAGCGTGGGGTGGCCGGTGCCCTGGCGCGGCGGCATGCGGCCGGTGACGGAATACTGCGCCACGTGGTTCGACGCCCACATCAGTCCCGATTCGAAGAGCGACGTCGTGACGAGGCTGCCGTCGCCGGTCGCGGTGCGCCTGGCGAGCGCGGCGAGAACGCCGATCGCGGTCCACATGCCGGTCGAGAGATCGATGATCGACACGCCGACGCGCGCCTCGGGTCCCGAGGGATCGCCGTTCAACGAGATCAGCCCGGCCACCGCCTGGATGATGGGCTCGTAGCCCGGCCGCTCCTTCCAGGGCCCTGCATTCCCGAAGGCGCTGAGGTCGGCATAGATCAATCTGGGGAAACGCTTCGTCAGTGTTGGCCCGTCGATGCCGAACTTCGCCGGTACGTCGGCGCGCAAGTTGTGCACGAACACGTCTGATGCGCCGATGCGTTCGATCAATGCCTCGCGTTGCCGGGCGTCGGCGAGATCGCAGGTGATCGACTTCTTGCCGCGGTTCAGCGCAATGAAGCCGGTCGAGGCGCCCTCGACGAAGGGCGGGCCCCATTTGCGCGCATCGTCGCCCTCGGGCCGTTCGATCTTCACCACCTCGGCGCCGAGGAAGGCCAGGATCTGGCCGCAATAGGGCCCGGCGAGGTTCTGGCCGAACTCGACGACCTTCAGCCCTTCGAGAGGTTTGGTCATCGGAGATTGCTGCCCAGGATCTCGCGCGCGATCACCATGCGCTGCACTTCGCTCGGGCCTTCGCCGACGCGGCGGATGCGCATCTCGCGATACCAGCGTTCGAGCGGCAGGTCCTTGGTCATGCCCATGCCGCCGTGGATCTGCATGGCGCGGTCGACCACGCGGCCGCCGCCCTCGGAGGCGGTAAGCTTGGCGATCGCGGCCTCGGTGCGGAAGGGCAGCCCGCGCCGCGCCTTCTCCGCCGCCTCCAGGGTGAAGTGCCTGGCCGTCCTGATATCGATCTCGTTGTCGACCAGCATCCATTGAACGGCCTGGCGGTTGGCGAGCTTCTCGCCGAAGGTGGTGCGCATCTTGGCCCATTCGATCGCCATCTCGTGGGCGGCGATGGCGACGCCGATGCAGCCCGCGGCGTAGGGAATGCGCTGGCGCGTCAGCCGGTCGTTGGCGACGGCGAAGCCCTTGTTCACCTCGCCCAGCACCTGGTGGTCCGACACCCAGCAGTCCTTGAACTCGAGCTCGGTGGCGTAGCTCGACGAGCGCAGCGTGTGGACGACGCGCCGGACGTGGAAGCCCGGCGTATCCGAATCGACGATGAAGCAGGTGATGCCGGCGCGACCCTTGCTCGCGTCGGTGCGCGCGAACACGATGCCGTACTGCGCGCGGTCCGCGCCGGAGATGAAGATCTTGGCGCCGTTCAGCACCCAGCCATTGTCCTTGCGCTCGGCCCTGGTCTGGATGGCGCGCGCCGGGTCGCTGCCGCCCGACGGCTCGGTGAGGCCGAAGAACGCCTTCTTCTCGCCGCGCAGCGTCGGATAGAGGTAGCGCTCCTTCTGGTCGTCGTTGGCCTCGAAGATCTGCGCCAGGCCCGCGCCGCCGAAGGTGCCGTAGCAGGGGACGTACAGGCCGGCGCGATGCTGCGCCATCTCGATCGCCAGCAGCACGCGCGTGACGATATCGATGTCGGGCCCGCCGAACTCCTTGGGAATGTCGATGCCGAACAGGCCCATCGCCTTGGTCTTGTCGGTGAGGCGCTTGAAATCCTCCGCCGGCAGCTCCGAGGCGTCGGGATCGAGCCTGGCCTCGAGCGGGAGGATCTCCTCGCGCACGAAGCGGCGCACCTGATCGATCAGCATCTGCTGTTCGGACGATGGTTCGAAATCCATGGGCGTTTCCTTCAGTATCGTGCGCTTCCCCTTCTCCTGGCCTCTCCCTCCGAAAGGGGAAGGCGGGAAGGGATTTCTGTCATCCTGAGCGAGGCGACGGATCCGACGCGGGCAACAGGATCGCTGCTCGTTGCGCAAGGTCCTTCGCTGCGCTCAGGACGACAAATGCTGCGCTCAGGACGACACAAGAACTCATGTTCCTCGGCCCCGATAGGGGAAGAGGTTGGGAGAGGGGGCGAATACACGCTCATCACGCCGGGCTCAGCCGCCCCAGCGCGGGTGGCGGGTTCTTGGCATTGTCGGGCGGCAGGCTGCCGTGGTCGGCCTGATGCACCATCAGGAGCTCGAACCAGCGCGAGCGGTACTGCATGTTCACCTCGACGCGGAACTGGCAGCCCGGCCCTCGTTCCTGGACCTCGCGCAAGAGCTCGCTGCGCAGGCCGAAGGGGGAGCGGGCGCCCGCCTGGCCGATGTAAAGAACCGTGCCTTTGGCATCGGCGACCTGATAGACGCCGAGCTGGCCCGGCAGGCGTGTGGCCGTCTCGACGGTCAAGGGCTGCCAGGGCTTGTCGAGGCGCAGCCGGATCGACATGGCGACGCTCCTTACTTGCCCTGGAACTTGGCCGTGCGCTTCTCGAGCCTGGCCTTCATGCCTTCCTGTGCGTCCTGGCTCTGCATCGCCGCCACGACCAACGCATCGACATCGTCGTGCTTGATGCCGTCGCGGAACTCGAGCTGGCGCACGGTGAGCGCCTTCATCGCCTTGAGCGACAGCGGCGCATTGGCCGCCAGACGATCGATCACCTTGGTCGCCTCGGCTTCCAGTTGATCCGCCGGCACGCAGCGCGCGATCAGGCCCAGCGCATGGAGCTTGGTGGCGGGCAGCGGATCGCCGAGCAGCAGCATCTCGCGCGTCGTCACCGGCCCCAGCACTTCCATCAGCTTCTTGGCCAGGAACCAGTTGGGCGCGAGACCCACCTGCGCGAGCGACATGCCGAAGCGCGCCTTGTCGCTGGCGACGACCAGATCGCAATGCAGCGCCAGCTCGTTGCCGCCGGCGATGGCGTCGCCCTGGACCACGGCGACCACGGGCAGCGGACAGAGCTCGATCGCGCGCAGCATCACCTCGATGCCGCTCGCCTGGCCGGCGCCCGCGCTCCTGCTGCGCTCGGCCATGTCGAGCCCGGCGCAGAACACGTTGCCCTTGCCGCGGACCACGATCACACGGTCCTCGGCCGCGACCGGTGCCTGCAGCGCCCCGATCATGTCGCCCAGGAGTTCGCTGTCGAGCGCATTGCGCTTCTCGGGCCGGTTCATCCAGACGGTTTTGACCGGACCGTTCTTCTCGACAATGACCTTCCCCATCGCGCCCTCCGGTGCCTCGTTCAACGCTCGAGCTCCTCTCCCCTGGGGGGAGAGACTGGGAGAGGGGTCGACGTGCTGCGTTTCCCTTCTCCTGAACCTTTCCCTTAGCAGGGGAGAGGAACATGAAATAGAGCGTCATTTCCGATCTCGCAGCGCGATACTGGTCGTCGGCCAGATGCCTCGGGGATTCTCCACAGTTTCGATCGTGCCGAAACGCAGAACGCGCCGGCCCAGGCGTTCCATCACCGCTGTTCGACACGCGCCTGTTTGACACGCGTCTGCCTCGCCTCGATCGGCATGGTGCCGTCGATCTCGATCGCCGGCGTCTTCGCTGCACAGGCAATGTCAGTGAAGTAGGGACCGATCGGATACTGGCAACTCGGATACTGGCAGCTCGGATACTGGCGGCGGAACTTGATGCCCTCCATGCGATGCGCACGCACCTGCTCCCGGCAGATCTTCTCGGCACGGCAGACATCGCGCCGCAGCTCCCGTGCGCGCCGAGTCTTCTTCTCCATCTCTCTCATATTTCATGTTCCTCTCTCCCCACGAAGGGAGAGGAGGGCAGAGAGAAGAGGAAGAGGAAGAGGAAGAGGAAGAGGAAGAGGAAGAGGAAGAGGAAGAGGAAGAGGAAGAGGAAGAGGAAGAGGAAGAGGAAGAGGGGGCGATGACGTGCGCATCCTCCGCTCTCAACCTCTCCCCTGTCGGGGGGAGAGGCGTATGAGAGAGTGCAGCAAGCCTGCTACATGAACAGCTTCTCGGACTTGCGGTTCTCGTAGAGGCTCGACACGAATTCGCCGTAGCCGTTGTAGAGCTGGGTCGGAATGCGTTCGTCGCTGCCGAGCGGCTTCTCGGTTGCCTGGCTCCAGCGTGGATGCGGCACCTTGGGATTCACGTTGGCCCAGAAGCCGTATTCGTTGTCCTGCAGCGCTTCCCAGAACGAGACCGGCCGCTTGTCGGTGAACTCGATGCTGACGATCGACTTAACGCTCTTGAAGCCGTACTTCCACGGCACGACCAGCCGGATCGGCGCGCCATTCTGCTTGCCGATCGGCTTGCCGTAGAGGCCGGTGGCGATGAAGGCGAGGTCGTTGGTGGCCTCGTCCATCGCCAGGCCCTCGGTGTAGGGCCAGGGCCACAGCGGATCCTTCTGCTCGAACATCACCGAGGGCTTCTGCAGCGTCTTCATGACGACGTACTTGGCGCCGCCTGCGGGTTTGCAGAACGCGACCAGCGACTTCATCGCAAAGCCGCTCCACGGCACGATCATCGACCAGGTCTCGACGCAACGGTGGCGATAGACGCGCTCCTCGAGCGGCATCTTGGCCAGGAGGTCGTCGAAGCCGATCTCGAACGGCTTCTCGACCATGCCGCCCACCTTGATGGTCCACGGCCGGATCTCGAGCTTCTGGGCGGCGCGCCAGATGCTCTTGTCGGTGCCGAACTCGTAGTAGTTGTTGTAGGTGATCGCCAGGCGTTCGGGCGTGACCGGAGTGGGGTCGCCGAATTTGTCGTTGCGCTTGGGGGGATAGAAATGCGCGGTGGGATCGACCGCCTTGTCGTCGGCCGCGGCGACGCCGGGCAGCGCCAGCGAGGCGGCTGAGGCGGCAAGCCCCAGGCCCATCGCCTGCACCAGACGGCGGCGGTCAAGATAGAGGCCTTCCGGGGTCGCCTGCCGCTCGGGCAATTGCCAGCCCGTGCTGCGCTTGATCAACATCTTCTGCTCCCTGTGTTCATCATCTGACTGTTCGTCATTTGACGTTCTCTTTATTCGACATGGTGCGGCCAGCCGGCCAAGACAAATCAATCCTGTTCACCGCGCCGTGACGCCGCCCCTGCGCCGGCCTCTGCCAGGCCGTCGCTTCAGGACGTCGTGCCCGTCACCTCCAGGAGGCGCGGCCACATCTTCTGCTTCCAGCCATTGTTGCCGGTGGTGGTGAAGATGATCTTGTGGTCCCGCGCCAGGATGAAGCGGGGTGTCCAATAGCCACGCTGCGTGCCTTCGTCGCTCATCAGGAATTCGGTCAGGACCCAGCGGGCGTCGGCCGGCCAATATTCCTCCTTGAGGATCAGCTCGGCATTGGCCGGATGGACGATGCGATAATCAAGCTTCTTGAAGGCTTCGGACTTGAGGAACACCGGCTCGGACTGGGCACGCCAGATCTTGCAGCCGCCTCAAAGTTCGTGGCCGACAAACACCAGCATGGGCCGCCCGGTGTCGGCGCGCCCGATGCGGGCCCACGACGATGTGGCCACCAGCGCCAGGCCGCCCACCGTCAAAGACCGTCTGTCGATCATCGCGGATCTCCTCGTGGAAAATCTCCCACGAGGCCAATATGCACACGCGCCCAGACGCGGGAACCCCCGCTCACCGGCTTGTGATTCTTTATGTCCTCTCCCTCGCGAAGGGCCTGATCAGGAGGAGAGGAGCCTTGAAAAAGAAAGCGTTCATGTTCCTCACCCCCGCTGCGAGGCGAGGCGAGGCGAGGCGAGGCGAGGAGAGGAGAGGAGAGGAGAGGAGGACGTGCGCTTCGCCCGCTCCCAACCTCTCCCCCAATCGGGGGAGAGGAGAAAGAGAAGTCGGGCCTTCGCCTTAAGCCGCCGCGCGCTTCTTCGTCTCCTCGACGATGCGGTCGGCGGTGCGGCCGACCAGCTCCTGCAGATGGTCGAAGGTCGCGTGCCAGGTGCCCACGCCCTGGGTCACCGAGCGGATCTCGACGATCATGTCGGAGACCTCGGCCTCCGGCATCAGTGCCGAGACCTCGTCCCAGCCAGTCCAGCCGGTCCGGGCGTCGTAGCCGAGGAGCTGGCCGCGCCGGCCGGTGATCAGGCGCTGGATGCGCGACGTCGCCTCGTTGGGCGCGGCGACCGTCACCTTGAGGATCGGCTCCAGCAGCACCGGCTTGCACTTGGGCATGGCCTCGGTCATGGCGATGCGCGCCGCCATCTTGAACGACATCTCGGAGCTGTCGACGCTGTGGTACTGGCCGTCGACCAGCGTCACCTCGAGATCGACCACGGGCTGGCCGAGCGGGCCTTCCTTGAGATAGTCGCGCAGGCCTTCCTCGACCGCGGGGATGAAGTTGCGCGGCACCACGCCGCCCACGATCTTGTCGACGAAGCGGAAGCCCGAGCCGCGCGGCAACGGCCGGACCTCGATCTTGATGTCGCCGAACTGGCCGTGCCCGCCGGTCTGCCGCTTGTAGCGCGCATGCTGGGTGGTGCCGGCCTGGATGGTCTCGCGGTAGGCGACGCGCGGCGGGCTGGTATCGACCGCGATGTTGTAGCGGGTCGCAAGCTTCTCGATCGCGACCTTGAGATGCGTCTCGCCCTGGCCCTTGAGCAGGAGCTCGTGCGTCTCGGCCCGCTGCTCGTAGGCAAGCGACGGATCCTCCTCGACGATCTTCTGCAGCGCGCCCGAGAGCTTCACCTCGTCGTTGCGGTTCTTGGCGGTGAGGGCGAGCGCGAACACCGGCGGCTCGGAGATGGGGAAGTCGGGGACCTGGCTGATACCTGCGGCGGAGATCGATTGCCCGACCGACAGCACATCCATCTTGGCCAGCGCCACGATCTCGCCCGCGCGGGCCTCGCCCACCTTGTCGAGGCGCTGGCCGAACGGACGGAACAGGCTGCCGACGCGCTGGCCGCCGAGGCTCTGGCCCTCGGCGAGCGTGCCCGACCAGACGCGGCAGAGCGAGAGCTTGCCGGCATGCGCCTGGTGCAGGACCTTGAAACATTCGGCCATCGTGGCGCCGGTGGGTGGCAGGTCGCGGCGCCGGGCCGTCTCGTCGACGAAGGGCGTGTCGTGGCGCAGCGCCTTCAGGAGCCGGCGCACACCGTTTTCGCGGTCGCCGGCGCCGAGCAGCACCGGCGCGATCTTCTGCGAACCGAATTCGTCATGCAGGTCTCGGTAGATCAGCGACTTCTCCGGCGCGACGTCCTCGATGAGCTGTTCCAGCAGCGTGTCGTCGAACTCCGACAGCGTCTCCAGCATCTCGCGCCGCGCCTCGCTCTCGCGCGGCAGGATCTCGGCCGGCATCTCGATCAGGTCGGAGGCGCCGCTCGACTTGTAGCGGTAGGCGCGCTCGCTCACGAGGTCGACGTAGCCGACCGTTTCCTCGCCGCCGTTGCTCGTGTCGTGGCGGATCGGCACCTGGCGCAGCACCAGCTTGCGCGACGAGACGGTCTGCAATGCCGCCAGCATGTCGCGCACGCGACCCTCGGCCGAGTCGATCTTGTTCACGAAGAAGATATGGGGGATGAGGTTGTCCTCGATGTATCTCAGAAGCGGCGTCAGCGCGACCACGCGCTCGGGCGCCGGCTCGCAGATCACGACCGCTGCATCGGCCACGGCCAGCGCCGCCAGCGCATCGTGCTGCAGCTCGATCGAGCCCGGTGTGTCGATGAAAGTCCATTGGTCGCCGAGATAGTCGATCGAGGCGATGTTGATCTCGGTGCTCATGCCGCGCTTGCGCGCCTCGGCCGAACCGTCGCCGATGGAGGTGCCCGCGCGCGTCGAACCGCGCCGGCCGATGGCCCCCGTCGCAAACAGGATGCTCTCGAGCAGGCTGGTCTTGCCCGAGAGATACGGCCCGCACAGCGCCACCACGCGATGCGCGCCGCTGCCTGGTCTGCCTCCGAGTACGGTTCCGGTTTTGAGGTCGGTCATGACAGCGTCCTCCTTCTGCGCCATGGGCGCACAATGCGCAACGAGCGCGCAAATGCGCGGGATGCGCATGAAAGCTCCGGAAGACGTCTCCCGGATGGACGCCCTGGCGCTGACCTTGCGCGCAGGGACGGCGGGCTGCTCCAGCGTCCGTGGACGGTCGCCTACAAACTCTCGGCCGTGACGCGAACGCAGGATGCAAACCCGCGGCGCCTCGATCGGAGCGAAGCCCTTCTGCTGGGGAAATGCTTTCACTCCCGGCAGGGCGAGTCAATCTGCTGTCACGGGAAGATTCTTGCGAAAGGCAGTTTTCATCGGAGCGCGCCACTCCAGTGGCGCGCTCCAATGATGGCTGCGCCTCAGGTTTGCGATCGCAAGCGCGCTGCGAGACTCTTGGCGGCTCGGTCGAGGCAGTCGATGAAGCGCATCGTGGCCGGCGTCGGAGCGTGGACCTTGGAATAGTAAAGGCAGGTCCTGAGCACGATGCGCGGCCGGAACGGGCGAGCGACCACGCCGGGAAAAATCTCCTGCGCCAGCATCAGCGGGTTCATCAGGCCGATGCCGACGTTCTGCTGCACCAGGCAGCAAACGCCGACCGCGTTGGCGGCGACGATGGGCGTCGTATAGGGGATGCCCGCCTGCTGGAACGCGGCGGCGATGAGCTGGGTGGTGGCCGATGTCTCCGCCAGCCCGATCAGCGACTGATCGGCGAGATCCTTGGCCCGGATGGTGTTCTGCCGTGCAAGCAAATGGCGGCGCGGCAGCACGGCGACCAGTGCGGTCTCGCAGAGGTCGCGCGTTGTGCAGAGCTGCATCACCCGCGCATCGATGTTCTTCACGATCGGCGTGCCGACGCCGATGTCGACCTCGTTGGCCGCAACCTTGTCGAGGAGATGATGCGTGGTGTCGATCCCGATCTCGATCCGAACGTCCGGCCAGCGCCGATGGAAATCCTCGATCGCGACCGGCAGGACCGAGACCAGCGCCGGCCCCGCCGTGCCCACCACGATCTGGCCGATGTCGCCGCCGCGCAGGGACTGGGCGGCATGACGGGCGCGGTCGAGATGGTCGACGGCGCGCTGGGCGAAGGGCAGCAGGCGCTCGGCCTCGGCGGTCGCGGTCAGCCGGCCGTTGGCGTTGCGGAACAGTTTCAGCCCGGTCTCGCGCTCGAGACCTTTGAGGCTCTTGCTCACAGCCGCCATCGAGATGCCGAGCTTGTCGGCCGCCTCCGACATGTTGCGGCTCAGGATCATGGTAAGGAAGATCTCGAAGTGACGGGTCGTGACTGCCGTGCCGAGCATGGGAGATCCAAGCAATGGGGTGTCGCCCCGAGCGAAGCGAGGGATCCTTGTTGTTGGCATCGCGAAGGATCGATCCCTCGTGGGACGACACAGTTGCATGAGGTCAGACTTAACCAAAAGTTAAGTCCATTGTGCTTGCGGTTGCAAGCCGAGGGGCGCTGTATGGCGGACGACAATCAATCCAGGAGGAGCCGCTCATGCCCGACGCCGGAAAGATCCCGTCTTCCCCAGACCTCGCGCGCGAGATGGGGGGCTTCATCGGCCGCTATACCGAGAAGTCGTTCGATTGGGACGCCTTTCCGGGCAGCCGCGGCTTTCCCGACCTCACCCGCGCCCAGCTGCGCTATGTCGGCGCCGGCGGTTCGCCCAAGAGCGACGACCCCTCGACCCTCAAGGCCGAGCACTTCACCTTCAGCCTGGTCAACCAGCCGGTCGGCAAGTTCGCGGCCTCGCACAGCCACGAGATCGTCGAGCATTTCATGATCCTCCAGGGCGTGCTGACCGTGGGCTGGGTGTGGGGCGACGAGGTGATCGAGGCCAGGCTCGGGCCGAAGGACCTGGTGCTGAACAGCCTTGGACGTCCGCACGGCTTCCGCAACGACGGCATCGAGCCGGTGCTGATGCAGATCACGGTGGGCAGCGGCAAGCCGCTGGCGCCGGTCTATGTCTGCCACCCCAAGAGCAAGGACCTCGAGCTGTCGCGCCGCTTCGGCGCACCCGGCCCGGACAAGATCCACGCCTTCCGGCCCGAGAGCGACGATTTCCGGCACAAGGAGATGGCTTCCCACGTCGTGCGCTACCGCGACCGCACGCCGGTCTGGAACGATGCGGGCTTCGCCGTCATGAACTATGTCGGCGGCGCGGGCGCACCGCCGCAGCATTATCGGATGGATTTGATCTACCTGCCGCGCGGCAAGGCGATCGCCCCCTATGTACGCGACGTCGAGGATGTCTACTTCGTGATCGAGGGCGCGATCACCGTCGGCTGGGAAGAGGGCGGCAAGATCGTCGAGAAGCGGCTGGGCACGCGCGACCTGATCTTCAATCCCGCGGGGCGGCCGCACTATTTCCGCAACGACGGCGCGACCGACGCCGAGTTCACGATGGTCGTGGGCACACCCCAGGCCGAGACCGTTACCTTCCGCGCGGCGTGATCTCGCATCTGGAAGCCGGCAGCGGCACACCACTGGTGCTCCTGCATGGCATCGGCTCGGCCGCGCGTTCGTTCCGCGATCAGCTCGACGGGCTTTCCGCCGACCATCGCGTGGTCGCCTGGGATGCGCCGGGCTATGGCGGCTCGACCGCGCTCGCGCCCGAGTCGCCGACGGCCGACGACTATGCCGAACGGCTGGCCGGCTTCCTCGACGATCTCGGCATTGCGACCTGCCATCTGCTCGGCCATTCGCTGGGCTGCCTGATGGCGGTGCGCTTCGCCGTGCGCCATTCCGACCGGGTGCGCTCGCTCAGCCTCTGCAGCATCGCCGCCGGGCATGGCCCGCTGGCGGACGCAGAGCGTCGCAAGCTGCTCGACCAGCGCCTGGGAGATGTCGCGAGTCTCGGCCCCGCCGAGATGGCGCGTCGTCGTGGGCCGCGCCTGGTGGCGTCCGGTGCGTCCAATGAGGTCCGCCAGCGGGTGATCGACACCATGGCCGCCATCCGGCCCGACGGTTACGCCCAGGCCGCGCGCATGCTCTCGACCGCCGACATCAAGGCCGACGTCGTGCGGCTGTCGCCCGATCTGCCGCTGCAGATCGTCTATGGCGACGCCGATGTCATCACTCCGCCGGCGAAGAACCGGGAGGTAGCGGCATTGCGGCCCGGCGTGAAGGTGACGGTGGTCCCCAACGCCGGCCACGCGCTCTATCTCGAACAGCCCACGGCCTTCAACACGATCGTCGCCGACTTTTTGGCGGCGACGCGTTCCTGCTAAGGCAATCGACACATGCCACGCTCTTCCGCCGTCCTGTCGGGGATCCTGACGCTGCTCGCCGTACTGGTGCTGTGGCAGGTCGCATCGGTCGTGTTCGCCATCCCCGACTATGTCGTCCCGGCGCCTTATGCGGTGCTGGAGGAGATCGCCAAGCGCCCGGGCTTCTATCTGGTGCAGAGCGCCGTCACATTGCGTTCGACCTTGATCGGCTTTGTCGCCGCGACCCTGATCGGCATCGGAGTCGGCACCGTGACGGCCTATTCGAAGGTCTGCCGCCAGACGCTCTATCCGCTGATCCTGCTGCTGCAGGGTGTTCCCAAGGTGGCGCTGGCGCCGGTGCTGATCGTGTTCTTCGGCTTCGGGCTGGAGTTCCAGGTCGTGGTGGTGGCGTCGATCGCTTTCTTCCCGGTGGTCATCAACACCGTGCTGGGCCTCACGTCGGTCGATCGCGACCTGATCCTGCTGTCGCGTGTCCTGCGCACGCCGCGGCTCAGGGAATTCCTGATGATCGGCCTGCCGCATGCCGCGCCGTCGATTTTCTCGGGCATGAAGGTCGCCATGACGCTCTCGGTGATCGGCGCGGTCGTGTCGGAATTCGTGTCGAGCGAGGCGGGGCTCGGCCATACGCTGATCGTGGCCAATTCCGAGTTCAACACCGCCATGTCCTTCGCCGCCATCCTGCTCCTGTCCCTGATGACATTCGCCCTGTTCGGCGTGCTGCGGCTCCTGGAACGCCTGGTCGTTCCCTGGTCCGAAGAAGCCGCCATCCAGATCGAGCTCTGATCCTGCTTCCGGAGGTTCTCATGCCAAAATCCACCACGCTGTCGCGTCGCGCGTTCTCGGTCATGGTTGCGACGAGCGGACTTGCCGCGCCGTTCGTCGCCCGCGCGCAGTCGGCCAAGCGCGTCACGTTCCTGCTCGACGTGCCGGCCTATTCCAAGCACGCGCTGTTCTATCCGGCGATCGACAACGGTTACTTCGCCAAGCGCGGGCTGGAGGTGACCTTCGGCTCGGCCAAGGGCTCGGCCGACGCCGCCCAGCGGCTCGCCTCCAAGGCGGCGGAGTTCGGCTTCATCGATGCCGGCGTCGCCGCCCTGGCGCGCGGCAAGGGCCTGCCGCTCAAGCTCACCTCCATGGTCGCCTACCGCAACATGATGTCCATGGTCGGCTTCGGCGATCCGCCGGTCACCAAGCCCAAGGATCTCGAAGGCCGCAAGATCGCCGCCGCGCCCGGCGATTCGGTCCGCACCGGCTTCATCGCCATTTCCAAACCCAACGGCGTGGACATGGGCAAGGTCGACTGGGTCACCACCGATTCGACCAACAAGCGCACGCTGCTCTTCTCGGGCAAGGTCGGTGCGACCTGCGACTATGCCGTGAACTTCCCGGTCTACGAGATGGGTGCAGCCAAGCTCGGCAAGAAGGTGTCGCAGATCCTGCTCGCCGACTTCGGCCTCGACATCTACAGCAACGGCATCACCACGCGCGACGACTTGATCAAGAGCGACCCGGCGCTGGTCAAGGGCTTCAACGACGCGCTGGTCGAATCGATGGTCTTCTCGGTCGACAATCGCGACGAGGCGGTGCGCATCTTCCTGAAGCACAATCCGCAGTTCGATCCCGACCTGACGCGCAAGGGCCTCGACGTCACCATCGCCCATCTCATGGTGCCGGAAGTCGTCCAGCACGGCATCGGGCCGATGGATCCGGCCAAGGTGGCCAAGACCATCGAGGTGATGAAGGCGCATTTCGATCTCGCCGCCGACGTGAAGCCGGCCGACATCTTCACCAACGACTACGTGACGCCCGGCCATCGGCCGACCAAGGCCGCCTGACGATGGTCGACGCCGCCGCCCCGGCGATCGAGATCGCCGGCCTCAGCAAGCGCTACGGACACGACGGCAAGGGCACGCTTGCCCTGACCGATGTCGACGTGACGGTCGGCCGGCATGAGTTCGTGACGCTGGTGGGCCCGAGCGGCTGCGGCAAGTCGACGTTGCTCAAGGTGATCTCGGGGATCGAGCCTGCGACCTCGGGCAGCGTGCGGCGCTTCGGCGAAACGGTGACGGGGCCGACGCCCGACATCGGCATGGTGTTCCAGTCGCCGGTGCTGATGAACTGGCGCACCATCCTCGACAACGTGCTGTTCCCGATCGACGCACTCGGCCTCA
The DNA here is from genome assembly GCA_018242505.1 of Pseudomonadota bacterium. Classification (GTDB taxonomy): domain Bacteria; phylum Pseudomonadota; class Alphaproteobacteria; order Reyranellales; family Reyranellaceae; genus Reyranella. Next base: position 38,476 of record JAFEBU010000010.1, read on the forward strand.
AGCGCCGCGACTATGCCGACAAGGCGATGGCGCTCCTGAAACTTGCCGGCCTCGAGTCCTTCGCCAAGGCGCGTCCGCGCGAGCTGTCGGGCGGCATGCAGCAGCGCGCCGCGCTCTGCCGGGCGCTGATCTATGATCCGCCGTTCCTGCTGATGGACGAGCCGTTCGGCGCCCTCGATGCCCTGACGCGCGACCAGATGAACGTCGAGCTGATGCGCATCTGGAGCGAGACCAAGAAGGCGACGCTGCTGATCACCCACAGCGTGGCCGAGGCGGTGTTCCTCGCCGACCGCGTCCTGGTGATGAGCGGGCGGCCGGGCTCCATCCTCGCCGACGTGGCGATCGACCTGCCGCGCCCGCGTCAGACCAGCGTGCGCACCACGCCGGTGTTCGGCGAGTATGTGCGCGCGCTGAGCGCCATGCTGGGCGTGCACGACTGACGGCCAGCGCGGACTTCATTCCGTCCTGTCGTCCGAGAACTGAAGGCCGGCCGTGCCGCCGGTGCCGATGAAGAGGTCCATGAAGGCGGTCGTGGTCTCGGAGCGCTTCCAGTCGCGCTGCAACTCGCAGAAGAGCTGGGGCACGCTGATCATGCGGCCGCCTGCCTGCCCGATCCGGCGCAGCGCCGCCTCGTGCGCGGCCACCGAGGTGCCGCCGACCGCGTCGACGACGACATAGACCTCGTAACCTTCCCGAAGGGCGTCCAGCGCGGGAAAGGTCAGGCAGGCCTCAGTCCAGAGTGCGGTCATGATCAGCTTCTTGCGACCCGTGGCCTCGACGGCCTTGCGGAACTCGACATCCTCCCACGAGTTGATCGTGGTGCGGTCGTAGGTGGGGAACGTGTCGAGGACCTTGCGGATCGCGGCGATCGGCGGCTTGTTGAGGCCGGTCTTCACGTTCACCGTCGAGTGGACGATCGGCAGGCCGTAGACGACGGCGGCCCGGGCCGCACCCGTGATGTTGTTGACGAGAAGCTGGCGGTCCATCGAGGCGATCGAATTCACCTGCACCGGCTGGTAATCGATAATGATGAAGGCCGCGTTCTGCGGCGTGAGCAGATGGTCCCGCGCTGGGTCGCGGATCGGTTCGCTGGTCATTGGGCTGTTCCCGTCGTTCGGAGCTCGCCGCAGGGAAGCGGAGGCACGGGCGCTCCGCGTGCGGACGGCGGGGCGAGCGATGCCGCCGTTCCTGCGAGAAAAGGGCCGCGGCCCCGCTGCTCAGGCCGCTGCGATCTCTCCGAAGCGGCCGCGCTGGAAGTCGATCATCGCCTGCCGGATCTCCGCGTCGGTGTTCATGACGAAGGGACCGTACATGACCACCGGCTCGTCGATCGGCGCGCCGCTCAGGATCAGCAGCTTGGCGTCGGCGCTGGCTTCCAGCCTGACCTCGCCGCCGGTGCGGTCGAGCAGGGCGAACTCGGCCTCGCGCGCGATGGCGTCGCCGTTCACCTGCACCGTGCCCTTCAGCACCACGATGGCGACGGTGTGGCCGTCGGGCAGGTCGAGAGATGTCTCGGCGCCGCGGCGCAGCCGCACGTCCCACAGGTCGATCGGCGTGAAGGTGTGGGCCGGCCCGCGATGGCCGTCGTAGGTACCTGCGATGACCCGCAGCGTGCCCGCACCGCCCGGCAACTCGACCGACGGGATGTCGCGGTTGAGCAGCGACTGGTAGCCGGGCACGGCGTTCTTGTCCTTGGCCGGCAGGTTGACCCAGAGCTGGACCATCTCCAGCGGCCCGCCCTTGCGCGTGAAGGCCTGCGAGTGGAACTCCTCGTGCAGGATACCGCTGGCCGCTGTCATCCACTGGACGTCGCCCGGACCGATGATGCCACCCTTGCCGGTCGAATCCCGGTGTTCGACCTCGCCCTGGTAGACGATGGTGACCGTCTCGAACCCGCGATGCGGGTGGGTGCCCACGCCGCGCGGCTTGTCGGCCGGCGCGAAGTCCATCGGACCGGCATAGTCGAGCAGCAGGAAGGGGCTCACATGCTCGCCATGGCTCATGTGGGAGAACAGCGAACGCACGGGAAACCCGTCGCCGACCCAATGCTGGCGGGGAGCGCTGTAGATGCCGAGAACCTTCCTCATGATGTTTCTCCTTCCGTGAGAGCATCCGTGACCGGGTGTCTCGTTCGTGAGGGAAGGTAGGATCGCGACAAAACTAGCAGTAGCCGGCGAGAACGCACTACACTGTCCTGAAAACAGGACAATGGCATCATGCAGGATCTCAACGACCTCCGCCTTTTCGTCGAGGTGGTGGAGCAGAACGGTTTCGCGGCCGCGGCGCGCAAGCTCGGCATGCCGCGTTCGCGGCTCAGCCGGCGCATGGGCCTGCTGGAACAGCGGCTGGGCGTGAGGCTGATCCATCGTTCGACGCGACGCTTCGCCGTCACCGAGATCGGCCGGGAATATTACCGGCATTGCCTGGCGATGACGGTCGAAGCCGAGGCGGCGCAGGACGTCATCGACCGCATGCAATCGGAGCCGCAAGGCATCGTGAGGGTGAGCTGCCCGTCGTCGGTGATCTACTTCCAGGTCGGCGAGATGATCGCCCGCTTCATGGCCGATTGTCCCAAGGTGGAGGTGCTGCTGGAGAGCACCAACCGCAGCGTCGACGTGATCCACGAGGGCTTCGACATCGCGATCCAGGTGCGCTTCCCGCCGCTCGACGACAGCGACCTCGTTGTCCGTAAGCTTGCGGAGAGCCCGCAGCGGCTGGTCGCCAGCCCGTCCGTGCTGAAGGGGCTCACGCGCTCGCCCGTGCCCGCCGACCTCGCCACCTTGCCGAGCCTCGGCTGGGATCCGGCAAAGCAGGTGCATGAATGGTGCCTCGACGGCCCCGGCGACGCGGCTGCCACCGTCCGCCACAAGCCGCGGCTCGTCACCGGGGACATGGTGGCGCTGCGCCTGGCGGCACTGCGCGGCATCGGCGTCTGCCAGTTCCCGACCTTCGTTGTGCAGGAGGATATGATGGCGGAGCGATTAGTCGATGTGTTGCCGGACTGGGCGCCCAGGGCCGGGATCATCCACGCGGCCTTTCCGACGCGGCGGGGCCTGCTGCCGTCAGTCCGCGCGCTGCTCGACTTTCTTGGTGACAGCTATGCCGCCCTCGAGCGTCGGGACCGCGACAGGGGCAAACGGAGCGCAGGCCGGCAAAGGCGGGTCCGCATGAGCCGCTGACATTTGCAGTCCGTAGACAAAGTACGCTATCGAAGGCGTAATGGATGAGAGGCACGTCCCACCCATCGGCCTGCGCTATTGGGTGATCTTCCTTCTGGTCAGCATCTTGGGCGGCCAATTGAGCGACCTTGCCCCGACGCTGCTGCCGTTTTCGATCCTCGGCCGCATGATCGTGCTGGCCGTGATCCTCGCCGCGATCTTCGTGGTCGAACGCTACGACAACCGATCCTCGACCGATGCCTACTACTGGTTGGCGGTATTGACGATGCAGGTCGGGGCCGTGCGGCTCGCCGATTTCTCGGCGCTCCATCTGGGGATTGATCGGCTCGAGCTGGTCGGAGCGCTGATTGTGCTGCTGGTGACTACGATCATCGTCGCGCGCTCGGACGAGAGCCATCTCTTCGCCACCATGCAGCTCGAGCGCCCCGGCACGGCCGCGCGGCCGATGGCCGATGTGGCCTATTGGCTGGGCCTGATCGTCGCCAGCATCCTGGGCGCTGCGGCATCCGATCTGCTCACGCTCACCTTCTCCGTGGGGCCCGTGCTGCCGGCGATGGTGTTCTCGGCCGGGCTTGCGGAATTGTTCTACCTGCAGCGCCGGTCGCGGCCCGACCGATTGCACGCTTTCTGGCTGACCACGACGCTCGCCCGGGCGGACGCGATCGCCATCGGCGATTATTTGATCAAGGGCCTGCATCTCCATCTGGGACTCGTCACCGTAGGGACCGGCATCCTGGTCGCCGCCCTCGTGGCTTTCTGGCGCGCGCCGCCGGCGCACGTTTGAGGCCTACAACCAGATCCGCAGGCCGGCGACGAAGCGGACCTCGTCCGTCGGAGCGCCGGCGGCGCGGGCAAGGTCGGCGGTGCCGCCATACTTGCCCTCATAGGAGACGCCGACATAGGGCGCGAATTTGCGCGTGATCTCGTAGCGCAGCCTGAGCCCGGCATCGAGATCGGAGAGGCCCGAGCCGATCTCGCGCATGGGATCGTCCTGCGAATAGAAGTTCATCTCGATCCGGGGCTGCAGGATCAGACGTTGGGTGAGCAGCAGGTCGTAGCTGCCCTCGAGCCGCGCGGCGAGCCGTCCATCGCCGCCGACATAGCCTGTGGCCGCGACATGGAAGAAGAGCGGCGCCAGCCCCTCGACACCGAACGCGGCCCAGCCGCGACCCGGTTTGGAATCGAGATCGTAGCGGGCGCCGATCTGGGCGTCGAAATAGGTGGTGATGGCGCGGCTGAAGAAGACTTCCTGCTGGCTGTCTTCGAGCAGGCCATTGGCCAGCGTGCCCTCGCTCTTGAGCCAGATCCGGTTCTCATCCGTGCCGGCCCACGCTTCGCCTTCCCAGCGGAAGCTTCGGTCGGCGCCGAACCGGCCTTCGAGCTGGTCGATCAGCGCATGATAGAAGACATGCTGGTCCATGACGGGAGCGCCGAACGGCGCCGCCGATCCGGCGTCCGATGATGGCGGCGGCGCATGGTCCATGTGCATCTGCGCCCGCACCGGGACCGAGAGGGCGGCCAGTGCCGCGGCCAGCAGTCCAGAGGCCCAGCGCGAGGTCACGAGACCAGCACCGTGCGGAACATGCCCGCTTCCATGTGATAGAGCAGATGGCAGTGGAACGCCCAGCGGCCGGGCGTATCGGCGGTGAAGACGAAGCTCATGCGCTCCGCCGGCTTGACGTTGATCGTGTGCTTGAGGGGCAGGCGGTTGCCCTGGCCGTTCTCGACCTCGAACAGGAAGCCGTGCAGATGGATCGGGTGTTCCATCATCGTGTCGTTGATCAGCACGAAGCGGATGCGCTCGCCCAGCGCCACGCGGATCGGGCCGGCCTGCGAGAACTTCTTGCCGTCGAAGCCCCACAGGAAGCGTTCCATGTTGCCGGTGAGATGGAACTCCAGCGCGCGCGTGGGCGGCGCGCGTCCAATGTTGGGCCTGAGCGCGCGCAGGTCGCGATAGGTGAGGTTGCGTCGGCCGTTGCCATCGAGTCCGATGCCCGCTTCGCCGAGCTTGTCCCTGGTTTCCATCGCCACGTTGTCGACGCCGGGCTGGCCGGCCAACGTTGCCGGATCGACACCGTCGGCATTGCTGGTCGGCACAGTGTCGGCGGGCTTCTTGTCACCAGAGGCGCCGGCCATCATCGCCATGTGCTTGGCATGCTCCTCCGGCGTCATCTTGCTCATATCCATGCCGCCCATATCCATGCCACCCATGGTCGTGCCGCCCATTGTCTTGCCCGACATGCCCTTCATGTCATGAGCCATGCCCATGTCCGCCATGGTGCGCAGCGGTCTTGGATCCATCGGCGGGATCGCTGCCGCGAGCCCCTCGCGCACGGCGAGCGTGCCGCGGGCGTAGCCGCTGCGATCCAGCGCCTGGGCGAAGATGGTGCAGGCATCCTGTCGTGGCGCCACGATGACATCGTAGGTCTCGGCGACGCCGATGCGGAATTCATCGACCTCGACCGGCACGACATCCGATCCGTCGGCCTGCACGACCGTCATCGTCAGGCCGGGGATGCGAACGTCGAAGGTGGTCATCGACGAGCCGTTGATGAAGCGCAGCCGTACCTTCTCGCCGCGCACAAACAATCCGGTCCAGTTCGCGGCAGGCGGCTGGCCGTTCATCAGGAAAGTATAGGTGGCGCCGGTCACGTCCATGAGGTCGGTCGGACTCATGCGCATGCCGCCCCACATCAGCCGATCGTCGACGGCGGCACCCAGACCGTCGCGCCTGGCATCCCTGGCGAAGGTGCCGAGCGTGCGCCGGTTGTGATTGTAGTAGTCGCTCTGTTGCTTGAGGTTGGACATGACCGTCATCGGATCCTCGTCGGTCCAGTCCGACAGCATCACGACGTGATCGCGCTGGTAGGCGTAAGGCTCCCTGTCGCGCGGTTCGAGGATCAGCGGGCCGTAAAGGCCGGTCTGCTCCTGCATGCCGCTGTGGCTGTGGTACCAGTAGGTGCCGGCCTGCCGGATCGGAAAGCAGTAGGTGAAGGTCTCGTCGGGCATGATGCCTCGGAAGGTGAGGCCCGGCACGCCATCCATGGAATTGGGCAGCAGGAGGCCGTGCCAGTGAATCGAGGTCGGCTCCTTCAGTCGGTTGGTGACGTTCAGCGTAACGGTGTCGCCCTCGCGCAGGCGCAGGATCGGGCCCGGCACGGCGCCGTTCACGGTCGTCGCCGTGCGGGCGCGACCGGTGAAATTGACCGGCGTCGTGCCGACCGTGAGGTCGATGCGGTCGCCCTGCAATATTGCCGGCGGCGCAGCGGCGTGCGCTTTTGCACGCCCCAGTGCTGCGAGCCCGGTCGCCAAAGCAAACCCTTCGACGAAGCGCCGGCGTCCGATCCTTCCAGTCATCACACCCTCCTGGACCTGATACGCAGGTTGGCCGCCGATCCCTCCTCATATTCCTCTTTCCCGTGAGGGTTAGAGGACATTCTTTGTCGTCCTGAGCGCAGCGAAGGACCTCACGCAACGACCGCGACTCCGCTGTCAGCGCCAGATCCTTCGCTTCAGCGCGGGGATACCCCGCGCGACTCAGGATGACAGACGTTCTTCCTCGTCGCCGCTGGGGAAAGGCGAGGGAGAGGGGGTGACGCACAGCCCGCGTCCTGCTCTCCCAACCTCTCCCCCTATCGGGGGTGACGCGGAAGAAGAAATGTCGCCAATCGTGCCCGCGCGCGGGCGAGGCGCATTTCGATGGCTTTGGGCGTGGTCTTGAGCATTGCGGCAGTCTCCTTGTGCGACAGGCCGCTCACGGTGGTGAGGAGGAGCGGCTCCTTGTAGAGCATCGGCAACGCGGCGATCGCGCGGTCGAGGTCGGCGAGTCGCTGGTCGAGCTCGGTCTCGGCGTCCCGCTCGCGATCGAGATGCGCCGTCGTCTGCTCATCCGCCTTCTCGCGGGCGAAAGCACGCAGGAAGAGCCGGCGCACCGTTTGCCGCCGCCCGACATCGCGGCACTTGTTGAGCGCGACCGTGCGCAGCCAGGGAAGGAACGGCCGGTCCGCGTCGTAACTCTTGAGCCCGAGCCAGGCCGCAACGAAGGTGTCCTGCAGCACGTCATAGCTCTCGTCGGCGGTGCCGATATAGCGCCGTACGAAGCCGTACAGCGCGTCCTTGTGGCGGCGCACAAGGGCATCGAACGCGGCACGGTCGCCGGATTTGGCGCGCGCTGCGAGGGTCTCGTCGCTCTCGGGATCGCCTGCGTTCACGAAGTCCCGGCATTCAGCGCCTTCGACACCTTGGCGTCGAAATCGCGCGCCTGCTCGGGCGTCAGCAGCGCCCGGATCGCCAGCACATGCCGGATGGTCTTCTCCTGCAGCGCGCTCATCGCCGCATGCAGTCGCTCCACCGCCTCCTGTGCCTGCGCATCGTAGCTGTGGCGCTCGGTGATCGCCTGGGCGATGTCTCGGTTGGCCGCGCGCATCTTCGCCTGCAGCTCCAGGCGCGTCGTGGCGAGATCGGCTTCGAGCGTGTGGATCCGCCGGTCCTGCTCGGGCGTGAGATGGAGGTCGTGATGGATCGCGGCGTCGAGATCGGTCTCGCCGTTTGCGCGGCCGAGGCCATACTGCACGCCGGCCCAGCCGGCAGCCGCCGCGGCCAGCACCGTCACCACGAGCATGGCGAGGAAGGTGCGTCCCGGGCCCATCATCGATGGATGCCGAACAGGAGGGCGGAGGGCGCGAGCCGCTCGCCCGGCATCATCAGCGCGGCAGGCCGCGGGTCGGCCGCGGGCAGGGACATGGCGAAACCCGCGCCGGCGCTGCCGATCATGGCCGCCAGCATCACCATGCCTTGCCAGGCCGCCATGCGCCGCATCGCGTGGCGGCGAGCCTGAAAGGCCGCCTCCCGCCGCCAGATATCGGCCTCCAGCCGGCCGAGATCGGCCGTGCGCTCCCGTTCGACCAGCTTTGCGATGTCGTCGTCGATCATAGGAACTCCCTATTCCCTGCCTATATACGCGCGAGCGCAACGAAGCCCTCGGGAGGGATGAGGCACGTCCCCGCGTATCGGGACCGGGGCATGACGATCGAAGGACCATCCCATGGCGGCAAGGCGGATCTTTCCACGATGGTTGCTGGGGCTGATCGTCCTGGCGATCGTTTTCGCCGGCGGTGTGACGCTCTTCGTTCAGTCGGGAGTCTACGATGTCGGGGCCGACGTCCCGCATTTCGGACCGGTGGCGCGCCTGATCGCTGCCGTGCGGATGCGCTCGGTCGAGGTCCGGGCCGAAGATGTCGTCCGTCCCGCCGATTTCAACGATCCCAAGCGGTTCGCCGCCGGAGCTGGGCTGTACAACGAGATGTGCAGCGGTTGTCATCTCGCTCCGGGCATGCAGCCGAGCGAGATCAGCCGCGGCCTCTATCCGCGCGCACCCGATCTCACCAAGCCGACCGGCCTTACACCGGAGCAGGAATTCTGGGTGATCAAGCACGGCATCAAGATGTCCGGCATGGCGGCGTGGGGCGCCACGCATGACGATAGCCTGATCTGGAACATGGTGGCCTTCATCGACAAGCTGCCGTCCTTATCCGCCGCCGACTACCAGGCCGCGACGAAGGATTCCGGCGAGGCCCACGAGCACATGATGAACGACGCGCCGCCGGCCGCATCCGGCACTGGAACGTCAGGATCAGGCACGCCAGAATCAGGCGATCGGGGAGGGAGCCACGACCATGGCGAGCACAAGGACCGCCATCAGTGACGTCTCTCTCCATCAGTGATGTCTCTCGCCGGGGCTTCCAGGCGCAAATCTTCGCGGCGTCGTTCGTCCAGCAGGCGCCCTGCCGGATCAGCACGCCCAGGTTCGAAGGGGCATGTGTGGCGTGCGGATCCTTGTTCCAGTAGCACGTTCGCCGTGCCCGGCGTCTCGACATTGACCTGGGCGAAGTGGTTGCCTTCCAGGATCTGGAAGCTTCCGGTCGGTTCATTGGGAAGCGCTGTCGCGGTGAACTCGCACTGGCCCTCGATCCAACGTTTTGCCGCGCACTTCGAGCAGGCAATCCGCCGTTCCCGCAAGCGCCGGCACCACGAAGCAGAAGCTGAGCGCAAGACCCGTAACAAGTCGCCAGGGCTGCACGCAAACCTCCCTTGCTCCGAGGCCGGGGCATGTCTCGCCAGAGCATGTCTCGCTTGAAAAGAATCACCTCACCCTGAGGAGCGTACGCAGCGCGCATCTCGAAGGGGAGGACGAGCACTACGCCTGCTGCCGACCCCACGCTTGCCGCCTATCCCACGCCTGCTGCCGACCCCTGCCGACCCACGCCTGCTGCCGACCCGACGCTTGCCGCCTATCCCACGCCTGCTGCCCACCCCATGCTTGCTGCAGACCCTTGGAGACGCATCGTTTCGCGATGCTCCTCGGGGCGAGGGGGACGGTTCCAGGAATTTGGAATCCACTCTATGTCGAAGAGCTCGCCGCCGGCGGGAAAAGTCCCGGCCAATAGAAACCATCCGGGGTCGGTCGTTTCCCGAAAATGGCCTGGCCCACCCGGACGATGTCGGCGCCTTCCTCGATGGCGATCTCGAAATCGCCGGACATGCCCATCGACAGTTGCACGAGGTCGGGATTGATGGCGGCGGCACGGTCCCGCAGGGCGCGCAACAGCCGGAAACAGGCACGTACGCGCTCATTGTCGTCGCTGAAGACCGCCAGAGTCATGAGGCCACGCGGCTTCAGCCGGGGATAGTCGGACAGACGCTCGACAAAGGGCAGGAAGTCATCGGGGCTGAGACCGTACTTGCTGGCTTCGCCTGACGTGTTCACCTGCACGAAGACATCGAGGTCGTGGCCCTGCGACTCGAGGCGACGATTGAGCTCCTCGGCCAGCCGAAAGCTGTCGAGGGCGTGGAACGCCGAAGCGAAGCGGACGAGATATTTCACCTTGTTGGTCTGGAGGTGGCCGATGATGCTCCAGCGGATGGCGAGATCCTCGAGTAGGGCCCGCTTGTCGCGGGCCTCTTGCAGCTTGTTTTCGCCGAACTCGGAAATCCCCGCGGCAAAGGCGAGCCGGAGGATGTGGGCGGGAACGGTCTTGGTGACGGGAAGCAGGTGAACGTCATCGGGTTGACGCCCGGCGCGGCGACAGGCGTCGGCGATACGCTCCTGGACAAGCTGAAGGTTTTTGGCAAAGGCCCCGGCGGGATCGTCGCCGAAGCGCGCAATGTCCTCCGGCGAAAGGGTGAGCTTCGATTGCACATTCATGTCGAACACCTACGCGACTTGTGACCATTGGGAGGGCGGCCGCCACAGCTTAGGAGGCAAATCACACCTCGTCCAAGCGAGCCAACCAAGGTTCAGGGCGATGGTCGAGCATTACGATGGTCGAGCATTGCGATGGTCGAGCGCTGTAGAGTGGCGGCGACATGAATTGGGTCGTGAACCCTGAAACCAAAAACGTCCGAGAGGGGCGGTCAGCAGACATTCCCCTTGACGATCAATATAGGTAGCGACAGTGTCGAAGGACATGTTCGGGAACCAGAACCTTTGTGATCGACGCCGACGTCGCTGCACCCAAGCGGCGGCTCTTTGGGCTGCGCGTCGATCGGCGTCCGTCCACGTGGTGACTGCCTCATCGTAGGTCCCATCCGCCGGAGCGGCCCTGGCCCGCGTTCCTGAACCCCCGCAGCCCCCGGCTCCGGGGGTTTTCTTATGCCCAAACCCCGGAAGGACATCATCATGAGCATTCGCGTCGGCATTGTCGGGATCAGCGGTTTTGGCGGTGGCGAGGCGATGCGCCTGGTCGCGAGCCATCCTTCTTTCGAGCTCATCTACGCCGCCGGCGAGGGCAGCGCCGGCAGCCGTTTGGCCGACCGCTTCCCGGGTGTGCCAGCCAAGCTGGCCGAACTGGTGATCGAGAAGTGGGACCCAGTGACCCTGCCGAAGCTCGACGTGCTGTTCGCGTCGCTGCCCACGGGCGCCTCGGCCGAGGCGCTGGCGCGCGTGCCCAAGGACGTGAAGATCGTCGACATCGGCGGCGACCACCGCTACGTCAAGGGTTGGGCATACGGCCTGGCGGATATCTGGCCAGCCCAGATCGAGGGTCAGGCCCGTGTTGCCAACCCCGGCTGCTTCCCCGCGGCGGCGCTGAGCGCGCTGGCGCCGCTGCTGGCCAACAAGCTGATCGAACCTGGCGACATCGTGATCGACGCCAAGACCGGCATCTCCGGTGCCGGCCGGGGCGGTGCCGATAGCAAGTTCGGCTACGCCGAGAGCAACGAGAATTTGGTGCCCTACGGTCTGCTCAGGCACGTCCATATGCCCGAGATGGCAAAGACGATCGAGCGGCTGAGCGGCGGCAGCGCGGCCGGGCTGGTGTTCACGCCGCACCTGGTGCCGATGACCCGCGGCGTCCTCGCCACCATGTATTGCCGCGGCCGCGCCACCACGGACCAGTGCCTGGACGCGGCCCGGCGCTTCTACGCGGGGCGGGCGTTCGTCCGCGTGACCGACAAGGCGCCGCAGACCAAATGGGCTACCGGCTCGAACCTCGCGTTCGTCAGCTATGCGGCCGATCCAGAGCGCAACTTGGTGATCGCGATGGGCGTGGTCGACAATCTCGGCAAGGGAGCGGCCGGCCAGGCGGTGCAGAATGCGAACCTGATCTGCGGCCTGCCAGAAACCGCGGGGCTGGACGGCGTACCTGTCTGGCCATGATGAAGACGGGTCTGGCCATGATGAAGACGGGCCGCAGGGCAGCTATTCAACCAGGCAGCTATTCAAAGAGCAACCGGCGCTGGAAGCCCCGCTTTAGATCGACCATCGATTCCGATTCTCCGCGCTGCCGATGTCAGCCGAGCTGGAACAGCCCCAGCCCGGCTCGCACCTCGTCGAGCGTCGCCTGGGTGACGGCACGTGCCTGTCGCGTGCCTTCGCGCAAAAGATCGAGCACGTCCTGGGAATTACGTGCCAGCGCCGCGCGACGCTCGCGGACAGGGGCGAGCAGATCTTTCAGCACCCTTTCGAGGCGCCGCTTCACCGTCATGTCTCCCAGCCCGCCACGGCGATAGTGTGCCTTCAGTTCGGCGACGGCGGATTCGTCCTCGTCGAACGCATCGAGATAGGTGAACACCACATTGCCCTCCACCGTTCCGGGGTCGCTGGTGCGCAGGTGGCCCGGATCGGTGTACATGCGGTGCACGGCGTCGCGAATCTCGTCGGGCGAGGCCGAGAGCAGGATCGCGTTGCCCTGCGACTTGCTCATCTTCGCCTTGCCGTCGATGCCGGGCAGCCGGCCGACGCGCGGGATCAGGGCCGCGGCTTCGACCAGCACGTCGCGGCCGATCTGGTTGTTGATGCGGCGCACGATCTCGTTGGTCTGTTCGATCAGCGGCGCCTGGTCCTCGCCGACCGGCACGACGGTCGCCTTGAAGGCGGTGATGTCGGCGGCTTGGGCCACGGGATAGCAGAGGAAGCCGGCGGGGATGTCGCGGCCGAAGCCGCGGGCGCGGATCTCGTCCTTGATCGTCGGGTTGCGCTCGAGACGCGCGACAGTCACGTAGTTCAGATAGAGCACGGTGAGTTCGGCCAATGCCGGCAGGCCGGACTGCACGCAGATCGTCGTCTTCTGCGGATCGATTCCGACGGCGAGATAGTCCAGCGCGACCTCCAGCACGTTGCGGCGCACCTTCTCCGGATCGTGCGCGTTGTCGGTCAGCGCCTGGGTGTCGGCGAGGAGCAGGAACTGCCGGTGGGTGTCCTGCAGCTTCACCCGGTTCTTCAGGGATCCGACATAATGGCCGAGATGCAACGGGCCGGTGGTGCGATCGCCAGTCAGGATGATCGGCTTGTCTGGTGAAAGGTCGAACATGGGGCTTCTCCGAATTGGAGCCGCCGCGAACCGAAAAGCTGTCGTTGAAGGACATTGCCGGCCGGAGCACGGCGGCAACGTCTGGACATGGATATGACGACGCGCCGCTCCTAGAAGGAGCGCCACCAAAAGAGCCTGTCGAGGATCATCGCGTCGATCATGGGCCCGCTGGATGCCACGCCGGCGCGTCGTCTGCAAGCGCTTCGAGTCGACTCGAGCTCACGAGGTTGGCATCGCGTGCCAGTCGCCACCGACCGTCGGACTCCTTGCGCAGGAGGGTCAAGGTATAGCCCGACCGGCGTATTGGAGTGCCGCCCGGCGTCGTCGTCGTCATGTCGATGCGATTGCGGATGAAGGCCCAGTCGCCGAGAAGCTTCAGTTCCACGATCTCGCTGTTGCCGTCCATTGTCATGCCAGCCGTGCCTTGCGACGCGGCAGCGAACACCTCCTTGCCGAACGGCTCGCAGCCCGCAACCGTGAAGACCACGTCCTCCGTCATCAGGTCCAGCACGGTGGCGGTGTCGCCACGCTTGGTGGCCTCGATCCAGGTGTCGACGACCTGCCCCTTCATCGTCCGTCATCGTGACGCGCGCCCATCACTCCTGGTTCAGATGATCGCGTTGGGTCTTGCCGGAATAGGAACGGCGAAAGCGGCCGCGGCGTTGCAGCTCGGGCACGACCAGGTCGACGAACTCCTCGATGGCCCCGGGCGAATAGATCGGCGAGAGCATGAAGCCGTCGCCGCCGACGGTGTCGAAGAAGGCCTCGAGCTGGTCGGCGATATCGGTGGGCGTTCCCACCATCTGCGGCAGGCCGACGCTCTGGCCATGGTTCCGCGCCACCTGCTCCAGAGTCAGCAGCTCGCCGGTCATGGTGCGGTAGCGCGTCTGCATGCGCTGCAGCTTGGGCTCGGTGCGATGCGCCATGATCGTGTCGAGCGGCAAGGTCGAGAGATCGAAATCGAGATGACCCGACAGGATCGTGAGCCCGCCCTCCAACGGCACCAGCGCGTTGTGCTCGGCCTGCTTGTCCTCGGCCTCGGCGCGCGAGGCGCCGATGATCGGCTGTACGCCGAACAGCATCTTGCAGGCGCTCGCCGGCCGACCGGCCGCGACGGTGGCGCGCTTGATGTCGTCATAGAGCTCCTTCGCGCCCTTAAGGTTGGGCTGGATCGCAAACACCGCATCGGCGTAGCGCGCGGCGAAGTCGCGACCCTTGCCCGACGTGCCGGCCTGGAGGATCGCCGGGCCGTTCTGCGGCGAGCGCACGACATTGAGCGGCCCGCGCGACTTGAAATAGCGGCCCTCGTGCTCGATGCGACGCACCTTCGCCGGATCAGCGAAGATCCCGGCGGCGCGGTCCATCACCACGGCGTCCTCGTCCCAGCTCTCCCACAGCCTGCGGCAGACCTGGATGAACTCGTGGGCGCGGTCGTAGCGGTCGTCGGCGGGCTTGTACGCCTCGCCGTAGTTGGCGGCCTGGTTGTGATTGAGGGACGTGACGACATTCCACGCCGCCCGGCCGCGCGTCAGATGGTCGAGCGTCGCCCACAGGCGTGCGGCATGGAATGGGTGCTGATGGCTCACCGAATAGGTGGCGCCGAGCCCGATGCGCTCGGTCACCGCGGCCATGAAGGAGAGGAGGGGGATCGGATCGTGCTCGGGCACCTGCGTGGCGTTGCGCAGCGCCGGCCCCAGCGAGCCCGTGTAGGTGTCTGAGATGTAGTTGAGGTCGGCGAAGAACACCATGTCGAACAGGCCGCGCTCGCAGGTGCGCGCGATGTGCTGGTAGAGCTCGGGCCGCGTCCAGTCGAAGCCGGCCGCGACGGTGCGCGGATGCCGCCACATGGCGAGGCTGTGATAGGTCGGGCTGTGACACAGGAATTGCGCCAGGTGCATCATCGCCTTGCGCATGGTGGCCTCCTTCCGTCCGAGGCCGCGATCATGCCGCCCCGACCCGGTGGCTGCCAAACAAAACAGGCGGACCTCGCGGTCCGCCTGTGCTGTCACATGCCTTGCATCGCAATGTTACATCGAGGTCACGACGTTGCCGAGGACGTTGGAGAAGGTCGTGCCGAGCGTGGTCATCGCGGTTGCAGTCGCGACGGCAATCAATGCGCGATCAACGTATGTACGCGATGACGGTTCTGCCATCCGGATCCCTCGGCAAACGGCGAGAACGAGAAATGGAGGACATGGAAGAATCCTCGAAATATCGATTGCCTATCGAAAAGCCTTGTTCGCCCTTCTGGAGGGTGCGCCGAAGCGGAATGGAAGAACGTGCGTAGCAGCGGAGTGAAAGAACATGTGCAAAAGCAGAGTGAAAGAGCGTGCGCCGAAGTGGAGCGAAAAACGCGCGTCGAAGCAGAGTGGAAGAACGTGCGCTGAAGCGGAGTGAAGGAAATTGACTCTGCGACGGGACTATCAAAGCGAACGGGCCCAAGCGAACATGCCCAAGCGAACAGCGATCCTCTCACGATTGTATGAGGGCGTTACGCGTGCATGAGGGCGTTACGCGCTTCATAACCAGTGTATCCGGATGGCGGCCCGGTGCGCATTTTGACCGATGGCGGCAACTCGGCTAGCTTGGCCGCAACGATGGGGATGGGGTCCCCCGACAACCGCCGCAGAGGCTGATGACTCCTACCGGACGCAGGAACGCGGTAGGAGGCTGCATGACAAGATTTCGCCGAATGTCTGTCGCGACGGTCGCTTTGTAGCATGCACTCGTTGTCGGAGTGGCTGGCCGGCGGTCTGCTCGTGGCGCTGGGCGCGACGCTTGGTACGCCCGCGCGCTTCTTCATTTCCGGGCTGGTGGCGCAGTGGCTGGGCGAGGTTTTCCCCTGGGGCACGCTTGTCGTGAACGCGACAGGATGCTTCGTCATGGGGCTGGTCGGCTGGATCGCCGCGGCACGCGGCTTTGCCGGCGGCTCGGCCTTCTGGCTGCTTGCGGGGGTCGGGTTTCTCGGCAGCTACACGACGGTTTCGTCCTTCGCATTGCAGACGCGGGCGCTGATGCGCGACGGCGAGGGGCGGCTGGCCCTGGGATATGTCGCCCTGTCGCTGATTCTTTGCCTGGGTGCGGTGGCTCTTGGCTTCGAGCTTGGGCGCGTGCTGTTTTTCGGAGTCGCGCGATGACGCGCTGGATCGCGATCAGCAGCGGCCTCGCGCTCTATGCCGCCGTGATCGTCGGCGGCGTTCTGGGCAGCCTGATGCGTTGGATCGTGGCGCTCCTGCTGCCGCCGACGCTGGCCGGCCTGCCCTGGCCCACCTTGTTCGCCAACGTGACCGGCTGCTTTGTCATCGGCTTCTTCGCCACGCTCACCGCGCCCGACGGCCGGCTGTTCGTTGGCCCGCGCACGCGGCAGTTCGTCATGACCGGCCTCTGCGGCGGCTACACGACCTTCTCGAGTTTCAGCCTCGAGACCTTCCATTTCCTCTCCCGGGGCGACCTTCGCCTTGCCGCTGCCTATGTTATCGTTTCGCTCATCGCTTGGTTCGCGGCCGTCTGGCTGGGCGATGCGTTGGCCGAACGCCTCAACCGCTAACGGAGCCTCTCCATGCAAGTCCCCAGGCAAGCGCAGTTGCTGCGCATCTTCATCGGCGAGGACGATCGCCAGGACGGCAAGCCGCTTTACGAGGCGATCGTCCTGAAGGCGCGCGAGACGCATATCGCCGGTGCCACCGTGCTGCGCGGCGGCCTGGGCTTCGGCCATTCGAGTCATTTGCACAGCTCCAAGATCCTGCGCCTCTCCGGCGATCTGCCGCTGATCGTGGAGATCGTCGACAGCCCGGAGAAGATCGCGGCCTTCCTTCCCGTGCTCGACGGCATGATGAGCGCAAGCAGCGGCCTGGTGACGCTGGAAAACGTCCAGGTCCTGCAATACGGCACCGAGCCGGCGAGCTAGTCCCCCGACCTTCAGGCGGCCTTGACCTGCGGCGGCGGGGCGACCATCTCTGCTGCGTCGGCGATGAGGGAATGAGGCTTCGAGAATGCAAGGACTGCGACGTGGCGCATAGCATTCTCCTCAAATCCCTGGCTGTCATCCTCGCGCTTGCACTGCCGTTATCGGTGCTGCCGGCGC
This sequence comes from Pseudomonadota bacterium, assembly GCA_018242505.1. GTDB lineage: Bacteria > Pseudomonadota > Alphaproteobacteria > Reyranellales > Reyranellaceae > Reyranella. The sequence goes on from JAFEBU010000010.1 coordinate 55,548, forward strand.
CGTCCTCGCTGGCGGCCGGACCTGACGACGAGGTCGATGACATGCCGGCCGCCTTGGCGCCGCAAGGCGGGCCGCTCACCTCGGGAAGGATCGTGGCGATCGACCGCACGGCGCACCAGGTCGAGATCGAGCACGCGCCGATCAAGGAGTTCTACATGCAGGCCATGACGATGATCTTCAAGGTCGCCGATCCGAGCCTGCTCTACGGCCTGACGCCCGGCGACAAGATCCGTTTCCGCCTCGAGCGCAGCGGCCGCAGCTACGTCATCACCCGCATCGAGCACAGCAATTGAGGATCACGGGAGCGGTGTATGCTCCCATGAAAAACGGCGGTCCTTGAAAAGGCCGGCCGCTTCGTTTGACCCGGGGTTGCTTTGCTATGCCAGCGCCGCGCAGGCGCGCTGGATGCGGCGGCCGGCTTCCTCGAGGAGGTCGGTCGCGGTGGCGTAGGAGATGCGGAAGGCCGGGCCCTGGCCGAAGGCCGAGCCCTGGACCACCGACAGGCCCTCTGATTCGAGCAGGTAGTTCACGAAGTCGGTGTCGTTGGCGATGGTCTTGCCGTCCGGGGTCTTCTTGCCGATCGTGCCGGCGCAGGACGGATAGACGTAGAACGCCCCTTCCGGCCGCGGGCACTTGAGGCCCTTGGACTGGTTGAGCATCGACACGATGAGGTCACGGCGCTGCTTGAAGACGGCGACGTTCTTCGGAATGAAGTCGGTCGGCCCGTTCAGCGCCGCGACGGACGCCGCCTGGCTGATCGAGCTGGCGTTGGATGTGCTCTGGCTCTGCACCGTGATCATGGCGTCGATCAGCTTCTGCGGCCCTGCCGCATAGCCGATACGCCAGCCGGTCATGTTGTAGGCCTTGGAGACGCCGTTCATGGTGAGCGTGCGGTCGTAGAGCCTGGGCTCGACCTCGGCCGGCGTCGCGAACTTGAAGTCGTCGTAGACGAGCTTCTCGTACATGTCGTCGGTCAGCACATGGACCTGCGGATGCTTCAGGAGCACGTCGCAGAGCGCGCGCAGGTCGGCGTGGCTGTAGGCGGCGCCCGTCGGGTTGCTGGGCGAATTCAGGATCAGCCACTTGGTCCTGGGCGTGATCGCCCGCTCCAGCGCCTCGGGCCTGAGCTTGAAACCGTGCGATTCGGGGCAGTCGACGATCACCGGCGTGCCGTCGGCGACCAGCACCATCTCGGGATACGAGACCCAGTAGGGCGCGGGGACGATCACCTCGTCGCCCGGGTTGAGCGTGGCGAGCATGGCGTTGAAGATGATCTGCTTGCCGCCCGAGGTGACCACGGTCTGGCTCGGCTTGTAGTCGAGCCCATGGTCGCGCTTCATCTTGGCGACGATCGCCTGGCGCAGCGCCGGCGTGCCGGCAACGGCGGTGTATTTGGTGTCGTTGTTGCGGATCGCCGCGATCGCCGCCTCTTTGATATGATCGGGCGTCGGGAAGTCCGGTTCGCCGGCGGCAAGGCCGATCACGTCCTTGCCCGCCGCTTTCATCTCCAGGAACTTGCCTTGGGCGGCATTGGTCGGAGAAGGCTTGATACGGCCAAGACGGTCGGCAATGAACGCCATAACGACAGACGCCTCCTTTCGGGCGGGTTTTGTGCGGGCGCGAAGCTACTGGCGCCGCCCCGCGACCGCAAGGCGGGAAGGGGGATAAGGGACGATTTCTCGTAGGCCCGTGCCGTACCGGCCCTAGGGTCGGTTCACGCTTTCTGCGGATGGATCGTCTCGCCGCGGGCCAGCATGGCGACGAACTTCTCGATCCGCGCCGCGCGCGTCTTTTCCGTCTTCGTGTGGTGGATGCGGTAGAGGATGGCGTACCGGTTGGCGCCGTTCAGGGTCGCGAAGAACGCCTTGGCCTTGGGTTCGGCATCGAGCGCTTTCCTGAGGTCGTCTGGGACGTCGGCCTTGCTCTGGGAGGCGTAGGCGGCGTCCCACCGGCCGTCCGCCTTCGCGCGATCGATCTCGGCCTGTCCGGCAGGCTTCATCCTTCCCGCCGCGACCAGGCGAAGCGCCGTTTCGCGGTTGATCTGCGACCATCGGCTCTTCGGTCCGCGCGGCGTGAAGCGGACCAGCCAGAAGGCGTCGTCGAACCTGTCGAGCTGGCCATCGATCCAACCAAAGCACAGCGCGGCTTCGATGGCGTCCGTCTTGGCGACCGTGGGTTTGCGGTTGGTCTTCTTCCCCTCGATCGTGCAATGCACGGCGTCGCGGGTTTTGGCGACTGCGGGTTTGCGGTTGGTCTTCTTCGCAAGCTTCAACCACACGCCGGGTGAACTGGCGCCGTGGACCGCCAGCCATTTCTCCCAGGCTGTCCGATCGGCGACCGTTTGGATCGGCAGTCCCTTGTGCTCGGCCATCTTCACCATTTCACCATTGTCATCCTGAGCATAGCGCAGGATCCAGCATCCGCTCCGAAGACGTTTTGTGAGACGTTTTGTGGCGCGCGCGAGGCCCTTCGCCGCGCTCGGGACGACAGAAAGGGACTAGGGAGGCAGACCCATCTGGTTCCATAGTGAACCATTCCTTATAGGAGGGCGAGATGACCCGAACGGCAGCTTCTTTCATGGTGGAGACCCTGCAGCAGGCGGGGGTGAAGCGCGTTTATGGCGTCGTCGGCGATTCGCTGAACGGCTTCACCGACGCTCTGCGCCAGGCCGGGGAGATCGAATGGGTCCATGTGCGGCATGAGGAGGGCGCGGCCTTCGCGGCCGGCGGGGAGGCGCATCTCACGGGCGAGCTCGCGGTCTGTGCCGGCAGTTGCGGCCCGGGCAACCTGCACCTCATCAACGGCCTGTTCGACTGCCATCGCAGCCGCGTGCCGGTGCTGGCGATTGCCGCGCACATCCCGTCGAGCGAGATCGGCATCGACTATTTCCAGGCCACGCACCCCGAGATCCTGTTCAAGGAATGCAGTCACTACGTCGAGCTGGTCTCCAATCCCGGGCAACTGCCGCAGATCCTGCAGCGGGCGATCCGCACCGCCGTCGCCCGGCGTGGCGTGGCCGTGGTGGTCATTCCCGGCGACGTCGCGCTGGGGCAGATCGAGGCCGAGGTGCCGCGGTGGCTGGCGCCGGCGCGACCGTTGCTGCGGCCCAGTGACGAGGAGCTGGGAAAGCTCGCGGCGCTCCTGAATGAGGGGCGCCGTGTCACCATGCTCTGCGGCGCGGGCTGCGCCGGCGCGCATGCCGAGGTCGTGGCGCTCGCCGGCAAGCTCAAGGCGCCGATCGTCCATGCCTTCCGCGGCAAGGAACATCTCGAATACGACAATCCCTACGATGTCGGCATGACCGGCCTCGTCGGCTTCGCCTCCGGCTATGTGGCGATGAAGGACTGCGACACGCTCCTGCTGCTGGGCACGGACTTTCCCTATCGGAATTTCTATCCCGAGGGCGCGGCCGTCGCGCAGGTCGACGTGCGGCCGGAGGCGCTGGGCAACCGCTGCCCGCTCGAGCTCGGCCTGCTGGGCGATGTCGGCGAGACCGTGAAGGCCCTGCTGCCGATGATCGACGAGAAGGCCGACTCGAGCTATCTCGACGCCGCCTTGCGCCACTACAAGAAGACGCGGCAGGACCTCGATGCCCTGGCCGAAAGCGGCCCCGGGAGCGGCATCGTCCATCCGCAGTACGTGACGCGTCTGGTGAGCGAGCTCGCGGCCGACGATGCCATCTTCACCTGCGATGTCGGCACGCCTGTCGTCTGGGCGGCGCGTTATCTCGAGATGAACGGCCGTCGCCGCCTCATCGGCTCGTTCAACCACGGCTCGATGGCGAACGCGATGCTGCAGGCGATCGGCGCCCAGGCGGCCCATCGCGGGCGGCAGGTCGTGTCGCTGTCGGGCGACGGCGGCTTCACCATGATGATGGGCGACTTCATCACGCTGCGGCAACTGGACCTCAACGTGAAGGTGGTCGTGCTCAACAACGGCACGCTGGGCTTCGTCGAGATGGAGATGAAGGCGAGCGGCTTCCTCGATACCGGTTGCGATCTCGACAATCCGAATTTCGCCGCCATGGCCGAGGCGATGGGCATCAAGGGCGTGCGGGTCGAGAAGCCGCAGGACCTGAAGGCGGGCCTCGCTGCGGCCTTCGCCCATGACGGGCCGGCGCTGGTCGACGTGGTGAGCGCACGACAGGAACTCGCCATGCCGCCCAAGGCGACCGCCGGCCAGGCCTACAATTTCGGCCTGTTCACGCTCAAGGCGGTGCTGGACGGCCGCGCCCGCCAACTGATCGACCTCGCCAAGGTGAACCTGATTCGGTGATCACCTGATTGGTGTCATCCCGAGCGAAACGAGGGATCTTTCGCAGCGCCGGATCGAGGATCCCTCGCTTCGTTCGGGATGACGCCAGGGAGTGTGGCGCGCGCCCAGCCGGCCCGACATAATTGGTGTTGGAGGAAACGCCATGAAGCAGGTGCTGATCGAGCGCTATGGCACGCCGTGGGATGTGGCGCGCTGCGCCGACGTGGCGGATGTCGGCGCGCCCGACGCCGACGAGGTCGTGTTCGACGTGCTCGCCTTCCCGATCAATCCGGCCGACATGTGGTTCTGCCGCGGCAGCTACCGGCTGAAACCGCCGCTGCCGGCGACGCCGGGGGCGGAGTGCGTCGGTCGCGTGACGGCGGTCGGCGCCAGCGTGAAGCATGTGAAGCCGGGCGACCTCGTGATCAACCTGCAGCGCGAGAACTGGGCGCAGAAACGCCGCGTGAAGGGCGACGATGCGATCCCGCTGCCGGCCGGCATCGACCTCCGGCAGGCGGCGATGGTGCGCATCAATCCGCCCACGGCGGAGCTGATGCTGTCGGACTTCGTCGACCTGAAGGGTGGCGACTGGCTGATCCAGAATGTCGCCAATTCGGCCGTGGGGCGGCTCGCCATCGTGCTGGCGCACCAGCGCGGCCTGCGCACGGTGAATGTCGTGCGTCGCGCCGGGCTGGCAGACGAACTGCGCAGGCTCGGCGCGGATCTCGTGCTGGTCGACGGCGAGGATCTCGCCCGGCGTGTAGCGGCGGAGACACGTGATGCACCGATCCGGCTGGGGCTGGAGGCGATCGGCGGCGCGGCGACCGGCCGGATCGCCGATTGCCTGGCGACCGACGCCACGCTGGTCCATTACGGTTCGATGAGTGGCGAGAATCCCGACGTCAACCGGTCGAACTTCATTTATCGCGGGGTGCGGCTCACCGGCTTCATGCTTGGCCGCTTCCTGGGCCGCCGCAAGCCGGAGAAGATCCGGGAAATCTACGCAGCGCTTGCACAACAGGTGATGGACGGTAGGCTGTCGGCGCCGGTGGATACGGTCTATCCGATCGACGACATCAAGCAGGCCCTTGCGCATGCCGACAGGGGCGGACGCAGCGGCAAGATCCTGGTGTGTCCGAACGGAGCGATCTGACAAACGCAAGGAGCAAGCGATGAATACCGACGTCGTCGAAATCGAGAAAGTGCTGCAGGTCTACTTCGATGGCCTGTACGAAGGCGACACCAGGAAGCTCGGTCAGGCTTTCCATCCTGTGTCGCATCTCTACAGCGTCGGCAGCGATGGCAAGGCTGTCGACCTGCCGCGCGCCGATTGGTTCAAGAGCGTGGAAAGCCGCCCGTCGGGCAAGGCCAAGGGCAGCGAACGGCGCGACCGTATCGTGTCGATCGACTTCTCCGGACCGGGCACGGCCTTCGCCAAGGTCGAGTGCCAGCTCCCGCCGCGCTACTTCACCGACTACCTCACGCTCCTGAAGAGCGACGGCCGCTGGCAGGTGATCGCCAAGGCCTTCCATGTCGTGACGAAGGAGTAGCTTCCGTCTCTTAATTCCTCTCCCCCGATCGGGGGAGAGGAGCCAAGAGAAGAAGTTCAAGATCCCTTGGCTGCGCCTCGGGATGACACCACTCCCGACTCGGGGTGACACCATTCTTGATCCGGGATGACACCATTTTTGATGCGAGAGTTGGTGTCGTCCCGAGTCGCGCGCGGTAGCCCGCGCGCTGTGCGGTAGTCCGCGCGCTGTAGCGGGGGATCTTTGATTCCGGCTACATCTTCTTCCAGTCGCCGTCCTGCTCGAAGGCATGGGCGGCGCGGTAGATCGTCGATTCGTCGTAGTCCTTGCCGATCAGCATGAGGCCGACGGGCAGGCCGTCGCTCATCCCGCAGGGCAGCGACATCGCCGGATGGCCGGTCACGTCGAACGGCGCGGTGTTGCCCACCATCTCGAAGGCGCGCTGGATGTAGAGCGCCAGCGGTGCGTCGGCCGGCGGGATGGGGGTGGCCTTCATCGGCAGGGTCGGCATCAGCAGGAGGTCGTACTTGCCCAGCACCGAATCGTAGGCGGCCTTGAGCTTGCGCGCGAGGTTCTGTGCCTTGGCGTAGTAGTGGCCGCGATAGTGCTTGATGAAATACTCGCCGACGAACATCGAGATCTTGAGGCTGTCGGAAAGCTCGTTGGCGCGGGCGCGCCATCCGGCATGGGCGTCGAGCAGGCTGGTCGTGTAGAGGCCCTTCCAATTGAAGCCCATGCCGTTCCCGCGCATCATCTGCGCCTGCAGGCCTTCGAGTGCGATCGGCGTCCAGATCGCCGGACCGACCTGGTGCATGGGGATGCTGACCTCGTCCACCGTCGCGCCGATTTTCGCGAAGCGTTCGGCGGCTACCCGCACGCGCTCATCGACATCCTTTTCCGAATTGGCATGGCCGAAGCCTTCGTTCACGACGGCGATGCGCAGGCCCTTGGCCGACTTGCCCAGCGCCTCGGTATAGCGGGCGGTCCTCGGCGCATACTGGCGCGGGTCGAGGCCGTCGGCGCCGGCCAGCACCTCGAGCAGCAGTGCATTGTCGCTCACGTTCGCCGTCATCGGACCGGCATGGTCGATGGTCGCCTCGATCGGCATCACGCCGGTGTAGGGCACCAGGCCGTGAGTGGCCTTCATGCCGTAGATGCCGCAGAAGGAGGCGGGGATGCGGATCGAGCCGCCCTGGTCGCCGCCGATCGCCATGTCCACTTCGCCTGCCGCAACCAGCGCGCCGCTGCCCGACGACGAGCCGCCGGCGGAGTAGCCCATCTTGTGCGGGTTGTGGACCGCGCCCAGCGCGTTGGTATGGCTGCCGCCCGAGAGGCAGAAGAATTCGCAATGCGCCTTGCCGGCGATGGTCGCGCCGGCATCGAGCATGCGGGTGACGATCGTGGCGTCGAGGTCGGGCGTGTAGCCTTCGAGCGTCGAGGCGCCGTTCATCATCGGCACGCCGGCGAGGCAGACATTGTCCTTGAGCACCACGGTCTTGCCGGCGAGCTTGCCGGAGGATGCGCCCTTGACCGTCGTCTTCACGTACCAGGCATTGTACTTGTTCTCCTTGCCTTCGGGCCGGTGGCCGGGCGTGCGCGGATACTTCACCTCCGGCTTGTCGTCCGGCATCGCCTCCAGGACATCGTAGGCGTCGAAGTTCCCCTTCATCAGCTCGAGGAACTCCGCCGCCCGCTCGTCGGTCAGCGGAATGGCAAGATCGTCCGCGATGGCCTTGAGCTGGGCCAGCGTCGCGCGCTTCACGGTCATGGGTCCTCCTTGTTCGTCGCTGCATCCAGTATGCGTCGAGGAGAGTTTACTTGAAAAGTAAAATAATGCGGCCTTAGATCGCGCCAACCAACGAGGGAGCGTTCAAATGACGACTGCGCCAAGGCTGCCGACCGCCGACGAGATCGTGGACCTTGCACGCGGCTTTGGCATGACGCTCACCGAGGCCGACGCCCATTCCTTCCGCGGCCTGATGGCGGGATCGATGGCGTCCTATGCGCGCCTCGACGAGCTCGCCGAGCCGAAGCTTCCGGTGCGTTATCCGCGCACTCCCGGTCATCGCCCCGGGCCGCAGGAGAATCCTCTCAATGCGTGGTACTGGAAATGCGAGATCGGCGGCGCGGCGGCGGGGCCGCTTGCCGGCAAGAAGATCGCGGTGAAGGACAATATCTGCGTCGCCGGCGTGCCGATGATGAACGGCTCGCGCGTGCTCGAAGGCTATGTGCCCGATGTCGATGCGACTGTTGTCACGCGCATCCTCGATGCCGGCGGCACGATCGTGGGCAAGGCCGCCTGCGAGGACCTGTGCTTCTCCGCCGGCAGCCACACCTGCGCCACCGGACCGATCCGCAATCCGCACAATCCGCTTCATTCGGCCGGCGGCTCGTCGGGCGGCAGCGCGGCGCTGGTTGCCGCGGGCGAGGTCGAGATGGCGCTGGGCGGCGACCAGGGCGGCTCGATCCGCACGCCCTCGGGCTGGTGCGGCGTCTACGGGCTGAAGCCCAGCTGGGGCCTGGTGCCCATGACCGGCGGCATGCCGATCTCCTATTCGGTCGACCATTGCGGGCCGATCTGCGACAGCGTCGAGAACGTGGCGAAGCTGCTGGCCGTCATCGCCGGCCCCGATCCGCACGATCCGCGCACCGTCAACGCCCGGGTGGGCGATTACGTGGGCGCGCTCGGCAAGCCGGCGAAGGGCTTGCGGATCGCGGCGCTGAAGGAAGGTTTCAGCCACGAGACCGGCAATCCTCTGACCCCCGACACGGCCAAGAAAGTGCGTCTCGCCCTCAGCAAGCTCGAGGATGCCGGCGCCACGATTGAAGAAGTGTCGATCCCGATGCATCTCGACGGTCCGCACATCTGGACCGGCATCATCCTCGAGGGCGCCGCCGAGATGATGATCAAGGGCTACGCCATGGGGAACAACTGGCAGGGCTACTACACGACCTCGTTGCAGGAAGCCTTCGCGCGCGGCTGGCGGGCGCGGCCGGACGATGTCTCGGAGACGGTGAAGCTCGTGCTGCTGCTGGGCGAGTACATGCACCGCAACTACCACAACCGCTACCACGCCAAGGCGCAGAACCTGCGCGTCCTGCTGCGCCGCGCCTACGACGAGGTGCTGGCGCGCTACGATGCGATCGCGATGCCGACGCTGCCGTTCCCGGCGACGAAGCTGCCGGCGGCCGGCTGCAGCCGCGAGGAGTATGTCGACCTCGCCCTCAACATGCAGCAGAACACCTGTCCGTTCGATGCCAGCGGCCATCCCGCCTTCACCGTACCCTGCGGCAAGGTGGGCGGCCTGCCGGTCGGCCTGATGCTGGTCGGCAGGCAGTTCGACGAGCCGACCCTCATTCGCGCCGGCCATGCCTTCGAACGGCTGGGCGACTGGAGGACGTACTAGGCTGCGGCCACGGATGCGCGCGCGTTTGCCGTATCGAAAACGCCAGGATACCTAGCCGGTGCGCCGCAGATAGTCGATTGCGAGATAGGCGAGCGAGCGCACGCCGTATTTCAGTGCCGGCTCGTGGATGTGGAACAGTGGCGAATGGTTGGCCGGGGCCTGATGCGGATCCTCGTCGGGCGGCGTGACGCCCAGGAAGAAGAACAGGCCCGGCACCTTCTGGGCCAGGATCGAGAAATCCTCGGCGCCCATCACTGGTCGCGATTCGCTGATGCGTTCCTCGCCGACGCCGCGGCCCAGGCTCTTGGTGCCCCAGGCGGTGAGAGGCGGGTCGTTATAGGTCACCGGCACGCCCTGATGGACCGTGACAGTGGCCTTGGCGCCCTGGGTTTCGGCAATGGCGGTGGCGGTCTTCTCGATGCGCTTCCAGATGTCCGCTCGCACCGCCTCGTCGTGGGTCCGGATGGTGCCTTGCATATGCACGGTGTCGGGAATGATGTTGGCGCGCACGCCGCCATGCACCGTGGCGATGGTGACAACAGAAGGCGTGAGCGTGGCGTCGAGCTGGCGACTCGGGATGGTCTGCAGCGCCATGATGATTTGCGCCGCCGTCACTACGGGATCGACGCCGCGCCACGGCGAGGAGCCGTGGGTCTGGCGGCCCTGGATATCGATTTTGAGGCTGTCGGCACTCGCCATCAGGCCGCCGGGGCGGAGTGCGATTTGGCCCGAGGCCTGCAGTGACGTGACGTGCAGACCGAAGATCGCCGAGGGCGCCGGATCGCCGAGCGCGCCGGCATCGATCATCGCCTGCGCACCGCTCACCCGGCCGTCGTAGGAGCCTTCCTCGTTGGGCTGGAACAGGAGCTTCACGGTGCCCGGGATCTCCGCGCGCATCTCCGCCAGGATCTCGGCCACGCCCATCAAGATGGCGACGTGCGCATCGTGACCGCAGGCGTGCATCACAGGAACGGTCTGGCCGAGCCACTGTGCCTTGGCCCTGGAGGCGAATGGCACGTCGACCCTCTCCTCGACGGGCAGCGCATCCATGTCTGCGCGCAGCGCCACGACGCCGCCGGGCTTGCCGCCCTTCAGTATGCCCAAGACGCCGGTGATGCCCACCCCGGTCTTGACCTCGTAGCCCAGCATCGTGAGATGCTTGGCGGCGAGCGCGGCGGTGCGCGTCTCCTGATAGGAGAGTTCGGGATTCTGGTGGATGTCGCGGCGCCAGGCGATGACCTTGTCTTCGATCCTGAGGGCGGCTGCAGAGATGCGCTCGGCAAGCTCGTGCGGCGGGCTGATTGTGTCCATGCCGCAGTGTCTAGGTCGTGCGGGCCGGGCGCAAGCGGATCGACGGTGGCAACCTGGCCTGCGTTTCCCGGTATGGCCTGCGCCAGACCACGGACTTGCCCGTATCCCTGTCCGGTTCGGCAAAGGCCGTCGCGGGCAAGATGCAGCGATGATCGCGATCGAGCCAGTTCCGCCACATGTGCGACTTCAGGTGGCGAAAGTTCGTCACGGAACATAACCCCCGGCCTCGAGTTGCGAGGGACCGCGCGAGCCGTCGGGAGTTTGTTGGTGAACTGGCGCTGTCCGGCCAGGAAGCCTGATTGGGAGGGACGGAGTCGACAGCCCGCTTGCATCGGGCAGAAAACTATACCATATGGTTAACTATTGTTGCTGGCGTGAACCCCCGTGGGACGCCGGATCGAGTGAACACCAGCGAGGAGGACGACAATGACTTACATCGATGGATTTGTGGTGGCAGTGCCAACCGCGAACCGTGGCGCTTACAAGAAACATGCCGAAATGGCGGCCTTGGTTTTCAAGGAGCACGGTGCCCTGAAAATGGTCGAATGCTGGGGCGACGATGTGCCGGACGGAAAGCTCACGTCCTTTCCCATGGCCGTCCAGAAGAAGGACGACGAGACGGTCGTCTTTTCCTGGATCGTATGGCCGTCGAGGCAGGCCCGCGACGCGGGCATGGCGAAGGTGATGGCCGACTCTCGTGTTCAGCCCGACGTCAACCCAATGCCTTTCGACGGCAAGCGGATGATTTTCGGTGGATTCGATGTCCTGGTCGACATCTGACCGACGCCGGTTCGGTCATCCCGAGCGGAGCGAAGCGCAGCCGGGGGACCTGCCCTGGAGGCGCTTCGCCGCGACGCTGCGCGACAAAAGAGGTCCCTCGACTTCGTTCGCTTCGCTCGCGTCGGCGCGCGGGTTCCCGCGCGCACCCCGGAACGACGGACAATGAAACCTCATCCCGTGCGCTGGATCAGGCCCTCGATCAGGCGCTTGAGTTCCTCGGCCTGGCGGTTGCCGTAGCTTTCGACGATCTCGGCCTGATGCGAGTTGGCGAGCTTGTTGAGTCGCTGGATGACGGCGCGGCCGCGTTCGGAAATGAAGATCAGGACCCGGCGGCCGTCGCTCTTGTCGGCGCGGCGATAGACCAGTGCGCCCGAGACCATGCGATCGATGGTCTTGGTGAGCGTCGGATGGTTGAGCAGGGCCGCCTCGGCGAGGTCGCCCATCGGCCGGCCGTTCTCCTCGGCCAGCAGCTTCAGGATCCGCCATTGCTCCACCGGTACGCCTTCGGCGCGGAATTCCTGATCGAGCTGCCGGTGGAGCTGCCGCTCCGCCTGGGCGAGCAGATATGCGAGATATTCGTTGATCGGCCGTGTATTTGCCATTTCGTCAGTCTGTGCGGTGCGAAAGAGTTTGACTTTTCAAGGATTGATAGGGGTGCTACGGTCGATTGGCAAGAACGGAAGCGACTGTGGCGGGGATTGGCGATCGGCGGAATCGGTCGCAACGGACTGCGGCGGTTCCGGATGGGGACGACACGATATGGTCGCTGCAGCCTTCGCCTCGTCGATCGCGGCACGCGCCAGCTCAGCGGGAGCGATCCTGCTCGGCGGCGCGGTCGATGCCGTTCCCTATCGATCGCGCCGCCGCCGCGATCGTCTTTGCGTCGCCCTGCTGGCGCCGTTCAGCGGACCTGCCGGTCTATGGGGGCCGTCGTGCCAGACAAGCGCCCTGCTGGCGGCGCGCGAGGTCAATGAGCGTGGCGGGCTGCTGGGACGCGAGCTCGATCTCACTTTCATCGATGCCGGGCGCGACCCCGAGACGGTGGCCGACGAGACGCTCGACCTCATCGTCGAGGGCGGTGCCGAGGCGGTGATCGGCATGCATATCAGCGCCGTCCGCCAGGCCCTGGTGCGCGCGCTCAGGGGCCGCGTCCCCTATGTCTACACGCCCGTCTACGAAGGCGGCGAGACGGCGCCGGGCGTGTTCATGGTCGGCGAGACGCCGGCCCTGCAGCTCAGGCCGTCGATCGGATGGCTGGCCGAGCGGCATGGCGCGCGACGCTGGTACCTGATGGGCAACGACTATGTCTGGCCACGCGTCTCTCATCGTGCCGCCCGCCGCTACGTGGCGGCCAATGGCGGCGAGGTGGTGGGCGAGCGCTATGTGCCTTTCGGCTGCGAGGACTACGAGGACTCCCTCGACCACATCCGCAAGGCGCGTCCCGATGCCGTCCTGGTCTCGATGGTGGGCAGCGACTGCGTCACCTTCAACCGCGCCTTCGCCGATGCCGGTCTCGACCGTCACACCCTGCGCCTGTCGGCGGCCAGCGAGGAGAACACGCTCCTGGGCATCGGTGCGGAGAACGCGACCAACTTCTACTTCGCCGCAGGCTATCTCGCCGGCCTCGAGACCAGCGCCAACCTGGCCTTCCTCGATCGCTATCACGGCGCGTTCGGCAAGGAGGCGCCGGTGCCCAACACCATCGGCGAGTCCTGCTACGAAGGTGTGCGCCTCTATGCCGAGCTGGCCTGCCGCGCCAAGGCGCTCGATGTCGAAACGCTCAGCCGTGCATCGCAGGGCCTGAGCTATGTCGGCGCGCGCGGACGGTCGCGCATGTTGGCGCGCCACTTGCATACCGACGTCTATCTCGCCCAGGCCGACGGCCTCGAGTTCCGGGTCGTTCAGCACTTTCCCGCCTGAACGTCCGGCGTCGGCCGGGGTTATTACTTGAAAAGTAAAATAAACTGCCCTTAAATCGCGTCCGCTATCGGACAAAGGCAGGGAGCGAAGCATGAAGATAGCCCGCAGGGCCCTTTTGAAGACGTCGGCCGCAACCGCCGCGGCGGTCTCCACCGGCACTATGCTGAGTTCGCGCGGCTATGCCGCCGATCCGATCAAGGTCGCGAGCATCCACGATCTCTCCGGCGGCCTCGACATCTACGGCAAGCCGATGGTCGATGCGTTGACGCTCGCGATCGAGGAGGCCAACGCGGCGGGCGGCCTGCTGGGACGCCAGCTGAAGCTGGTAAGCTACGATCCGCAGTCCAACATGCAGCTCTATACGCAATACGCCCAGGACGCCGCGCTCAAGGAGAAGGTGGCGGTTGTCCATGGCGGCATCACCTCCGCCTCGCGCGAGGTGATCCGCCCGGTGCTCGACCGCTTCAAGACGCTCTACTTCTACAACACGCAGTACGAAGGCGGCGTGTGCGACCGCAACCAGTTCGACACCGGCGTGACGCCGGCACAGACGGTGCAGAAGCTCGTGCCCTACTCGATGAAGAAGTGGGGCAAGAAGGTCTACATCGTCGCCGCCGACTACAACTACGGCCAGATCACCTCGGAGTGGGTGAAGAGGTACGTCAAGGAGAACGGCGGCGAGACGGTCGCGACCGAGTTCTTCCCGCTCGACGTCACCAACTTCGGCCCCTCGATCGCCAAGATCCAGGCGGCCAGTCCCGACTTCGTCTGGTCGGCGCTGGTCGGCGGGGCGCACATCTCCTTCTACCGCCAGTGGGCCGCCGCGGGCATGAACAAGAAGATCCCGATGGCGTCGACGACCTTCGCGGTCGGCAACGAACACATCGTGCTGTCGCCGGAAGAGTGCAACGGCATGCTGATCTGCTACAACTATTTCCAGGACCTTAAGAACCCGCAGAACACGGCGTTCGTCGAGCGCTTCCACAAGCGCTTCGGCGCCAACTATCCCAACATCACCGAGCTCGCCATGGGCACCTGGCAGGGCTTCCAGTTGTGGGCGGCGGCGGTGAAGAAGGCGAACAGCGTCGACCGCATGAAAGTGATCGAGGCGCTGGAGACGCCCATCAGCATCGATGCGCCGAGCGGCAAGGTCACGATCGATGCGCCCACCCACCATTGCATCCTCGACGTCCACATCGCCGAGGTGAGGGACAAGAAGCTGAACGTGCTGGAGGATTTCAGCCAGCAGCCGCCGGCCGACACCGCCGCCGTCTGCAATCTCAAGAAGAACCCGAACGACAACAAGCAGTACGTCATCAAGGCTTGAGGCACGTTTTTGTCATCCTGGGTCGCGCGCGGTAGTCCGTGCGCTTGAGCGAAGGATCTGCCGCCGGCGCCGGAATCGGTGGTCGGTCCCCCGGGTCCTTCGCTGCGCTCGGGCGCGGGGATTGCCCCGCGCGAGACGGCAGAGATGAGTGAGGGTGAGTCGGTGGATCTGGTTCTCGTCCTGGCGATCCAGGTGCTGTTTGCGATGGCGAGCCTGGCGCTGATCAGCGTCGGGCTCGCGGTCATCTTCGGCATGATGCGGGTGATCAACCTCGCCCATGGCGAGTTCCTGATGCTGGGCGGCTACAGCGCCATCGTCGCCAACCAGCACGGCGTCAATCTCTGGATCGCCATGCTTGTGGTGGCGCCGCTCGTCGTCGGCGCGATCGGCGTCGTGGTGGAGCGCACGCTGATCCGCTTCCTCTACGGCCGCATGATCGACACCATGCTCGCGACCTGGGGGCTGAGCCTGTTCCTGATCGGGCTGGTCACCGGCATCTTCGGCAATACCACGGTCGGCATCTCCGCGCCGTTGGGCGGCATGGCGATCGGCAATTATCGAACCAGCATCTACGGCCTGGTGGTGATCGCGATCACCGCGGCGCTGCTGGTCGCGATCTACCTGGTGTTGCGCTACACGCGGCTCGGCCTGTTCGCCCGCGGCACCATGCAGAACCCGAACATGGCGGCGGCGCTGGGGCTGAGCCCGCCCAAGGTCTATGCGGTGACCTTCGGCATCGGCGCGGCGCTCTCCGGGCTCGCGGGCGCGCTGATCGCGCCGATCTCGGGTGTGTTCCCGACCATCGGCATCGCCTACATCGCCAAGGCCTTCATCACCGTGATCGGCGGCGGCGCGGCGATCCTGAGCGGCACGATCAGCGCCGCGGCCCTGTTCGGCGCCATCCAGGAGGTGGCGACCTATTTCACCACGCCGGTGTTCGGTGTCGTGATCACGCTCGCCGCGGCGATCGTGCTGATCCGCCTCCTGCCGCAGGGCATCACCGGCCGCTTCCTCAAGAGGTGGCTGTGAACGCACGCTCCCGGAACGGGGCCTTGAATGGAGGGGCCTTGAACGGAGGGACCTGGAACGGAAGGGCCTGGAACATCGCCGGCCTCGTCACGGTCGGCGTGGTCGGCCTGGCCGCCATGATCGGCTTGCCGCTGGTGCTCGAGCTCAGTTCGCTGCTCGATGTGACCGTCTACCTGATCCTCGCCATCCTGGCGCTGAGCCTCGCGCTGGTCTGGGGCTACGGCGGTACCCTCTGCTTCGGGCAGTCGGCCTTCTTCGGTCTCGGCGCCTACGCCTATGCCATCGCGATGTTCAACATCGGCGAAAGCACGATCCCGTTCCTGCTCGCCATCGTGCTGCCTGCGGCCTTCGCCGCGCTGCTCGGTTATTTCATGTTCTACGGCCGCATCAGCGACGTCTATCTGGGCGTGATCACGCTCACCGTGACGCTGATCCTGTTCAACGCCGTGAACTCGACCGCCGGTCCCGAATATCAAATCGGCGAGGCGCGTCTCGGCGGCTTCAACGGCATCCCCTCGATCCCGCCGCTCAACTGGCCGGGCATGCCCGACAGCGCGCTCGACCTCAACGACCTCTTCTATGTTTCGATCGTGCTGCTGATGGCGGTCTATTTCGGCCTGCGTTGGCTGCTGGTCAGTCGTTTCGGCCGCGTGATCGTGGCGATCCGCGAGAACGAACAGCGGGCGGGCTTCCTGGGCTACGATGCGCGCCTCTACAAGCTCGCGACCTTCACCCTGGGCGGCGCGCTGGCGGGCCTCGCCGGTTGCCTGTTCGCGAACTGGGGCGCCTTCGTCAGTCCGACCATCTTCGGCCTCGGCCAGTCGGCGCAGATCATCATCTGGGTGATCGTCGGCGGCCGCGGCACCCTGATCGGGCCGGTCGTGGGCTGCATCGCGATCCAGTGGCTGACCGCCTTCCTCGGCAGCGCGCAGCTCACCAAGGCATCGCTGGCGCAGGTCGTCGGCCCGACCGTCGCCGATGCGTTGTCGTCCGTTATGGGGTTCGCCGATCTCAGCAACACCAGCCTGATCCTGGGCGCCGTCCTGCTCGCCTTCGTGCTGCTGGTGCCCAGGGGCGTGATGCCGTCGCTGCTCGATCTCGCCCGCTTCCTGGTGCGGCGACGTCCGGCCGATGCGCTGGCCGACAAGGCGGAGCGCGCGACATGACCGGGCCTGCCGTCCTGCTCGAGACGGTCGATCTCGGCATGCGCTTCGGCGGCGTCGAGGCGGTGAGCGACGTCAACTTCCGCCTCACCGAAGGCGAGTTGCGCTGCCTGATCGGCCCCAACGGCGCGGGCAAGAGCACGTTCTTCAAGCTTCTGACCGGACAGCTCCTGCCGACCCGCGGCAAGGTGCTCTATCGTGGCCGCGACATCTCCGGGATCGAGACGCACGAGGTGGCGCGGCTGGGCATCGGCATCAAGACCCAGGTGCCGAGCGTCTTCGACGGTCTTTCCGTGCGCGAGAACCTCTGGATCGCGGCCAGCCGCGGCCGGCCCACACGCCGCGCCAACGAGATGGTCGACGAGATCCTGTCACGGATCGCCCTGGCCGGCTCCGCCCAGCGCACGGTCGGCCAGTTGGCGCATGGCCAGCGGCAATGGCTGGAACTCGGGATCGTGCTGGCCGGCGAGCCGGAGCTCATCCTGCTCGACGAGCCCGCGGCCGGCATGACGCATGAGGAGGTCGTGCGGACCGCCGAGCTCATTCGCGAGATCAACCGCACCCGGTCGCTGATCGTGGTCGAGCACGACATGCAGTTCATCCGCATGATCGCCTCCAAGGTGACGGTGCTCGACCGCGGGCGGGTTCTGGTCGAGGATTCGATGGAGAACATCCTGCGCCATCCCACGGTGCGCGACGTCTATCTCGGCAAGCGGGTGGCCGCATGATGCTCGAGGTGCGTGACCTGCACGCTGCCTACGGCCGCATTCCGGTCCTGCACGGCGTCACCTTCGCCGTGGCGGAAGGCCAGTCGGTAGGCGTGCTCGGCCACAACGGCATGGGCAAGACGAGTCTCCTGCGCGCGCTGATGGGCTTCCTTCCGACGGCCGGCGGCACGGTCATGCTCGACCAGTCCGACATCACCGACTGGCCGCCCTACCGTCGCTCCCGCGCCGGCATCGGCTACGTGCCCCAGGGCAGGGATATCTTTCCCAACCTGTCGGTGCTCGACAATCTGCGCATGGGTTGCGCCAAGGAGACGGGCGCCGATGGACCGGTGATCGAGTCGGTGCTGGAGGAGTTTCCGCGGCTCAAGCGACTGCTCGATCGGTTGGGCGGCGCGCTGTCGGGGGGCGAGCAGCAGTTGCTCGCCATCGCCCGCTGCCTCTGCGGCAAGCCGGCGCTGCTCTTGCTCGACGAGCCGACCGAAGGCATCCAGCCTTCGATCGTCGACGAGATCATCGAGCGGCTGGCGCGCCTGAAGCAGAGCCGCCGGCTGACGATGGTGCTGGTCGAGCAGAATCTCGACTTCATCGCCGCCCTCTCGGACCGCATCCTGCTGATCCAGAAGGGCCGCATCACCCGCGAGGTCGCGCCCGGCAACCTGCAGGATCCCGACCTGGTCGGCGAATTCGTCGGCGTGGAGCGGTAGCCCGACTTCATATTCCTCTCTCCGATCGATCGGGAGAGAGGCGAGGAGAGGGGGCAGCGAGCGCCCGTGCGTCATCCCCTCTTCCTCATCGCCTCCAATGGAGGGCGAGGAGGAAGAAAAAGGAAGATCGCAGTTTAATCCGCTGCTTAATCCGCCGCGTCGGCCGCGACCTGGACCTTGATCATCTGGTCCGGCGGGGCGGAGACGCTGCCGGACTGGCCGGCGCCGCGCTTGATCTTGTCGACGAACTCCATGCCCGACGTGACGCGACCCCATACCGTGTACTGCCCGTCGAGGAAGTTCGAGTCCTTGAAGACGATGAAGAACTGGCTGCGGGCGCTGTTGGGGTCGTTGGTGCGGGCCATCGACACCGCGCCGCGTGTGTGCGGCTCCTTGTTGAACTCCGCCGCCAGCGTCTCGCCCATGCCGCCCGAGCCGGTGCCGGTGGGGTCGCCGGTCTGGGCCATGAAGCCTTCGATCACGCGATGGAAGGGGATGCCGTCATACTTGCCCTCGCGTGCAAGCTTCTTGATCTGCGCCACGTGCTTGGGGGCGAGATCGGGGCGCATCTCGATCACGACGCGGCCGTCCTTGAGGTCGATATAGAGTGTGTTTTCCTTGTCCATGGGCGGCTCCTTCAAAAAAGCGGTGGAGTGGTCAGGACTTCTCGTCGGCAGCGACGCGCACCTTGATCATCTTGTCCTGCGGGGGCGGTACGATCCCCGATTGGCCGACGCCCTTCTTGATCTTGTCGACGAATTGCATGCCCGAGATGACGCGGCCCCATACTGTGTACTGGTGGTCGAGGTAACGCGAATCCTTCAGCACGATGAAGAACTGGCTGCGGGCGCTGTTGGGATCGCTGGTGCGCGCCATCGAGACGGCGCCGCGGGTGTGCGGCTGGTCGTTGAACTCGGCCGGCAGCGGATCGCCCATGCCGCCCGAGCCGGTGCCCGTCGGATCGCCAGTCTGGGCCATGAAGCCCTCGATCACGCGATGGAAGACCACGCCGTCGTATTTGTGGGCGCGCGCCAGCTCCTTGATCCGCGCCACGTGCTTGGGCGCGAGCTTGGGATACATCTCGATCACGACGCGGCCGTCCTTGAGGTCGATATAAAGTGTGTTCTCGGGATCGGCCGCGCGGGCGGTGGCCGCCAGCATCGGGGTCGAAAGCAGGGCGAGGGCGGCCAGGGCGGCCGCGATCGAAGCCAGACGCATGCGTGTCACCACTCCCGGGCTCGGCACAGCCGTCGTCTCGGACGGCGGCGCGACCATAGCGGCCAGCAGCCGAAACACAAGCAACGATGGGGCATCCGCCGGAATTCGCCGGCCACAGGAATAACCTACGACTGACACAATAATCGCTCGGCCTCTGTAACTTTTGCCATGGCGTCCGGTCTGGCCGGATGGCAGAAAGACAGGGCGATTGGTTGGGAGCCGGCAGCAATGCCGGTACTGGTCGCGGTGTGTGGGAACGTTTATTTTAGTGGAATAATCGATGGCCGCCTCGAGCGGTGGGGATCGTACTCCAGAAGAGGACCGGTCGCCCCTGAGATCACTGCGGGAGCGCTTGGGCGCGGTCGGCAACGGCCAGCGCGCTGAACCGCGGGCGCTGGACGAGATCCTGCCCGAACGCGGCGATGCCACGCGCGCACGGGACATGCAGGCGACGTGGCACGCCTTCTGTCTCGAACGCTACGATGGTGTCCGGGCGGCGCTGGCCAGCGGCCGCACCCCGCCCGAGATTGCCTATCAGCTGGGCGAGCTGGTCCATACCTATTTCCGCCCGCGCGGCATCACGCTCACCAGCCATGAGCTGCGCCGGCTGGTGGCCGAATTGCTTGAGCCGTCGAACCGCGCGTCATCGCCGCCGCCGGCGCCGCAACCCGAGCCCGCGCCGCAACCCGAGCCGGTACCGCAGCCCGAGCCGGCGCCACCGGTTGCCGAAGCCGCACCGCCTGCTGAAGAACCCGTACCGCCCGAACCGGAAGAACTGCCGCCTGTCGAGGCGGCGCCTGAAACCACGGCTGAAACGCCGAATGAGCCTCCGGTCGAAACACCAACACCAACAAGAGCGGAACAGCCGACGCCCCCTGCGCCGACCGGCCCTCCCGCCGACCGTCCTTTCGCCGATCGTCCTTTCGTCGACCGTCCTTTCGACGATCGTCCCGCCGCCGAGCCGCCCGGGCTGGTGACCTTCTCCGACGGTCCCCAGCCCGAGGCGAGTCCCTGGACCGGCGACGAGCCGCCGGCCGTCGAGGCTCCTGCCGAGCCGGTGCCGGATCGCACCTTCGAACCGCCCAGCTCGCCCCTGGTGACCGTGGCCGATCGTGAGGCGCTGGGCGTGGAACGCCTGCTCTCGCGCACTTTGGACCTCGCCAAGCCGCGGCTCGCTATGCCGGCCGGCGGCCGTGTCAGCCGTGACGAGGCGCTGCGCGCCATCGACGCCGCCATGGACGAGGTGATCCGCACCGAGCGTCTGCCGGCGCTGTCGCCCGAGATCCGCCAGCACCTGGTGCTGGTGGCGCTGAGCGAGATTTCAGGCCTCGGCCTGGTCGACCGGCTGTGGTCCGATCACACGGTCCGTGCGGTATTCATCAACGGACCCAAGGCCGTCTTCATCGAGCGAGAGACCGGCGGTCTGACGCCGGCTGCCGAGGTGTTCCGCGACCAGGCCCATCTCCTCGAGCTGGTGAACCGCCTGACCGAGAAGCCGGCCAATGCGGTGGCCGATTTCCAGCTCCGCGACGGTGCGTCGGGCACGGTGGTCTTCCCGCCGGCCGCGCCGGAAGGGCCGGTGCTGACACTGCGGCGCGCCGAGCCCGGCACCGCGACCTTCGCGCGCCTCATTGCCTCGGAAATGCTGGACCAGAAGACCGCGGCGCTGCTGCGCGTGGCGGCGCGGTCGCGGCTCAACATCCTGATCCTGGGGCCGGCGGGCGCCGGCAAGACCGCGATGCTGGCGGCAATCGGCCGCGACCTCGAGGCGACGCTGCGCCTGATCACCGTGTCGCGCCATCGGCAATTCCGCTGGCCGGCAGCAACCAAGGTCGAGCTGGTCGCTTCTCAGGAGACGCCCTATCCGGCGTTGCTGGGCGCGGCCGAGCGGCTGCGCCCCGACATCCTGATGCTCGATTCGCTGCAACGATCCGAGACCGAGGCGCTGGGCATTCTCGCCGGACGCACCCCGCGCGGCGTTGTCGCGGCCTGCGAGCCGGGCATCGCCGCCGCCGATTTCACGCGCTCGGCTGATCTCCTGGTGCGGATTGCCCGCAGCCGCGACGGCCTCTATCGCGCGGCATCCATGGAGGATGCAGCGGGCGCGGCGGTGTTCGCCTACGACGATGGCCGCTTCATTTGCCGTACGCGCCATCCTGCCTTCGCCGAGAAGATCCAGGCGGCCGGTTTCGCCGAGCATCTCGGGACGCTGCTGAGATAGGCAATCGCTCCGGCACGCAGTGCGACCCCGGCGACCAGGGTCTTGCGTACCTCACTCTGAGGCGGTGCGGAGCGGCCGTCTCGAAGGGGGACGATAGCCAGAGTGCTCGTCCTTCGAGACGTGCGCTCCTCAGGATGAGGGAATCGCGCGTTCATAAGATGAGGAAATGAAGCGAGCGCCCGAATATCCACGTCGTTGCCGTTGAAGTGCGACTGGCCGCCACATACCGGCCATCATCGAAAACCCGTTACGACGACCTCCCATATCTGGTACTAACCGCTTTGAATTGCGGGGGATTTTGCGGACCGGAACCCTTCGGGAGACGGTCTGCTGAAGGGACGGTTGCATGATCGGCAAGCGCGCGTTGGGCTTTCTCGGGATTTTGTCGGGGGTCGTCGGCCTTGGCCTGACGACGGCCGCCCAGGCGCAATCCGTGGTGGGCGTACCGCACCAATGGCAGATGTCCTTCCCGCCGTCCTATACGACGGTGATGGACAAGGTGGAGTCGCTGCATGACCTCCTCCTGGTCATCATCACGCTGATCTCGCTGTTCGTGCTGGCGTTGCTGCTCTACGTGGTGTTCCGCTTCCATGCCTCGCGCAACCCGACGCCGAGCGTCATCACCCACAACACGGTCCTCGAAATCGCCTGGACGATCGTTCCCATCCTGATCCTGGTGGTGATCGCCATCCCGTCCTTCCGCCTGCTCTACTACAGCGACAAGGCGCCGGACGCGGCCTTGACCGTCAAGGTCACCGGCCACCAGTGGTACTGGCAGTACGAATATCCCGACCAGGGCAACTTCTCGATCGACAGCCGCATTCTTGCCGAAGCGGATCGCATCAAGGAGAAGCCGCAGATTCCACGGCTTCTGGCGGTCGACAACGAGATGGTGATCCCGGTGAACACGACCATCCGCATCATCGGCACCGCCGCCGACGTCATGCACGGCTGGACGGTGCCGGGTTTCGGCATCAAGAAGACGGTGATCCCCGGCCGGCTCAACGAGGGTTGGATCAACGTCGAACACGAGGGCTACTACTTCGGAGAGTGCTCGCAGATTTGCGGCGAGAACCATACGTACATGCCGATCGCCGTGCGCGTGGTCTCCAAGGCCGAATTCGACAAGTGGGTCGAGCAGCAGAAGAAGGCCGCCGGCCTGATCCCGCCGATGAACGCACCGACGGGCCTCGCTTCCGCCACCATTCCCGCCAATCGCTAGAGTGCTCCTCCACAGGAGATCATAAATGTCCAACGCGCACGCCGCCGCCCACCACCACCACGACGACCACCATCCCACCGGCATCAAGCGGTGGCTGTTCAGCACCAACCACAAGGACATCGGCACGATGTACCTGGTGTTCGCGGCCGTCGCCGCACTCATCGGTGCCGTCTTCTCGATCCTGATCAGGTACGAGCTGCTCGAGCCCGGCGTCCAGCTCTTCAAGGCCGCCGACGGCACGCCGGAAGGCCACCTGTTCCAGACGGTCGTCACGGCGCATGGCCTGACCATGGTGTTCTTCTTCGTCATGCCGGCGCTGATCGGCGGGTTTGGCAACTGGTTCGTGCCGCTGATGATCGGGGCGCCCGACATGGCCTTCCCGCGCATGAACAACATCAGCTTCTGGCTGCTGCCGCCGGCCTTCCTGCTGCTGCTGCTGTCGCCCATCATCGGCGGCGGCGTGGGCACCGGCTGGACGATCTACCCGCCGCTCACGATGCAGCAAGGTCCCGGCATGGACATGGTCATCTTCATGCTGCACCTGGCCGGCGCGTCCTCGATCCTGGGCGCCATCAACTTCATCACCACGATCTTCAACATGCGTGCGCCCGGCATGACGCTGCACCGTATGCCGCTGTTTGCCTGGTCGATCCTGGTGACGGCGTTCCTGCTGCTGCTGGCGCTGCCGGTGCTGGCCGGCGCCATCACCATGCTGCTGACCGACCGCAACTTCGGCACGCACTTCTTCGATCCGGCCGGCGGCGGCGACCCGACGCTGTTCCTGCACCTCTTCTGGTTCTTCGGCCATCCCGAGGTGTACATCATGATCCTGCCGGCCTTCGGCATCGTGAGCCACATCGTGTCGACCTTCTCGCGGAAGCCGATCTTCGGCTACCTCGGCATGGCCTATGCGATGGTGGCGATCGGCGTCGTCGGCTTCGTCGTGTGGGCGCACCACATGTTCACGGTCGGCATGGACGTCGATACGCGCGCCTACTTCGTCGCTGCCACGATGGTGATCGCGGTGCCGACGGGCGTGAAGATCTTCTCCTGGATCGCCACCATGTGGGGCGGCTCGATCCGCCTCGAGGTGCCGATGCTGTGGGCGATCGGCTTCATCTTCCTGTTCACGATCGGCGGCGTCACCGGTGTCGTGCTGGCCAATGCCGGCGTCGACTACTCGATGCACAACACCTACTACGTGATCGCGCACTTCCACTACGTGCTGTCGCTCGGAGCGGTGTTCGGCATCTTCGCCGGCTTCTACTACTGGATCGGCAAGATGTCCGGCCGGCAGTATCCCGAGTGGGCGGGCCAGGTCCACTTCTGGACCTTCTTCATCGGCGTGAACCTGACCTTCTTCCCGATGCATTTCCTCGGGCTTGCCGGCATGCCGCGCCACTACATCGACTACCCCGATGCGATGTGGGACTGGAACTTCATCTCCTCGATCGGCGCCTTCATCTCGTTCGCCTCGACGATCTTCTGGCTGATCTTCGTGGTGGGCGGCACCTTCCTCGCCGGTCGCAGGGTGGGCGCCAGCTACTGGGGCGAGGGCGCGACGACGCTGGAGTGGACAGTGGCCTCGCCGCCGCCGTTCCACACCTTCGAGGAGCTGCCGCACATCTCTCCCGCGGCGCATCACTGAGGGACGAGGAGCAGGGGGCGCCGCCGGAGCTTCGCAGGCAGCGCTCCCGCCTTTAGGACATGAGTGACACGACACACGGCTTTCTGACGGGAACAGGCGAGCAAGCGAAACCCGTTCGCGTGCGCGACTACATCGAGCTCCTGAAGCCGCGCGTGATGTCGCTCGTCGTCTTCACCGGCCTGATCGGCATCGTCATCGCACCGGGCTACCTGCATCCGTTCGAGGCGGCGCTGGCGGTGCTGGCGATCGCGCTGGGCTCGGGTGCGGCCGGCGCCATCAACATGTGGTACGAGCGCGATATCGATGCCCTCATGGTGCGCACCCGCGGTCGCCCGCTGCCGCAAGGCCGGGTCGCGCCGGACGATGCGCTGGGGCTCGGGGTCCTGCTCTCGATCTTCTCGCTGCTGCTGATGTCCCTGGCCGCCAATTTCGTGGCGGCGGCGCTCCTGGCGGCGGCAATCCTGTTCTACGTCCTCATCTACACGGTCTGGCTGAAGCGTCGCACGCCCCAGAATATCGTGATCGGCGGCGCTGCCGGTGCCTTTCCGCCGATGATCGGCTGGGCGGCCGTGACCGGTGACGTCTCGGCCATGGGGATCGTGCTCTTCCTGCTGATCTTCCTGTGGACGCCGCCGCATTTCTGGGCGCTGGCGCTCTATCGCAGCGACGATTATCGCCGGGCCGGCGTGCCGATGCTGCCCGTGGTGGCGGGCCCGCGCGAGACCAAGCGGCAGATGCTGATCTACACGCTGCTTCTGGTGCCGGTGGCGCTGGCGCCGACGCTGCTGGGCGCGGTCGGCTGGCTCTATGGCGCGGTCGCGGCGGTCATGAGCGTGGCCTTCGTCGCTCACGCGATCCGGGTGTGGCGCTCGGCCGACGACGAGACCGGCCATCCCGCCGCGCGGCGCATGTTCCATTTCTCGCTCCTCTACCTCGCCATCCTGTTCGCCGCCCTGCCGCTCGACCTGATGGCGAGCCGGGTCTTGGCGGGATGACGGTCGCCATGACAGATGACGACCGCCGCCCCGGCGACAGCGACATGCATCGCCGCCAGCGGGGCAAGAATTTCTTCATGCTCGCCGTGCTGCTCGCGCTGGTCGTGCTCTTCTTCTTCCTCACCATGGTGCGGATGGGAGGGACGCTGTGAAGAAGCCGGTCGACCGTAACGCGCGCCTCGCCTGGACCATGGTGCTGCTGGTCGGCGGCATGCTGGGACTTGCCTACGCCGCGGTGCCGCTCTACCAGGCGTTCTGCCGCGCCACCGGCTTCGCCGGCACGCCGCTCGTCGCCCAGTCGGACGACCATCCGGTGATCGCCCGCACCATGGTCGTGCGCTTCGACAGCAACACCGATTCAAACTTGCCGTGGAAGTTCGAGCCCGAGCAGCGCGAGGTGAAGGTGCATCTCGGCGAGCAGAAGCTCGTCTTCTTCCGCGCCACCAACATCTCGCAGGAGCCGATCGTCGGCACCGCGACCTACAACATCACGCCGGAATCGTCGGCCAAGTGGTTCAACAAGCTGCAGTGCTTCTGCTTCACCGAGCAGCTGTTGAAGCCCGGCCAGACGGTCGACATGCCGGTGCTGTTCTTCGTCGATCCCGACATGGACAAGGATCGGCGCTACGATGACGTCCATACCGTCACGCTCTCGTACACCTTCTACGAGTCGAAGACGGAGCGGGCGAAGACCTTGCTTGGCAGCCTCGCTGCCGAGCGCACTGGAAAGGGTGGATGACTATGTCCGACGGCGCGCCTAAGCACCCCTATCATCTGGTCGATCCGAGCCCGTGGCCGGCGCTCGGCGCGCTCGGAGGATTCGTGCTGATGTTCGGGTTTACGCTCGGCATGCACCCGAGCCTGCTCGGCCCCGGCATCGAGAACTTCCTAAAGTCGATCCATTGGTGGGTTCTGGCGCCCGGCCTGCTGATCGTCCTCGCCACCATGTACTGGTGGTGGAAGGACGTGATCGTCGAATCGCGGACCCACCACAGCGCGGTGGTCCAGATCGGCCTGCGCTACGGCATGATCCTGTTCATCGCCTCGGAAGTGCTGTTCTTCGCCGCCTTCTTCTGGGCGTTCTTCGACTCGGCGCTCTATCCCAACGCCGCCGACATGCCGATGCGCAGCGAAGCGGTGGGAGGCGTGTGGCCGCCCAAGGGCGTCTCGGTGATCGCGCCGTTCGACCTGCCGTTCATGAACACCCTGATCCTGCTGCTCTCGGGCACGACGGTGACGTGGGCGCATCACTCGATCCTGGAAGGCAACAAGCGCAACGCCGTGCGCGGGCTCCTGCTGACGGTGCTCCTCGGCGCCTGCTTCACCGCGATCCAGGCCTACGAGTATTTCCACGCGCCGTTCGGCTTCCGCGACAACATCTATTCGTCGACCTTCTTCATGGCGACCGGCTTCCACGGCTTCCACGTGCTGGTCGGCACGACCTTCCTGCTGGTCTGCCTGTTCCGCGCGATGGACGGCCAGTTCAAGCCGACCCAGCATTTCGGCTTCGAGGCCGCCGCCTGGTACTGGCACTTCGTCGACGTGGTCTGGCTGTTCCTGTTCTTCTGCATCTACTGGTGGGGCTCGGGCCACGCTCCGATCGCCCACCATTGAGGTGCGGCGAGCGTCTATGATCGGAACCGCCGGGCCTGCCCGGCGGTTCGTCTTTGGAGATCGTGCATGTCCCGTTGGCCGCGCCCTGCGACTGCCGAAGTCGTCTTGAGAGGAACCTGCCCGCGCTGCGGGCAGGGCAAGCTGTTCCGTGGCCTGCTCAGCGTCGCCGACCGCTGCACGACCTGCGATCTCGACCTCAGGGGCCACGATGCCGGCGACGGGCCGGCGGTGTTCGTGATCCTGGGCCTCGGCGCCGTCGTGATGCTGCTGGTGTTCTGGGTCGAGTTCCGTTTCGAGCCGCCGTGGTGGGTGCACGTGCTGCTCTGGGTGCCGTTCACCTTCTTTGCCGCGGTGTGGATGCTGCGGCTCCTGAAGGCGTGGCTGATCCAGCAGCAATACACCCATCGCTCGACCGCGCTCGACGAATGAAGTCAGGTTCCTCATTCCCGCCAGGGGAGAGGCTGGGAGAGGGGGCAATGACATCGGCTGCGTCACCCCTCTCCCAACCTCCTCCCCAACGGGGGCGAGGAGAGAAATGAATCAGGATCGTAGGACATGTTCAGACTGAGGCCCGCCTTCTGGCCGACCGTGATCTCGGTGCCGATCTTCATCCTCTGCATGGCGCTCACCGCATGGCAGCTCGAGCGGCGGGAATGGAAGTGGGGCATCCTCGACCGCATCGCCGCCAACCAGGCGGCGGCACCGATCACGCTCGACGAGCTGCTGAAGGGCGATCCGATGGCCCATGAATACGGCAGGGTGAAGATCTCCGGCACGTTCCTGAACGACCATGAGCTCTACCTCGCCGCCCGCTCGCTCAGGGACCAGGTCGGCATGCACGTGATCACGCCGGTGCGCACCGACGAAGGGCAGATCGTGCTGTTCGACCGCGGCTGGATCCCGTCGGCGAAGAAGGATCCGGCCACGCGCGCGGCGAGCGAGATCGAGGGGCATGTCGATCTCGTGGGCATCGTGCGGCGGACCCAGGTGCAGCACTACTTCACTCCCGCCAACCATCCCGAGAACAATTTCTGGTTCACCGTCGATGTACCGGCGATGCGCAAAATCGCCGGCGGCACGCCCGATCCCAAGCTCGACAGCTTCTTCCTCGACGCCGACGCCACGCCCAATCCAGGCGGCGTGCCGATCGGCGGCCAGACGCATCTCGACATCCCCAACGATCACCTGCAGTACGCGATCACCTGGTTCCTGATCGGCTTGGCGCTGATCGGCGTCTATCTCGCCTATCATTGGGAGAACGGGCGGATCACCGTGAACGGCCGCACCAAGGCGAAGCCCGAGGGATCGGCATGATCGCCAACGATCCATATGCCGAGCTGGAGCGCCGCTTCGGCCGGCTGAGCGCCGTCAACCGCGCGGCCGCGATCCTGAACTGGGACCGCTCGACCATGATGCCCGAAGGCGCGAGCGAGGATCGCGCCGACCAGCTCGCGACGCTCTCCGTGATGGCGCACGAGATCATGGTGGCGGCGGACATGCCCGAGCTGCTGGCGCGGGCGGAGGAGGGGCGGACCACGCTCGGCGTCTGGCAGGCCGCCAACCTGCGCGAGATGCGCCATGCCTGGACGCATGCCAACGCGCTGCCGGCCGATCTCGTCGAGGCGCGCACGCGCGCGACCTCGGCTTGCGAGATGGCCTGGCGCGAGGCGAAGAAGGCCGCCGACTTCAAGCGCCTGCTGCCGACGCTCGGCGAGGTGGTGACGCTGACCCGCCGCGTCGGCGAGGCCAAGGCCGCGGCGCTCGGCCTGCCGCTCTACGACGCGCTGCTCGACGAATACGAACCGGGCGGCCGCAGCGCCCGCATCGACATGCTGTTCGGCGAGCTCAGGGCGTTCCTGCCCGGCCTGCTGCGCGACGTGACGGAGCGGCAGAAGAGGGCGGGCGCGCCGCTCGAGCTCGACGGGCCGTTCGCGGTCGAGGCGCAGCGTGCGCTGGGCGAGAAGCTGATCCGCGCCATCGGCTTCGACTTCACGCACGGCCGGCTCGATGTCTCGGCCCATCCCTTCACCGGCGGCACCGCCGACGACGTGCGCATCACCACGCGCTACGACGAGGCGGATTTCGCCCGCGCGCTGATGGGCGTGCTGCACGAATGCGGTCACGGGCTCTACGAGGCGGGCCTGCCGCGCGACTGGCGCCGCCAGCCGGTCGGCCTTGCGCGCGGCATGGTGCTGCACGAAAGCCAGTCGCTCCTGATGGAGATGCAGGCCTGCCGCAGCGACGCCTTCATCGCCTTTGCAGCGCCCCTGATGCGCGCCGCCTTCGGCAGGAGCGGCCCGGCCTGGGAGGCCGCGAACATCCACCGCCTCTACACGCGCGTCGCGCCCGGCTTCATCCGCGTCGACGCCGACGAGGTCACCTATCCGCTGCACATCATGCTGCGCTACCGGCTGGAGCGCGCGATCCTGGGCGGCGACCTCGCGCTTGCCGATCTGCCCGGCGCCTGGAACGACGGCATGAAGGAGCTTCTGGGCATCGTGCCGACCGACGACGCCGTGGGCTGCCTGCAGGACATCCACTGGCCCGACGGCGCCTGGGGCTACTTCCCGACCTACACGCTGGGCGCGCTCGCCGCCGCCCAGCTGTTCGCGGCGGCGCGCAAGGCCACGCCCGGCCTGATGGACGCGATCGGCCGGGGCGACTTCGCGCCGCTCCTCGCCTGGCTGCGCGCCAACGTCCACGCCAAGGGCTCGCTCGTCGACACCGATACGCTGCTCACCGAAGCCACCGGCGCCGCGCTCGGCACGGCGGCCTTCAAGACGCACCTGGAGCGCCGGTATCTGGCGCAATAACCCCGCTTTCTCACGGTTTCTCACTTTTTCTCACGACGTGAGAAGCCTCCGATGCCGATGGCACGGGCCTTTCGGGCCGGTTTCTCATTTCTGCGCCACCATCCCGCTTGGGGTAATAGGACACCGCTCCGTCTCGCCGCGTCGATGGCCCCTCGCTCGGCTCGACCGGCATCGCTTTCTCCGGCATCGCTTTCTGGAGATCTCTCTGGCATCGCTTTCTTGAGATCAATGAGATCAGTGAGATCAACGAGATCGATGAGATCAACGAGATCGATGAGATCAATGATCTCATTGTGGACGCGATGGCCGGCAGCCTGCATGTGCGCAATCTGGACGATGAGCAGATCGCCAGGCTGAAGCGGCGTGCGGCGCGGCATGGCCGCTCGGCCGAGGCCGGGCATCGGGAAATCCTGCGCCATCCTCTGGCCGATGAGGAAGAGCCTCCCTTCGACACGCTCGCAGCCGATTTGCGCAAGCTGACGAAGCGGCGAAAACAGACCCCGGCGGAGATCGTGCTCCGCGAGGGCCGCGACGAGCGGCGACCACGCCCGTCATCGACGCCGGCATTGCCGTCAAACGGGTGGTCGAAGAGGAGGGGACGCTACAGGCATTGGCCCTTCGTCGTGGCGCGAAGCTGATCGCTCCCGAACTCCTGGCCACCGGATGTGCGGATATTCTTTGGAAGAAGGCGCAGAGACGCGAGCTTTCCACCGACGAAGCCCTTCTCGCGGCCCGGCTTCTCCAGGCGGTGGACGTCGAGCTGCTGCCGACCCGCTTCCTGCTGGCAACCGCGACGCGCATCGCGATCGAGCTCGATCGTCCGGCATATGACTGCCCCTATTTCGCCCTGGCGATGGAAAACGGCTGTCCATTCGGCACCGCCGACGAGCGCCTTCTGCGCAAGCTCGATCGGCAAAAGCCGCAGACTCTTTACGGAAAGGCGATATCGTTGACGAAAGCAGTGGAGCTGCAGTCAATTGCCCTGCCGCCGCGGTTTTGACGTTTCCAGCCCCCCAGCGTAAGAGGAACCATGCTCGACCTGCGCCCCAATTGCGAATGCTGTGACAAGGACCTGCCGAACGGCGCGCCCGATGCGCTGATCTGCACCTTCGAATGCACTTTCTGCGCCGACTGCGCACGGATCCGCCTGGGCGGCCTCTGCCCCAACTGCGGTGGCGACCTGGTGAAGCGGCCGACGCGGCCGGAGCGTATGCTGGCCAGGCATCCGCCCTCGACCAAGCGCATCCGCAAGGACCACGCACCCTGCCGCCAGGTGGCCTGACGTCCCCGACCGGAGTTCGTTACCCGTGCGTTACATCAGTACCCGCCACGGCTCGCAGGGCAATCCTGCGCCGCTCCCGTTCCAGGATGTCATGCTGGCGGGCCTGGCGCGCGACGGCGGGCTCTACCTGCCCGAAAGCTGGCCGAACTTCTCCAAGGCCGAGATCGCCGCACTCAAGGGCAAGCCCTATGCCGAGGTGGCGTTCCGCGTCATGCAGCCCTTCGTGGGCAGCTCCTTCGGCGAGCAGGCCTTTCGCCGCCTGATCGACGAGGCCTATGCGACGTTCGACACGCCCGACGTCGCGCCGCTGAAGCCGCTCGGCGAGACGACCGATGCGGATGGCGGGTTGCATCTGCTCGAGCTGTTCCATGGACCCACGCTTGCCTTCAAGGACGTGGCGCTGCAGCTCCTGGGCCGCCTGCTCGACCACACGCTGCAGAACCACGGCCAGCATGCCACCATCGTCGGCGCCACCTCGGGCGACACCGGCTCGGCGGCGATCGAGGCGGTGCGCGACCGCAAGACCATCGACATCTTCATGCTCCATCCGCGCGGGCGGGTGAGCGAGGTGCAGCGCCGGCAGATGACCACGGTGCTGGCGCCCAACGTGCACAACATCGCCATCCAGGGCACGTTCGACGACTGCCAGGACCTCGCCAAGGCCTGCTTCAACGATCTCGCCTTCCGCGACCGTCACGCGCTGACGGCAGTGAACTCGATCAACTTCGCCCGCGTGATGGCGCAGATCGTCTATTACTTCTGGGCGGCGCTGAAGCTCGGCGCACCCGAACGGCCGGTCGCCTTCACCGTGCCGACCGGCAACTTCGGCAACGTCTATGCCGGCTACGCGGCGCGCCAGATGGGCCTGCCGGTGTCGCATTTCGTGATCGCGGCCAACGCCAACGACATCCTGCCGCGCTTCTTCGAGCAGGGCGAGATGACCATGACCGGCGTCGTGCCGACGCTCAGCCCCTCGATGGACATCCAGATCTCGAGCAATTTCGAGCGGCTGCTGTTCGACCTCTACGGCCGCGACGGCAAGGTGCTGGCCGAGGCGATGGCGACGTTCCGCAAGACCGGCACGCTCAAGGTCGGCGCCAATGCGCTGGGCGGCGTTCGGTCGCTGTTCGATTCGGGCCGCCTCGACGATCCGGGCACGCTGCAGGCGATCGCCGATGCCAGCCGCCGCTTCGGCGAGACGCTCGATCCCCATACGGCCATCGGCTACGCCGTGGCGCAACAGCATCGCCGCGACCCGAAAGTGCCGATGGTCGTGCTGGCGACCGCCCATCCGGCCAAATTCCCCGATGCCGTGCAGAAGGCGACCGGCGTGCGGCCGCCCTTGCCGCCGCGCATCGACGATCTGCTGGACCGCACCGAGCGCGCCGACCGGCTGCCGAACGACGCCGAGGCGCTGAAGGCGTTGATCGACGAACGCATGTCGGCGGTGCGGCCGTCGGGCGGGCGCAACCAGCGCACCAAGGTACGGACATGAGCTCGGTCAAGGTCACGACGCTTTCCAACGGCCTGCGTGTGGCGACCGACGTCATGCCGGAGGTCGAATCGGCATCGCTCGGCGTCTGGGTCGCCTGCGGCACGCGCCACGAGAGCGCGGAGCTGAACGGCATGGCGCACATGCTGGAGCACATGGCCTTCAAGGGCACCCGCACGCGCAGCGCCCGCGCCATCGCCGAGGAGATCGAGACGGTCGGCGGCAGCCTCAACGCCTATACCGGGCGCGAGATCACCGCCTACCACGCCTCGGTGCTGAAGGAGGACGTGGCGCTCGGCATCGAGATGGTGGCCGACATCCTGCGCAACTCGGTGTTCGATCCCGACGAGCTGCAGCGCGAGCGCGGCGTCATCCTGCAGGAGATCGGCCAGGCGCTCGACACGCCCGACGACTTGGTCTTCGACCAGTTCCAGGAGATCGCGCTGCCCGACCAGCCGCTCGGCCGGCCGGTGCTGGGCACGGCCGATTCGGTCGAGGCGATCGGGCGCGACCATCTCTTCGCCTTCCTCGCCCGTCACTACACCGCCTCGAACATGGTGCTGTCGGCGGCGGGACGGGTCGAGCACGACCAGGTCGTCGAGCTGGCGCAGAAGCATTTCGGCTCGGTGCCGCGCACGCCCGCCAATGCGCCGTCGGTGCAGCCGCTGGCCTATGTGGGCGGCGAGAACCGCGAGGCGCGCGCACTCGAGCAGGCGCATCTGGTGCTGGGCTGCGAGGGCATCGGCTATCGCGATCCCGACTATTACGCCAGCGTCATCTACGCGACGCTGTTCGGCGGCGGCATGTCCTCACGCCTGTTCCAGCGCATCCGCGAGGAACGGGGGCTGGTCTACGGCATCCACTGCTTCAACTCGGCCTACGCCGACGGCGGCCTTTTCGGCATCTATGCCGGGACCGGCGAGGACGATCTCGCCGAGCTGGTGCCGGCGGTGTGCGAGGAGTTCGTGGGCGTCGCCGACACGCTCAGCGAGGCCGAGCTGCTGCGCGCCCGCGCCCAGATCAAGGCCGGCACGCTGATGGCGCTTGAATCGAGCGGAGCGCGCTGCGAGCAGGCGGCGCGGCACCTGTTGATCCACGGCCGGCCGATCCCCTACGCCGAGATCGTGGCCCGCATCGAGGCGGTCGACCAGAACGCCGTGCGCGGCGTCGCCCGCCGCCTGCTGCAGGGCAAGCTCACGCTCGCCGCGCTCGGCCCCATCGCGCCGCTCGAATCCCTGGACAAGATCTCCGCCCGCCTGGCGGCCTGATCGTAGGAGCGCGCCACTCCAGTTGCGCTCATGGGATGTCGAAGCAGGAAGACTGCGCCACCGGAGTGGCGCGCTCCCATGATCATGACCGGGCGATACGAAAGCGGGCGTGGCCCCACGGCCAGCTTGCTGCGTCCGATGCGAGACGTGCCTTTACCGCATTGTCCTCGATATGGGTCATAGTCGGATCGAAACGGCGTTCATTGCGGATGTAGGTGTCCCAATAATCGTCCTGCCAGAACGGTCCGGAGCGAGATGGCGATTGGCCATGCGTGCCGAGTATCGCTTCCGGGAAC
This sequence comes from Pseudomonadota bacterium, assembly GCA_018242505.1. Classification (GTDB taxonomy): domain Bacteria; phylum Pseudomonadota; class Alphaproteobacteria; order Reyranellales; family Reyranellaceae; genus Reyranella. The sequence goes on from JAFEBU010000010.1 coordinate 89,769, forward strand.
TGACGATGGTTCCCGACGGCTGACAGGGGTTGGGTTCGATCAATGCGTGTACGTGGTTCGGCATGATCGTCCAGGCGGCCAGACCGTAGCGAATACCGTCAAAATGGAGCCGGCGAAATGGAGCAGGGCGTCCTCGACAATTTGGGCACTGACCGGCTCCTTGAGCCAGCAGGCGCCCCAGCAGGCGCCACGGCCTGCATCGAGAAGGCATCTCGGTCGGCGTCGGGAATCGGCGCCGCCATGAGCCTCATTTTCTCGATTGCTTCGGCCGGCAGGCTGGCGGCCAGCCGAAAGGTCATGAACTGTATCGTCTCGGCCGGGTCGAATGCGGTAGGTATCCGCGCGCGCGCCAGCCCTTGAGAATCATGGGCGCCACTGGCGGGTGCGTTCTCCTGAGTCGCGCTCAAATCATCGGCGCGCGACTCCAGGCGCGTTCGTGCTTTTACCGCCGTTCGGCGGGAACCTTGACGCTGCGGGCGCCGCTGATCAGGCCGTTGGTCGCGGGCGCAGGCTGGTTGCGCGGCGGCACGCCGATGGCGGCGCGGTCATGGACGGCCTTCACCTCGCTCGAATGGCGGATGAGGTTGTAGCGCAGCGCCGTGTAGAGGTTCACCGGGAACGGCATGTTGGCGTCGAAGTCGATGATCAGCACCACGCGCGTTTCGTCGGTCTGGTTCTTGACCCAGTGCTCGCGCGTGTCGTCGAACACCAGCGGCACGCCTTCCTGCCAGAAGAAGTGATGGCCGCCGATCTCGATCCAGCACTTCTCCGGCTCCTTGGGCACGATCAGCGGATAATGGAAGCGGATCACGCCCGCGGCCGAACCGCGATGGGGCACGATCTCGGCACCGCCGGCCAGGATGCTGAAAAGCGCGGTGTGCACGCCCGGGATACGCGAGATCGCCGCGTAGGTGTCGGGCACCGCCGCGGTGTTCTCCTTCACCTCGTGGCCCCAGATCTTGAGCAGGAAGGTGCGCCAGGCACGGCCCGCGACATACATGTCGCGCGGATGGACCTCGTGCAGCGCCGGGATCTCATCGTGGTGGCTCAGCAGGTACTGCAGGTCGGCCTTGATCTTGTCGTGGCTCTTCTTGAGCTCGGCCAGCATCGGGAACGCCTTGAGCGCATCGTCGCCGCCCAGCGGCAGCTTGGGCATGCGGCGCAGGATGATGTCCGACATCTTGAGATTGAGGTTCTCGATCGGCTCCTGCGGCACCCAGATGTGCTTGGTCAGGTAGAAGCGGCCTTTCTGGCCGACTTTGGAATGCGGGTCGGTTTCCATGACGAGGGGTCCGGTCTCCTAGGTTGGCGGCAACTTCGTCCCACCGGCGGTATTTTTCAAGACCTTGAATTGACGCGGCCGTCATCTTCGGGTCGGTGAAAGCCCCACGTCAAGCCTTGGAAATCATGGAACAATTCAACGCACCGGCCTAGGATGGTGCCACATGTTCCGCCTTGCCGACGTTCCCCTTTCGCTTTCGGGAATGACCCGCATCTCGGGGAAGCGCCTCTATTTGCGCGCGCCCAGCATGGAAGATTGGGCGGAATGGGCGGAATTGCGGGCCCGCAGCCGGTCCTTCCTCACTCCCTGGGAGCCCATCTGGCCCGACGATTCGCTGAGTCGCGACCACTATCGCCGCCGCCTGCGCCAGCAGGTGCGCGAATGGCGGGCGGGCGAAGCCTACGGACTCTTCATCTTCCTGACCGAAAACCGCCGGCTGGTGGGCGGCATCAACCTCAGCAACGTCCGCCGCGGCGTCGCCCAGACCGCTTCGGTCGGCTACTGGATGGGCCAGCCCCATGCCGGGCGGGGGCTGATGACCGACGCGCTCAGGGCGTTGCTGCCGTTCGTGTTCGACGATCTGCGCCTGCATCGGCTGGAGGCGGCCTGCCTGCCGCACAACGAGCCGTCCAAGGCGGTGCTGGCCAAGGTCGGCTTCCACGAGGAGGGGCTGGCGCGGCAGTACCTCCGGATCAACGGCCAGTGGGCCGACCATCTCCTGTTCGCCCTGCTGCGCGCCGACTATGACGCCATGCTGAAATCGGACCGCTGACGCCGTGCGGACCGCCATCGTCAGTTCCGCCCCGCCGGCGTGATGGAGCGGACACGGAAGTCGGTCGTCTCCATGCGCGGCGTCTCCAAGGCGTTCGCCAACGGCGTGCGGGCATTGGCCGACATCACGCTCGACATCCAGGACGGCGAGTTCCTGAGCGTGCTGGGCCCGTCGGGGTGCGGCAAGACCACCTTGTTGCGCCTGATAGCCGGGCTCGCGAGCCCGAGCGGCGGCACGCTCAGCCGGCCCGCCGGGCGCAACGAGACAGGCTTCGTCTTCCAGGAGCCGACCCTGATGCCGTGGGCGACGGCGCTGGCCAATGTCGCGCTGCCGCTGAGGCTCGCCGGCGTGGCGCGGGCCGAGCGTCTGGCGCGCGCGGCCGAGGCGCTGGCGGGTGTCGGGCTTGCGGGCTTCGAGAGGAGCTATCCGCGCGAGCTGTCGGGCGGGATGAAGATGCGGGTCTCGATCGCCCGCGCGCTGGTCTCGCGGCCGCGGCTCCTGCTGATGGACGAGCCGTTCGCGGCGCTCGACGAGATCGCGCGCCACAAGCTCAACATCGATCTGCTGGCGCTGTGGCGCCGCGAACGCTTCACCGCGGTGTTCGTCACCCATTCGGTGTTCGAATCGGTCTTTCTCTCCCGGCGTGTCGTCGTCATGAGCGCGCGACCGGGCCGCATCTCGGCCGAGCTTGCGATCCCCGTCGCCTATCCGCGCGACGAAGCCTTCCGCACCTCCGCCGACTACGCCGCCCTCTGCCGCCAGGCCTCGCAGCGGCTCGGCGAGGCGATGGCGGTGGCCGACGCCGCATGAGCGCGAAAGCCATCGCGCCGCTGGTGCTGGGCGTGCTGATCCTCGCCGTGTGGGAAGGCGCGGTGCGCCTTCTCGCCGTCCCGTCCTATATCCTGCCCGGGCCGGTGCTGATCGCCGAGACGCTGGTGGCGGACTGGGGCCTGCTGGCGCCCTCGCTCGGGGTCACGCTCGCGATCACGCTGGAGGCGCTGGCGGCGGCGGTCGTGGTGGGTGGGCTGCTCGCGGTGCTGTTCTCGCTGTCACGCTGGGTCGAGCTCTCGCTCTTTCCCTACGCCATCGTCCTGCAGGTGACGCCGATCGTGGCGATTGCGCCCCTGATCATCATCTGGGCCAACAATGTCGATCTCTCGCTGCTGATCTGCGCCTGGCTGGTGGCGTTCTTTCCCATCCTGTCGAACACCATCCTCGGCCTGCGCTCGGTCGACCGCAATCTCCTGAGCCTGTTCGAACTGCATGGCGCGGGGCGCTGGCGCACGCTCCTCCACCTGCGCCTGCCCGCGGCGCTGCCCTATTTCCTGGGCGGGCTGCGCATCTCGGGCGGGCTGGCGCTGATCGGCGCCGTAGTCGCCGAGTTCGTCGCCGGCACCGGCGGCAACGCCTCCGGTCTGGCCTGGCGCATCCTCGAGGCGGGGTACCAGCTCAAGATCCCGCGCATGTTCGCCGCCCTGGTGCTGATCTCGGCGGCCGGGATCGCGATCTTCCTCGCGCTCACGCTCCTCTCGCACCTCCTGCTGCGCCACTGGCACGAATCGGTGCTTGAGGAGAGGGAGTAGCCGATCGGCCGTGCCGCAACCGACTAGGGAGCTTGCGCCGAGAGACTGCTCCGGACGTCGTCCAGGACCATTTCCAAGGCCCGGTCTACGGACTCCGTGATGGCCGGCATGCCGGTGTAGCAGCTCAACGCTTCCACTTTCTCCGTGGTTTCCTTGGAGCTTTGGAGGCTTATCTCCTGCCCAAGGCGATTCCTTCCGGAAACACGGACCGTCAAGGAGGCATCCGAAGCGCAGAAGCTCTTGAAGCCTGCGAAGCCATCGGCGTGACAACGCATATGTACGTCGAGGGATCGGATCTCGAATCGCAGACCGTTGGCCAGACGCGTTGCGGGGCCTTTCAGGACGCTGCGTATCGCCGCCGAGGCCGGCGCTCTTCGGTCGGTTTCGTATTTCGTCGTCTCGCAATACCTGGAGACGACGGGAACCTTCTGATGAAATCGGTCTATGCCGATGATCCGAATGGCATCGGACCCTTCATCATCGAGGTTCATCGCCGCGGCTGTGTACGGGGCTTTGACATCGGAAACGTCACAACCCAGCAACAAAAAGAACACGAGGGGACAAAGGGTTTGTCTTGTGAATCGCATTGCAACTGCACGTCAATATCTTACATGTAGCTTACACTCGTATGGGTTGTCTATCTGTTTGTAGGAACAAATAAAATGGGAGAAGTACCGTTGCGCAGAGTTTTGCTCGTGATCCTTTCGGCAGGCATGCTTGCCGCTTGTGCCGATCCGGTTAAGCCGATTCATGCCTGGAGCCGACAGACGGCGGCGGCCGCCTCGATCGGCACCGTAAAGATCGTCAATCATTCGACCAACGCGACCGAAGAGAACCTCGGCGTCCTGAAGTCGATGCTGGAAGGGCGACTGGCCGAATGCGCGAAAGGGCCGAGCAAGTACGAGATGCAGGTCGTGGTCGACAACTACAAGCTGGCCAACTATGCGGCGGTGATGCTGATCGGGGATCAGCACGAAATCTCTGCCAACATCAAAATGGTCGATCCGGTCTCGCAGGATGTTGCCGGGGAATACTATGTCCAAGAGACGATCGCTGGAGGCGGGCTGATCGGCATGGCCAAACTGTCGGGCGGCGCCAGGAGCATATCCAGCGATTTCGCCTCGTCTGTCTGCAAACGCATCTTCCTGATGAAGGCGTAGGCGGTCGAGTCGACGGGACGTTCGCCCGCGACAGCTGACACCCTCCTCCCAACGACATGGGAAGGTGGCGCTGTCATACGGCGACAGAGGGGTCGGTTGTTCTCGTCGCGATGCTCATGACCTCTCCGCCCGTTGCGCAGGCGCCTCCCCATTTTGTGGGGAGGCCGTGCCATCGCGCGCCGCGGCGAGTTGCGAGGCCCAACCCTGCATCAGGTCGATCGGGAAGGGGAAGACGATGGTCGAGCTTCGCTCGCCGGCGATCTCGAACAGCGTCGCGAGGTAGCGCAGCTGCATGGCCTGCGGTACCGGGGCCAGCATCTGCGCCGCCTCCACGAGCTTCTGCGCCGCCTGCTGCTCGCCCTCGGCGTTGATGATCTTGGCGCGCCGGCTGCGCTCGGCCTCGGCCTGGCGGGCAATGGCGCGGATCATGCTGTCGTCGAGATCGATACGCTTGATCTCGACGTTGGAGACCTTGATGCCCCAGGCGTCGGTCTGCTTGTCGAGCGCGTCCTGGATGTCGGCATTGAGCTTGTCGCGTTCGGCCAGCATCTCGTCGAGATCGTGCTTGCCCAGCACCGAGCGCAGCGTCGTCTGGGCGAGCTGGCTGGTCGCCTGCATGTAGGCCGCGACCCGGATCACCGCGCGCTCGGCATCGACCACGCGGTAGTAGATTACCGCGCTCACCTTCACCGAGACGTTGTCGCGCGAGATCACGTCCTGGCTCGGCACCTCGTCGACCACGATGCGCAGGTCGACGCGCACCATCTGCTGCACGAACGGCACCAGCAGCACCAGGCCCGGCCCCTTGGTGCCGGTGTAGCGGCCCAACGTGAAGACCACGGCGCGCTCGTATTCGCGCAGGATCCGGATCGCCGAAACGGCGATATAGAGGACGAGAACGACGATGGCGACGATGATGCCGACGGTGACGAACATGTTCCTGTTCCTTCGCTGTGGACGTCGCCCGACGCTTCACATCGGCTCGACGGTGAGAACGAGATCCTTGCGTCCGACAACGCGGATGCGCGCGCCGGGCCTCAGCGGCCGGGGCGCCCGCGCCGCCCAGATCTCGCCCATGACGCGGATCTTGCCGCTGTCGCCCTGCCATTCCACCGTCTCGCCCTCCGCGCCGATCATGGCCTCGCTGCCGGTGACGACGCGGTGCCGGCGGGACCGGAGCAGCAGGGCGAAGACCAGGACGAGGAAGCCCGCCGTCACCACGGTGGCCGCGATCACGAGCGACAGCGAGAGCGCGAAGCCCGGCGCGTTCGACTGGAACATGATGATCGAGCCGATGGCGAAGGCGGCGACGCCGCCCGCGCCGATCACGCCGAACGAGCCGATGAAGACCTCGGCCACCATGAGTGCGATACCGAGCAGCACCAGCGCGGCGCCGGCATAGTCGATCGGCAGCATGTTGAGCGCGAACAGCGCGACCAGGATGCTGATCGTTCCCACGACGCCGGGCAGGACCGCGCCCGGGTTGGAAAGCTCGAAGATCAGGCCGTAGGCGCCGAGCAGCATCAGGAGATAGGCGACATTGGGATTGGTGATGATGGTGAGGAGGCGCGTGCGCCAGTCGGGCGCGACCGTCACCACCTCGAGCCCCGCCGTCGCGAGCGGTCGCACCTGGCCGGCGACGAGCGCGGTCCGGCCGTCGATCTTGCGCAGAAGGTCGGGCACGTCGTCGGCGATCACGTCGATCACCTTGAGCTTCAGCGCCTCCGACGCGGGCAGGCTCGCCGCCTCGCGCACCGCCTCGGTGGCCCATTCGGCGTTGCGGTCGTGGAGCTGGGCGAGGCTGCGGATATAGGCCACGGCATCGCTGATCATCTTGCGCGTCTCGGCATCGCGTGGCGTGGACGGGGAGGCGCCCTCGGCCTTGCCTTTGCCGTTGCTCCTGCTCTTGCCATCGCCGTCGTCGTCGTCGTCGGGCAGCCCCTGCGGGGTCGGCATCGAGGGCGCACCGATCTGGATCGGCGTGGCGGCGCCGAGATTGGTACCCGGTGCCATGGCGGCGACGGCGGCGGCATAGGTGATGTAGGTCCCCGCGCTCGCCGCCCGCGCGCCACCCGGTGCGACATAGACGGCGACGGGCACAGGCGAGGCGATCATCGCGCGGATGATCTCGCGCATCGAGGTGTCGAGGCCGCCCGGCGTGTCCATCCGCAGGATGATCAAGCCGGTCTCCTGCGGCGTCGCCGCCTCGATCTCGCGCACGACGTAGTCGGCCATGCCCGGACCGATCACGCCGTTCACCTCGAGCACGAGGGCGCGCCGCGGCGCTGCATTGGCGAGCGTCGCCAGCAGGACGAGCAGTGCGCCGGCGACCAGCGCGACAAGACGCAACGGCGGGCGGTCGGCAAGGCGTGAGCGCATGGAGGCAGCCCTCCCGCAGGAGAGCCGGCGCCGCAGCGCTGGCCGACTCCTGCGAAATCAAGCCTCTATACTACGACATACGACGACTGGCCGGGTATCCGTCCGACGTCATTATTGCCCGCTGAATCGAGCCGGACGATTACCGCCTGCTGCACCGAGCCGGACGATTACCGCCCGCTGCGCCGCGCCGGACGGCCGCGCGAGCCCGAGCCGGTGCGCACGCCGCGGAACACGCGGCTGTTCTGCATCTTGCCGAGGTTGATGGTCGCGTTCGCCGCGACCGCCTGGCCCGGCAGTTCGAGCTCGTGGGCCTCGAGTCGGCGGATCTCGTCGCGGATGCGGGCCGCCTCCTCGAATTCGAGGTTGGCGGCCGCGTCGCGCATGCGCTTCTCCAGCTCGGCGATGTGGCTGCGGAGATTGTGCCCGATCAGATGCACGTCGCCCGACACGCCGGTATCGACCGTGTAGTGGTCGCGCTCGGCGGTCGATTGCAGGATCTCGGCAATGTTCTTCTTCACCGAGGCGGGCGTGATGCCGTGTTCCTTGTTGTAGGCGATCTGCTTGGCGCGGCGTCGCTCGGTCTCGGCCACCGCATACTTGATCGAATCGGTCTCCTTGTCGGCGTAGAGGATGACGCGGCCGTCGAGGTTGCGCGCGGCGCGGCCGATCGTCTGCACCAGCGAGGTGGGCGAGCGTAGGAAGCCTTCCTTGTCGGCGTCGAGGATGGCGACCAGCGCGCATTCGGGGATGTCGAGGCCCTCGCGCAGGAGATTGATGCCGACCAGTACGTCGAACGCGCCCAGCCTGAGGTCGCGGATGATCTCGATGCGCTCCAGCGTGTCGATGTCGGAGTGCAGGTAGCGGCAGCGGATGCCGGCCTCGTGGAGATACTCGACCAGGTCCTCGGCCATGCGCTTGGTGAGCACGGTGACCAGCACGCGCTGGCCTTTCTTGGCGCAGTCCCTGCACTCGGCGATCAGGTCGTCGACCTGCTTCTCGACCGGGCGGATGATCACGGTCGGATCGATGAGCCCGGTGGGCCGGATCACCTGCTCGATGAAGATGCCCTGCGTGCGCTCCATCTCCCACGGGCCGGGCGTGGCGCTGACGAAGGTGGTCTGGGGCCTCAGCGCCTCCCATTCCTCGAACTTCAGCGGCCGGTTGTCGATCGCCGACGGCAGGCGGAAGCCGAACTCGGCCAGCACGCTCTTGCGGTTGAAGTCGCCGCGGAACATGCCGCCGATCTGCGGCACCGTGACGTGGCTCTCGTCGACGATCAGCAGCGAGTTCTCGGGAAAGTACTCGAACAGGGTCGGGGGCGGCTCGCCCGGCTTGCGGCCGGTGAGATAGCGCGAGTAGTTCTCGATGCCGGCGCAGGCGCCGGTCGTCTCCATCATCTCGATGTCGAACAGCGTGCGCTGCTCCAGCCGCTGCGCCTCGAGCAGCCGGCCGGCGCGGTTGAACTCGTCCAGCCGCTGCTTGAGATCCGATTTGATCTGCTGGATGGCGTGCTGCATCGTCGGCCGCGGCGTCACGTAGTGGCTGTTGGCGTAGACCACGATGTCGGTGAGCGACGCCGACTTCTCGCCGGTCAGCGGATCGAACTCGGTGATCGAATCGATCTCGTCGCCGAACAGTTCGATGCGCCAGGCCTTGTCCTCGTAGTGCGCCGGGAAGAGATCGACCGTGTCGCCGCGCACGCGGAAGGTGCCGCGCTGGAAGGCGTTGTCGTTGCGCTTGTACTGCTGCTCAACGAAGCGGCGCAGCAGCGTCGAGCGGTCGACCTTCTGGCCCTTGTGCAGGCGGAAGGTCATCGCCTGGTAGTTCTCCAGGGGCCCAATGCCGTAGATGCAGGAGACCGAGGCCACGATCACCACGTCGTCGCGCTCCATCAGCGCGCGCGTCGCCGAGTGGCGCATGCGGTCGATCTGCTCGTTGATCGACGAATCCTTCTCGATATAGGTGTCGGTGCGCGGGACGTAGGCTTCGGGCTGGTAGTAGTCGTAGTAGGAGACGAAGTACTCGACCGCGTTCTCCGGGAAGAAGCCCTTCATCTCGCCGTAGAGCTGTGCCGCCAGCGTCTTGTTGGGCGCCAGCACCAGCGCCGGCCGCACCTGCGAGGCGATGACGTTGGCCATGGTGAAGGTCTTGCCCGAGCCGGTGACGCCCAGCAGCACCTGATCCTTCTCGTTGGCCCGCACGCCCTCGATCAACTGGCGGATCGCTTCCGGCTGGTCGCCGGCGGGCATGTAGTCCGACACCAGCCTGAACGGCTTGCCGCCGACATTCGCCGGACGCCGCTGCACGTAGGGCATCAGGAGCGGGATGGGGGAGACCGCAAGGTTCTTCGAGGGCATGGGGCATTATATGATGCCCGGCCGAGGCGCTCGCAACGCCGGCCTGGAGCACTCCTGTCAACAAATGGCAGGATTATCACGGCGATCGGCCCGATGGGCCGGGACCGCCGCTCTCAGCCGAACTGCGGCGCCATCGCTCTCCATTCGCGGCCAAGGGCGGCATGGTCGAAATCTTTCCAGGCGACGATGCGGACGCCCGGAATGACGGCCCAGGGGATCGCGCTTTCCACCCATGTCTGAACGATCGGTACCACCCAGCTTGCATCGTCCAGGGTGCCGGCCCGGAGGCTGAGATATTCAGGAGTGGCCACGGCGCGTGACATGACGCGACAGCGACAACGAGGGCAAAGCGTATGGTCGATTTCCCGCCCGGACCTCGTTGCGAGCCTCTCAATCTCGACCTCGCCGGTCACGGTGAGATCGGCGGTGCGCACGATAAGGGGAAAACTGAATGCTGAACCCGACCGCTTCTGGCAATCATGACAGTGACACGCAAAAGCCAGTAACGGCGCAGCACTCAGGCCGTAGCGAACGCTGGCGCAGACACATCCTCCGCATTGGGGAAGAGTCACCATGGCATCGGGAGACATCGTCGGGGAACCTGTGAGCTTCACGTTGCCCTTCCTGGTCGTCCTATCCCGCGTGTGGGATTGGTCTTCTTATCCTGCGTGTGGAACTTGCGCGACTGGAGTCGCGCGCTCCCAGCGACAAGATTCTTTGTGGGTGTGGCCTGCTTTATATGATGCCCGGCTCGGGCGGGCCTGGTGCTAGCCTCCGCGGCGCCATGGAACGAACGACAAGAAATGCGCCCCTGCGCGGCTAGTCCCGCGCCGGAGTGATTCCCTCCCAGCGAATGCCCGACCTCCTCGCCCCGTCCTTCCTGATCGCCGCTGCCACCGCCGTCCTTGCCGGCATGGTGCGCGGCTTCACCGGCTTCGGTGCCGCCATGCTGATGACGCCGGTGTTCTCGGCGCTGTTCGGGCCCGAGATCGGCGTGTCGCTCTGCCTGATGCTCGAGGTGATCGTCGCCCTGCCGCTCCTGCCGCGCGCGGTGGCGCATGTCGACTGGGGGCGCATCGCGCTCCTGCTGGTCGCGGCGGCGGTGGGTGTGCCGATCGGAAACTACACGCTGACCCAGGTGGCGCCCGAGCCGATGCGCTGGGCGATCTCGGCGATCGTGCTCTCGGCGGTGGTGCTCCTGGCCAGCGGCTGGCGGTATCACGGCAAGCCGCGGCGGGGGCCGACCCTGGTGGCGGGCGGGATCAGCGGTTTCCTCAACGGGCTTTCCGGCATGGCCGGACCGCCGATCGCCTTTTACTATCTCGCGGGCAAGGACAGCGTCGAACGCGTGCGCGCCAATCTCACGACCTACTTCGTGTTCGTCGACGTGGCGGCGTTGTTCGCCTTCGTCGCGCGCGGTCTCGTACACTGGGACACCGGGATCAAGGGCCTCTGCCTTGCTCCTGCCGTGATTGCAGGCGGCCTGCTGGGTGAACGGCTGTTTCCGCTTGCCAGCGAAGGATTCTACCGTCGACTTGCGCTCGTTCTGCTGGTCGCCGTGGCGATCGGCGCCTTGATCCTGTGAGCGGGGACGCGTAGCGGTTGCACCATGAACATCTGGGGCAAGATCGTGGGGGGTACGGCGGGCTTCGCGCTGGGCGGACCGATTGCGGGGCTGCTGGGCGTGATGGCAGGCCATGCCGTGGACGAGCTGGTGCTGGAGGGCCGGTCGACCGAGACCGCGCCCGCAACGCCGCGCGATCCGACGGATCATCCCGGCCTGCGCCAGATCGCCTTCACCATCGGCGTGATCGCGCTCGGCGCCAAGATGGCTCGGGTCGATGGTGACGTGACGCATCCCGAGATCGAGGCGTTCCGTGCGTTCTTCCAGGTCCCTGCGGACGAGGAGCGCAACGTCGAGCGCTTCTTCGATCTCGCCAAGCGCGACGCCGCAGGCTTCGAGCCCTATGCGCGCCAGGTGGCGGCGCTGTTTCCCGATGCGCCGGAAATTCTGGAGAACGTGCTCGAAGGCCTGTTCGACATCGCCAAGGCCGATGGCGAAGTGACCGCCGCGGAAGCCGAATACCTGTCGAGGGTCGCAAGCATCTTCGGCTTGAGCGCCGAGCGGTTCGAGCGCGCGCGCGCCGCGGCGCTCGGCATTGTCGAGTGCGAGCCGTGCGTGATCCTGGGCGTCGATCCGCTGGCGACCGACGAGCAGATCCGCGAGGCGTGGCTGCGCCAGGTGCGCGCCCACCATCCCGACCGCCTGATTGCGCAGGGCTTGCCGGAGGAAGCGATCGCCGTCGCCAATCGCAAGCTCGCGCTGATCAACGATGCCTACGACCGCCTGCGCCGGCAGCGTGGGCTGGCGGCGGCCTAGTTTGCCGAATGACGTTGTCTCTTCCCGTCGCGGACCCACGTTGCGGCTAGGGCTATCGTGAGACGAAGAGCGCCAGAGCGTGATGGTTTGAGGTTGAGCATATCCAGCCTGAGCGAAGTAGTCTGAGCATTCGGCAGGTGGTGTGAGGGGCAGGATTTGAGCGATGGCGTTGGAGACGCCATCGACGGTGCGTCTTTCCGCTTTTTGAAGCCAGTGCTTGAGCTTGGCGAAGAACTTCTCTGGCGGGCTGTCGAAAAGTCGGCACCCACGACAGAGTGCGCAGCAATCGAATCGAGATCGGCGCAATCCTGGCTCCGACTTGCGATCCTGGCGCCGTCTTTGAATCGATATCGCCTGGATGCGTGGCTCAAAGCCCCTTTTTCGACAACCTGCCAGAGCAAAGGAACCTGCGAGAGAAAAGGAACCTGCCAGAGCAAAGCAAACTACCAGAGCACAGGAACTTGCCAGAGCACAGGAACCTGCCGGAGCACAGGAACCTGCTGGGGCAAAGGTAGCGTCATCCTGGGCAACGAAGGATCCTTCGCTGCCCAGGATGACTCGGTTTTTGGCCGGTATGTATCGCCGTATGCGATCACCCTTCGATGGGTGTGCCCGCCGGGCGGGCGGGGGAGGCATGAGCTTCTCCCCCGTCATCGTATGACGATGACACCTCCCCGGCTTTGCCGGGAAGGTGATGACTCAGGCGAGGCCTTCTTCCTTGAGCGCGCGCTGGACGCCGGCGCGTTCCTCGACGCGCTTGAGATAGGCCCGCAGCTTGTCGCCGATATCCACCTTGTGATGCTGGGCCCAACGCAGCATCACATAGAGATAGCCGTCGGCAACCGTGAACTCCTCGCCGGTCAGGTAGCGGTCGCCCAGCTTGTCGCTCACGTGGGCGAGCTTCTTGGCGCTATTGGTGACGAAGATCTTCCGCGCCTCCTCGGGCAGCGCGGGATTGAACAGGGCGCCCAACGTCTTGTGCAGTTCGGTGTTGATGTACGCGATCCACTCCTGCAGGCGCAGGCGCAGCTTCGAGCCGGCCGGCGGCGCGAGCTTGCCGGCTTTGTCGGCGATGTAGCCCAGGATGACGGCATTTTCCGTCAGCAGGTCCTTGTCTTCCATCTCGAGCGCGGGAACGGCGCCCTTGGCATTGACGGCGTAGTAGTCCTTGCCGTCGACGGTGTGGGTCTTGAGATCGACCTTCGCGAGCGTGTAGCCGAGGCCGGACTCCGCCAGGGCGATGTGGGGAGCCAGCGAACAGGCGCCGGGTGCGTAATAGAGCTTCATCATCGATCTCCGTCTGTGCCGCCCGCCCCATGCGGGCCCGCAGAGGGCGAGCTAATGACTTCCTTTTAGGAAGTCAACTCACAATGAGATAGTGACTTTAAGATTGTGGGGCGGACGCCTATCATATTGTCCGTCATGCGACGTTCCCGGCAGCCCTCGGAGCATCTCTGCCCCTTTTTTCGCGAGGCCATGAACCTTCTGGCGAAGCCGTGGAACGGCGAGATCATCGCAACACTCCACCAGCGCGAGGGCCAGGGCGGTGGATTGCGGTTCAGCGAATTCGGCGACCTGATCGGCATCGGCGATCGCATGCTGTCGGTGCGGCTGCGCGAACTCGAAACGCGGGGACTGGTGAATCGCGTGGTCGACGGCGGCCCGCCGGTGCGGGTCTCGTATCATCTGACCGAGGTCGGGCGCGGGTTCGGCGGCGTGCAGACCTCGATGTCCCAATGGGGAATGAAGCTCGCCCGGCGTGCTTCGCGCCGGCAAGCCTGAGGGACCCGCCGTGGACGCGGGGCCTGCAACGAGCCCGGCCTAGCGGAGAGTCCGGTCAAAAAAGGCGACCACGTCACGGTCGAATGCTGCATGGAAGGCGGCACGGTCGAAACCGGGTCGTTCCTGGCAAATATCCGGCACCGCCTTGGCCAGCGGCTTCGGGCAGGGCGCCAGGAAATCGAAGTGATCGGCGTTCTTCACCACGTGAAATTCCGGCGGCGTCGGCAATGCGATTCGCACCGCGTCCGCATAGTCCGGAGCGGGCAGAACATGATCGAACTCGGCGCGCCAGAGCTGCACGGGTATCCGCACGCCGCTCAAGCCTTCCCTGTCGAACGCGAAGCCCAACGCCGGAGCTGCGACAACGGCGGCCCTGAGGCGCGGATCATGCACCCAGTTCGAGGCCGGGATGGGCGTGGCGAGATCCTGAAGCAGACCGGGGATTTCGCCGACAATGCCGCAGGTCACGGTTTGCGGATGTTCCTGGCAGTAAGGGATGATCCTGCTGAGATCGGGCGTTCCGCCGGCGGCAACGAGCGCCGTGAAGCCGCCAGCGGAAAAGCCGAAGGCGCCGATGCGGTTCGTGTCGATCCGTGGGTGGCCCGGCCATTGCGAGACCATATAGTCGGTGAGCTGCTTCAGCTGCTGCGGCCGAAACCAGATCCGGGCGCGCCGGCTTTGATCCTTGACGCTGTCGCCGACATGCGTCACGGCGGCGGCGACAAAGCCCGCTTTCGCCAGAGCGAGCGCGGTGTCGTAGTGGCCGCCGAACCAACCCCCCGATCCGTGCGAGATGACGATCAGCGGGTGTTTGTCGCCGGCCGGCGGCGCATCCACGGCCACGTCCTGGGAGTAGCTTCCCAAGCGATGCGGCGAAGCCGCCGCATTCGTCGGATACCAGATCCCGACATCGAGCGGTTGACCCCCGGGATTGGGCAGGCTCGCGGTCTGGAACCCAACCTCGCCGGCAAGGGCGGATCCTCCGGCTGCCGCGAGCAGGATCGTCGCGGCTATCGCTGCCAGACATCGCATGGTCCGCTTCCTTCAATGTTGTCGGCGCTCACATTGCGCACCCATGTAAGCTGTGTCAACATCCGATCGTGAAAAAAGACAGCTACCACCATGGCGATCTCGCCAATGAGCTGCTCGCGGCGGCGCTCAAGATCGTGGAGCGGCAGGGCGCCGACGCGGTGTCGCTCCGCGACCTCGCCCAGACCCTCGGCGTGTCGCGCGCCGCGCCCTATCGCCACTTTCCGGATCGCGACGCTCTGCTGGCGGCGATCGCGGCCCGTGGCTTCGAGGATCTGGTCGAGGCTTACGAAGCGGTTCTCGCGGATCGGGACCTGTCCGGCGCGGAAGCCCTTCGCCGGGGATGGCTCGTCTATCTGGACTTCGCCCGTCGACGGCCGGGCCTGTTCCAGCTCATGTTCGACAGCGACTTTCTTGGCCGTGACCGGCCACCCAAGGTGATGATCCCGCCGGCGGACCGAGCCTACCACCTTCTCTGGGAGGGAATGCGGCGCGCCCATCCCGATGCCGACGACGCGACGATCAAGATGCGCACGGCGACCGCCTGGTCGACCGTCTACGGGTACATCGCGCTCGATCGCGCGAACCGGTTCAAGACGTTCATGATCAGGCCGCTCAGTCGCGAGGCCGTCGCCAAAGCGGTGCTGGCCGCATCATGTTAGGTCGAGCATGAAGATCATCGAGCGGCCGTCGCCCAACCAGGCGGCGCGGCCCGACGGTGCGACGGTCGATCTCCTGGTACTTCACTACACCGAGCTGCCGCTGAAGGAATCGCTCGAGATCCTGAGCGACGACAAGCGCGAGAAGCGCGTCAGTGCGCATTATGTGCTGGCCGAGGATGGCGCAGCCTATCGCCTCGTTCCCGAAGATCGCGTCGCCTGGCATGCGGGCCAATCGTACTGGCGCGGCCGCGAGGCGCTGAACGCGACCTCCATCGGAATCGAGATCGTGAACCTGCACGGCGACCGGCACGACTATCCGCCGCGGCAGATCGCGGCGCTGATCGAACTCTGCCGTGCGATCCTCGCGCGCCATCCCGCGATCGTGCCGCAGAATGTCGTTGGCCATTCCGACGTCGCGCCCCGGCGCAAGATCGATCCCGGCCTGCGCTTTCCCTGGAAGGTGCTGGCCGATGCCGGCATCGGGCTCTGGCCGAAGGCGAATGCGACGCCAATCGACGGCGACATCCAGCAAGCGCTGCAGCGTGTCGGCTATGCGCCGCCGGGTGCGCTCGCGCCGGAGGAGATGGTCGAGGCCTTCCAGCGCCGTTTCCGGCCGGCGCGAGTCGACGGCGTCGCCGACCGCGAGACCCGCGCGCTGCTCGCCGGACTGCTTGACCGGGTGGGAGCGGGGGCCTAGCTACGCCGCCGGATCAGACGGCCGGATGGCTGCGCTCGGGCGGGCAACCGTACGGGTGAGGAAAGTCCGGGCTCCACGGAGACACGGTGCCGGTTAACGGCCGGCGGGGGCGACCCCAGGGAAAGTGCCACAGAGAACAGACCGCCGGCCCGGTTCGCCCATTGGGCGCACAGGGCGGCAAGGGTGAAACGGTGGGGTAAGAGCCCACCGCGCGACCGGCAACGGAAGCGGCACGGCAAACCCCACCGGGAGCAAGACCAAATAGGGGTGGCATGCCGGGCAACCGGCAGGCGCGTTTCCGCGCTGTCACCCGGGTCGGTCGCGCGAGGCGTTCGGCAACGAGCGTCCCAGAGGAATGGCCATCTCCTGCCGCAGGGCAGGGACAGAACCCGGCTTACAGGCCGTCTGATCCGCTTCGCCTCCGGCTGCAAGCAGCGCTTTCCCATCGAACGAGTCGCAATCGCCGGATAGGTTTTTGGCCCGGGATGAGCGTCTCTCAATGGATTGTGGTTCCATGCCAGACCAGTATCGCAGATATTGTGTGTAACTCCTTCAGATTCCTTGCCGAATCGTATTTTCGGCATTGCATCCCAGAAATTCCCATGATATCCCATTGTATCCCGTGTATCAGTAGCGCAGGGGCGTGGGGCACCGGCGGCGGGATCCAGGGGGAGAGGGCCGTTGGCATTCCGGTCCGAAATCCTGATCAAGCTCGACAAGAAAGGACGGGTCTTGCTGCCCGCTTCCTTCCGCGACGAGCTGCCGGAAAACGACCGCGCCGCTTTCGTCCTCGATCGTTCGTCCACCGAGAAGGGTGTCATCAACGGCAACAGCCGCACCGGCTTCGACGCCATGGTGGCCCGTGTGCGCGCCGAACTGCTGGCGGAAAAGGGCGCCGTCAAAATCGATCTCGATGACGAGGGCTTCA
>JAFEBU010000011.1 GCA_018242505.1 Pseudomonadota bacterium
CGCGAAGTTCGAGGCGCAACGCAACGGCTTCACCGATGGCGCGAACAACGTCACGGTCACGGTCAACAGTCCGCCGACGTCCGGGCCCAATGTTTCGACGCCGGGCGCCGTCGAGGTCATCATCACGAAGAGCTCGCAGAGCTTCATCTTCGGCAAGGCGCTGAACGCCTTCCTCGGACAGTCGAGCAATCCGTTCACGCTGACGTCGCGTGCGGTGGCGGCGCAGGGCATCTACACCAAGACAGCCACCACGACCGTCCCGACATACTCCAGCGAGGGCTGCATCGTCGCCCTCACGCCCAATGCCGAACAGGGCATCAGCCTGACGTCATTCAACAACTTCACGGCTGACTGCAGCATTATGTCCAACGCTACATCGGTGACGAACAACTCGAATGCGTCGATCTATATGGCGAGTTTCAACAATATGAAGCTGGCCAAGGGCCTGGGGGCGAGCAACGCTCAAATCTGGACGCGGGGATCACTCTACGCAACGAGCTACAACAACATGGTACCGAAGGCCAACCAGGCGCTCACCAATCAAGCGGCAACGATCAACGATCCCTACGCTTCGATCGCGGCGCCTTCGCCACCGCCCTGCAACAATGCGGTCATCCCGTCGGGTGGCACGTCGCTCACTCTGAAACCAGGTACCTATTGCGGCGGCCTCACTATCTCCAGCTTCAACAACGTCTACTTCGAGCCCGGCACCTACTACATTGCCAACGGTGATCTCTATATCACCAGCGTGAACAACGTCTCGTGCCCGGATTGCACGACAACCAGCAACGGCGCAGTCCAGGGCGTGACATTTGTTCTGACCCAGACAACAGGCAACAACAGCAATATCGGCGGCGTCAAAATCACCTCCCAGAACAACATCACCTTGAACGCGCCGGCGCCGGGATCCGGGCAACCGTATCCGGGCATCCTGTTCTACCAGGATCGCAACGCGCCTGTCGGCACGATGACCTCGACGTCGAAGATCTTCACCGTGAGCTCGCTCAACAATGCGACGCTTTCGGGGGCGATCTACTTCCCGAACAACCGGATCGACATATCGAGCCTCAACAATTCTAGCCCGAGTGCGAATGGCTGCACCGTCTGGATCGGCCGTTACATCAGGTTCTCGTCGTACAACAATAACTATACGGCCGGCTGCCAGACATACGGCACCAGCCTGCCGGGAATCCCCACGGGGTCGACGACCGAGACGACGACAACCCCCGTGATGACCAGCCGAGTGGTCGAGTAGGCGGCCATGCGCGGCTTCATTCATGGCCTCCTGCGGCGGCTCGGTTCGCAGGACGGCGGCAATGTCCTGATCGAATTCGCATTGGCGGTGCCGGTGCTCTGCATCCTGCTGGCCGGCGGGTTCGATCTTGGCCGCTATGCGCTGCAGAAGTCGGCGATCGTCGAAGGCGCGCGCGCCGGTGCGCAATATGGAGTCTTCAATTCGTCCGACACGGCCAACATCAACACGACGGCGCAGAATGCCACCGGCCTCAGTGGCGTGACGGCGAGCAACTCCGTCTTCTGCGAATGCACGGCAGGGACGACTGTCGCCTGTACCTCGACCTGCAGCACGTTGAAGAAATACATCACCGTCAGCACGAGCAAGCCCTATTCCTCGGTGGTGACGAGTTCGACGATCGATATGGGGATTTTCGGGAGCTGGACTCCGCCCACGTCGATGTCGGCGTCGGTAACCATGCTCGTGGCGCAGTAAGGCCGAGACTGGGCCATGTGGGCGAAGTTCAGTCGGATCCGGTTCGACCGTTGCGGCAACGCGGCTTTGGAGTTCGCGTTCGTCGCGCCGGTATTCATCGCGCTGCTGCTCGGCGCGGTTGAACTGGGCCGGATGTTCTACGTCCGCCAATGCCTGGAATATGCGACGCAGCAAGCGGCTCGTTACTATAGCCTGAATCCCGGCACCACGACGACCGACGTCACCAGCAAGCTGAACAGCTATCTGGTCCCCGGCATCAGCAGCAACGTGACCGTGTCCTATGCCGACACGGCCAACTGCAACGCCAACGTCAATGTCATCTGCACGACGGTCACCTCGACCTACCCTTTTTCGTTCGCCGAATCGTATCTCCACCTGGCTCCCAAGACCCTGGTCGCCAGTTCGCAGGCCGTCCGGCAACAATAGGGTTTTCCGGCTTCAAAATATTGAGGCTCCAGTTGCCCAGAGCCCCAATATTTTGATATCCTGCCAAGGGCTCCAGTGGGGGCGGGGGAGTGTCGTCGGAACAAAAATGAAGCTGGCGCCCATAATAGCTGCAGGCCTCGCACTTTTGTCGGCGGCATGCGATCTCCCCTCATCAGCCACTCAGCCCCATAGCGACAGCTACACCGCGGCCCTCCAGGAAGCCGATGCCGCGCGCAAAGCGGGCGATCTCGACGTGGCGGTTCCGCTCTACGGCCGTGCGCTACAGGCCAATCCCGAAGGCATGGATGCCAAGTTGGGACTCGGCCAGTGTTATCTTGCGCTCGGTGCTGGCGACGAGGCGGCCGCGCAGTTCCGCGACGTGCTGGCCAAGCGCGCGGGAGATAGCGCGGCGCGGCGCGGCCTTGCTGCCGCGTTGATCACCCAGGGGCAGCCGGCGCTCGCCGAGAAGCAGGCGGAGATGGCATTGGCCGCCGACAGCCGCGACTACCGTGCGTTGAACGTGCTCGGCATCTCGCTCGACATGCAAGGTCGGCATGCCGACGCCGAGGCGCGATATCGCGCGGGTCTTGCGTTGGCGCCCGACGATGTGGCGTTGCGCAGCAACATGGGGCTTTCGCTGGCCATCGTCGGTCAGCCGCAGGACGCGATCGCCCAGCTTCTGCCGATCGCAACCGGGCCAAAGGCCGATGGCCGCGTACGCCAGAATCTCGCCTTTGCCTACGTCATGGCTGGCGACTTCGAGAACGCCCTGCAGGTGAGCCGGCGCGATCTCGACGAGGCTCATGCCCAGCGGCAGCTCGCCTACTTCATACAGCTCAAGACTCTGTCGCCGGAAGCGCGCAGCGCGGAGATGCGGCGCGACCCGTACTTCTTTCCGCAATCTTCGGTGGCGCGCGGAACCTGACGGTCAGCCTTGGACGGAGAAGCCGCCGTCGACGGTGATGGCCGCGCCGGTAATGAAGTCTGATGCTGTCGCAGCGAGGAAGACGGCGATACCGGCAAAATCGTCCGGAATGCCCCAGCGGCCGGCGGGCGTGCGCTTCAGCACCGACTCGTGCAGGCCCTGCACTTCCTGGCGCGCACGCCGGGTGAGGGCGGTGTCGATCCAGCCCGGCAGGATGGCATTCACCTGGATATTGTCCTTTGCCCATGCAGTGGCCATCGCCTTCGTCATCTGCACCATGCCGCCCTTGCTTGCGGCATAGGCGGCCGCGAAAGGTGCACCGAAAATCGACATCATTGAGCCGATGTTGACGATCTTGCCGCGGCCGCCTTGTTTCATGGCGGGATAGGCGGCGTGGCTGCACAGAAAGGCGCTGGTGAGGTTGCTGTCGAGCACCGTGCGCCACTCATCGAGCGTGTATTGTTCCGGCTGCTTGCGGATGCTCATGCCGGCGTTGTTCACCAGGATGTCGAGGCGGCCGTATGCCTTGACGGTATCGGCGATCAGGGCCCGACAGGAATCTTCCTTCAAAACATCGACGGCGATCGCGCTTGCCACAGCGCCAAGTCCCTCGAGCTCCTTGACCGCGGCCGCATTCTTCTTCGCATCGCGCCCGGCGACGACGATCGTCGCTCCGGCTGTCGCCATACCCTTCGCCATTCCAAGCCCGATGCCACCGTTGCCTCCGGTGATGACGGCGACCCGGCCTGTGAGATCGAACAGTTCCATGCGATGCACCTCCGCACCTCTGTATAGCCGGAGGCGGTGGAACCGCAAACAACGGTGCTCGTTACGTTTCGTGCCGCTCGGTAGTGAATTCGCTGGACGCCGGCGGGCTGACCGACGGACAGCGGACGGGATGGCGGTGGCCGCAAGGTCGCCGCCATCCTTTCCGATGAAGAATATCTACTTCTTGCCGGGTGAGTCCGGACCCTTGTCTGCCTTCGCGTCAAGCTCGATGAGGGCAAGGAGATCTTCCGGCAATGGCTCGCTGGCGATCTCGTCATACATCGCGTGAAGCTGCTTTTGCAGCCACACGTCGAAAGGTCGTTCCACAGCCGGCTTTGTCTTTCCCCTGATCACCTCACCGGCGAGGCCCTTCAGCGGTTTATCGTCATTCGCCATCGTTTTTGTTCCGCGGAAGGAAGACCACCCCATAGGTTCCCGTCCGAGGCATGCCGTTCTCCCAATGAGAATGCCCATGTTTGGCTCATTCGTCCATGGCGGCGTGTGTCGGACTCATCGTCTTTCAGCGACCGAGTCCGGGCCGCTCGCGCGCTCGACCGTCGGACGGGCCGGGGTCGTTGGCTGTGGCTTGGCCTCGCCTTCCAGCAGCAGCCTCTCAAGCGTGTCACGCGCCCTGGAAATGCGGCTCTTCACCGTTCCGACCGAGACGCCGGTATGGGCCGCGATGACCTCGTAGGACTGGCCTTCGAGCACTGCCAGCAGCAGCGCCTCGCGCTGGGTCGATGCGAGCTTGCCGAAGGCAGACATGAACTCACGCATGACCAGGCGGCTCTCCTGGTGCGGCTGATGCGACAGGGTCTCGGCGACCGCCGAGTCGACCGGCACGGACGGCCGCGTCCGGCGAAGCCCGGAAATAAACTCGTTGCGCTGGATGCGGAACACCCAAGCGGACAGATTGGTTCCCGGCTCAAAGCTCTGCCGACCGGTGAGCGCCTTGACCACCGTGTCATGCACAAGATCGTCAGCCGCATCGCGATCGCGGGTCAGCGAAAGCGCATAAACGCGCAGTCGGGGAAGAATTGCCTTCAGTTGCTCGTGAAAATCGTGGATGTCCTGGTCGTTGTCAGTTTTCTTCAAATTTCCGGCAGCCATGAGTTTCTCCGACAGGGCAATGATACGAAATCAATGCCGGGCGGGGGAAAAGGTTACAGACAGTCGGGCAACGGCTATCCAACACTTTGATTTAATGTGATTTTCATTATCGCATCTTGCCCGCAAGTTGCTTCCGGGCGCGCGAGACACGGGCCTTCAGCGTGCCCACCGAGCAGTTGCACAAGGTGGCTGCCTCCTCATACGAAAATCCGCCGGCACCGATCAGGATCAACGCCTCGCGCGACTGAGGGCTGAGCGACCACAGGGCCACGGACAGTTCCTTGAGCTCAAGCGACGCTTCGGGATTGTCCACCGCGGCGATCGGCGCGGTGGCGCTGTCATCGATCGGCGCAGGCCGACGGCGTAAAGCGCGCAAATCGGAATAGAAGCGGTTGCGCATGATTGTGAACAGCCAGCCCTTGAGGTTGGTGCCTTCGGTAAACTGCGTCTGCTTGTCGAGCGCCATGAGGACGGTGTTCTGGACCAATTCGTCGGCGGCCTCGCGCTCGCGGCACATGAAGCGTGCGAAAGCACGCAGGTCCGGAAGCAGCGCCACGATATCGTCCTTAATCATCGAGGTGATGGCTCCGGCTGCACGATGCGACAACGGGCGAACATCTTATGTGGAGCATGGTGGGAAGTGGTGCAAAGGATTTCCATGGGCAACCGCATCGAAGAGGATCGCGTTGACGCCGACGACGGACGGTGTCGACCGTCGAACCCTTTTCGCATGGAGGACGAGATGAATTGGGATCGTGTCGAAGGAAACTGGAAGCAATTCACCGGCAAGGTGAAGGAGAAATGGGGCAAGCTTACGGAAGACGATCTGACTGTGATCGACGGCAAGCAGGATCAGCTCGTCGGCCGTATCCAGGAGCGCTACGGCCTTGCCAAGGACGAAGCGCAGAAACAGGTAAATACCTGGATCGGCGGTCTCTGAGCCCCGCGCCCGGCGCACGCCAAAACGTGCGCCGGGCGCGTTCTGACGCGGTCGTCCCGGCGCTTTTCCCTTGGAACCGTGAACCGTTGCTGGCGTTATAGCGCCGGCCGAAGGCGCGAGTTCGTGGGTTGTTTGTGGCCGTCTGGCGCGTACTCTACGGCCAGAAGCGAAAGAGAGGGGGCGATAGTGTCAGAAGGGCCCGCGACAACGAAGAAGATGTCGGAAGCGATCACCAGGACGTTGCCGTTCCTGCGTCGCTATGCGCGTGCGGTCACGGGCTCACAGCAGCGTGGCGACGAATGGGTTCGTCTGTGCGCTGAGGTCGTCATGCGTCAACCCGAGCTGATTGCCAAAATGGACGACACGAAGCTCGGTGTCTTCGCCTTATTCCATCGGTTGCAGCAGCCCTTCGGCGGCCTCGACGAGCCATCGGAAACCGGCAGCGTGAGCGGTCGGCTGAAGGAGTCGCTGACCGAGATGGCGCCGCTGCAGCGGCGCATGCTGTTGCTCACCGTGCTCGAGGGGTTCACCGTCGCTGACGCCGCGCATATCCTCAATGTCGATATTGACACTGCGGAGAAGAGCTTGCAGGACGCGCGCCGCGAACTGCAACGCGTTGCTTCGGTGCGGGTGTTGGTGATCGAGGATGAGGCGGTGATCGCGCTCGACGTCGCCGACATCGTGCGCAATGCCGGACATGAGGTCGTGGGCATCGCGGCGACGGAAAAGGCCGCTGTCGAACTGGCAAAGAAGCATTCGCCGCACCTTGTCCTTGCCGACATCCAGCTGCGCGGCGCCGACAGCGGAATCGCCGCAGTCAAGGAGATCATGCAGGCCATGGCGGTGCCCGTGATCTTCGTCACCGGCTACCCCGAGCGTCTGCTCACTGGCACGCAGATCGAGCCCGCCTTCGTCATCTCGAAGCCGTTTGATCCAGACCTCCTTCGCGCAGCGATCGCCCAGGCGCTGGACACCGTCTCGATCTGAGCGGCTGGCATCGCCGGTCATGGCTCGGTGGTCGCTGCGTACGAAGCTGATGGTGGTGGTCTGCGCGGCGTTGGTGCCGTTTGTCGGGCTCGCCGCATGGAGTACCTATGACGACATCGTGGCAGCGCGGGCCGACCGGGCGGCGGCCGTTTCGGCGGCTGTCGAGCAGGCGGCGGCGCGGCATCGCGAGCTGATCGAGGGATCGCGCCGGCTGGTGGCGGCGGCGTGCTCGGCCGACGCCGTTCGCACCGTGGTGAGTTCCAAGGTGACGGCCGACGATATCAGGGCGTGCGAAGGCTACCTGTCGCGTGTGCTGGCACAGTTCCCCAACGAATATTCGACGATGACCGTCACGAACGCGTCGGGGATTGCCATCTGCTCGACCGCTCCCGACGAGGTCGGGCTGAGCCTCGCCGATCGACAGATCTTTCGCCTCGTGCGCGAGACCAAGGGCGTCTCGATCGGCGCCTTCGCGACGAGTCGCAAGGCGCCCCGCACGGTGATCCCGATGGCCATGCCGCTGGTCGAGGGTGCGGAGTTCCGCGGCATGTGCTCGATCGGCATCTCCTTGCAGCTGTTCTCGGAGCTGTCGACCGGCGAAGGCGCGAACCCGCGGATCCCCGTCGTTCTGATCGACCAAACGGGCGCGCCGATGGGCGGCAATGTGGAGATGACGCTGGCAATGCCGGTCGCCCAGCGCCTTGCCGCGGCCATCGCGGCAGGCGAGCGGCGCTTCAATGACGTCGGCCAGAACGGCTCTTACTACCGGTTCCATATCATTCCGCTTGCCGGCAGCGCCATTTTCGCCGTCGCCGCGATGCCGCTCACCGAGGGGCTCTTCTCGCTCCTGCTCGAACTCGGCAGGTTCGGCCTGATCGGTCTTGCGGCCATCCTGGTTCTCCTCGCCATATGGTTCGGTGCGGACCGCTGGTGCGTGCGTCCACTGAGTTATATCGGCGATTTCGCCGGCCGGGTGGCACGGGGAGAAGACATCCGCTTCGCCCCGCAACTGCCCTGGGCGAGCGAGCTGACGACGGTCGGCGAGGGCGTCCGGAAGATGGCCGAAGCGATTGCCAGTCGCGAGGCCGATCTCAAGGCCGGCCTCGAGCAACGCGACCACATGCTGCGCGAGATCCATCATCGGGTAAAAAACAACCTGCAGATGATCTCGAGCCTGCTCAACCTGCAGGCTGGCGAGATCCGCTCGCCGCGCATCCGCCGCTTCTTTGGCGATGCCCAGAATCGCGTCCTGACGCTCTCGATCCTGCATCGCCATCTCTATGAGCGGTCGAGCTGGTCGCTGGTGGACTTCCAGCAATTCATCAGCGATCTTGTCCGCCAGATCTCGGTTCCCCGGCCAGGGCTCGAGCGTCCTACCGTCCGCTATCACATCCGTGCGCCGATCATGGCCGTGGGGCCGGACATCGCCATTCCCGTCGGATTGATCGTGACGGAGGCGGTCGGCAGCGCACTCAGCCATGAATTCGGCACCGTGAGCACGCCGGAGATTCGTATCGTTGCGGCGGAAAAGAGCGGGCAGGAAGTAGAGCTCGTGATCGAGGACAACGGTCTCGATACCAGCCAAGGGTCGATCAGCCCCGACGCCCGGGCAAGTTTTGGCCTCACCCTCATTCGCGGCCTTGCCATGCAACTTGGCGGAGAAGCGCAGATCTCGCGCCGCGAGGGTGGCGGCACCCGTGTCGTGGTGTCGTTCTCAATGGCGGGCGAAGGCGGTCCGGATGGCTAGCGCCGGTCGAAGCGTCCGCGCGACCGGCATCGTGGTCGGCTTGACCATCGCCGTCCTCGTGGCTGCTGGCGCACTGTTGACCATCGAGCATTCGCGATCCGCCGCACAACAGCAACGCCTTGTCGTCAGCAACTACGAGACCATGGCCCTGATGCGTGATGCCCTGGTCGTCCTGCAGGACGCCGAGATCGGCCAGCGCGCCTATCTGTTGAGCGGCGACATTGCCAATCTCGGCCCCTACGAGCGCGCCCGACCGCGCATGGACACCACGTTACGGCAGATCGAGCTCTCCACCGCCGATGACCGCGACGCCCGGCGCCAGGTCACCGAGTTCCGGACGGCTGCCAACGAGAAGCTGGACGAGCTCAATGCCGGCATCGTCGCCTATCAACTCTATGGTCGTGAGATCGTCTTGCCATCAGGCACGGGGCGGGCGACGACCGATCACATCCGGCAGATCGCCGAGTCGTTCGTCGAAGGACAGCGCCTTCAGCTGTCGCGCCGGCTGGCGCTGCTGAAGTCAGAGCAGCGCCAGGCCGATCTTGCGGGCCTGCTGGTGCTGGGCGGCGCCTTTGTCTGCCTGCTGGCCGGGGTCTACATCATCGTACGCGGTGGCGAGAGGCTGGAAGACACGCGAGCCCAGCTCGCTGCCCGCTCGCTGCTGTTGCAGACGACGCTGGAGACGCTGCGCGATCCCATCTTCGTGCTGGATGCACGCGGTATCGTGGTGGCGTGGAACGAGGCATTCGTGCGCCTCGCCGGCTGGGACCGCTCGCGCGAGCCCACGCTGGGCCGCGCCGAGTTGCTTTCGTCTCGGCTGCCGGCGATGCAGGCTTTGCTCGCGCCATTGCGACTCGACGCCAAGGCCGCCGACCAGACCGTGACCCTGCGCGTCTCTTACGACGGTCGCGACTACGAGGTGTCGCGTGGCGAGATGGCCGACGGTGGCGCTGTCGTGCGCTGCATGGACGTGACCGACAAGCTGCGCGACGAAGCGGCATTGCGCCAGGGTCAGAAAATGGAAGCCGTGGGCCAGCTCACCGGCGGCATGGCGCACGATTTCAACAACATCCTGCAGATCATCCAGGCCAACCTGGATCTGGTCAAAGCCGACATGTCGGCCAATGCCGCGGCTTTGGCGCGTCTGCAGAGCGCTTCGGCGGCGGCCGACCGCGGCGCGCGCCTTACGCAGCAGCTTCTCGCTTTTTCGCGGCGCCAGCCGCTTGCGCCCCGGCCGACCGCCATCGGGCGGCTGGTGGCCGATCTTTCGGTGCTGTTGCGGCATGCGCTGGGCGAACGCATCACCCTCGATATCGTGGTTGCCCCGGCATCGTGGAATGCCACGATCGATCCGGGCCAGCTCGAGAACGCTCTTCTGAATCTCGCCATCAATGCCCGTGACGCGATGCCCGATGGCGGTACGGTGCGCGTCGAGGTCTCCAATGCCACGCTCGATCGCCGTTACGCGGCGCTCCATCGTGAAGTGACACCCGGCTCCTACGTCCTGATCGACGTTGCCGACACCGGCACGGGCATGTCAGCCGAAGTGGTGGCGCGTGCGTTCGATCCGTTCTTCACCACCAAGCAGGAAGGGAAGGGGACAGGACTCGGGCTCAGCATGGTCTACGGATTCGTGCGCCAGTCGAACGGCTACATCCGGATCGACACTGCGATTGGCCAGGGAACGAGCGTGAAGCTCTACCTGCCGCGTACGCTCGATCCGGTTGTCGAAACGACGGAAGAGCCGGCCGGGCTGGGGGGCGGCAATGCGCGCATCCTCGTGGTCGAGGACAACAAGGATGTGCGGCTCGCCGTCGTCGACACCCTTTCGGGCTGGGGCTATCGCGTGGTCGCGGCGGAGAGCGCCGACGCGGCGGCCGTTCTGCTGGAACAGGACTCGACGTTCGATCTGCTGTTCACCGATGTCGTTATGCCGGGGACGATGTCGGCAATCGAGTTGACGGAGCTCGCGCGCCGCCTCAATCCCCGGATCGCCGTGCTCCTGACATCGGGCTATGCCCGGGACCTCATCCCGACCCAGGATGGCATCATCGATTATCCGATGATCGCCAAACCCTATCGCGGCGAGGAGCTGGCAGCGAAAATCCGCACGGTGCTCGGTATGCGCTCGTCCGCGCAAGCGCCATCGTCGCCATCACCGGCTCCGGGCCCGGCACCGACTCCGGCCGTTCGGACGGCGACCAAGAGCGAACGGCCGCGCCGTGTGTTGCTGGTCGAGGACGAGGTCGTGCTGCGTATGTCCACTGCCGACATCCTCGAGCGCCTCGATTGCCTGGTGACCGGCGTCGGCAGTGGCGAAGAAGCGCTGGAACTCCTGCACAAGAACGGCGGCTTCGATCTGTTGCTGACCGATCTCGGCTTGCCCGGAATCAGCGGTGAAGACCTGGCGAAGGAGGCCCGGCAGCATTTCCCTGAAATCCCGGTGATCATCGCCAGCGGCTATGGCGCCCTCGATTCGGAGCCGAGCGGCGTCCGCTTCATCAGCAAGCCCTATTCGTCAGTCGATCTGCAGCAGGCCCTCGATCAGATCGACCGCCGGTCGCCGTCCGCCTGACCGCCTCGAATCCGGCAACCTCGGCCGGTCAGTACCGTTGAGTGAACGAAACGAAACGTCACCGCACGCGCCTTGGCGCGCGCGAAGAAGAGGAGGTTTGCATGCGCTCAATCGCAATTCTTGCCGCCACTGTGCTGGCGGCGATGCCGCTGGCGGCGAACGCCCAGTCGGGATCGACGTCAGGATCGACCACAGGCACCGTCTCGCAGCCCGACTTTCACCAGATGTGGGAGAAGATCAAGGGATCCTGGGCCCAGACCAAGGGAGCGGTCAAGGAACAGTGGGGGAAGCTGACCGACGACGATCTGATGGAGATCCAAGGACGGCGAGAGAAGCTCGTCGGCAAGATCCAAACGCGTTACGGCATCAGCCACGACCAGGCTGAGGCACAGGTGAGCGGCTGGGAGAAGAAGTACCACAGCATGTGATCGAGGGCGCAAGGATGACGGCCGTTCGATGGGTAGGCGCAATGGTGGCGATCATCTCCGCATGGGTCGCCGTTGCGGCATCGGCTCAAGACATGCCCCAGGTCCGCGACAGCCGGACGGGAAAAGTCTGGACGCCGCAGACCGTCGAGATCGAATCATCGGCACCATCGTCCCGATCGGACCAGGCTTTCAATCCTCGCACTCAGGTGGTGCCCACGGAGGAACTGACCGTCCAGCATCCTCGCGCCACTCTGATGGGCACGGTACCGATAACGGCCGGTCCTACCGTGCCGATCGTAACGCTTGACGAACCCACACTGCAGGTCCTGCCGGCGCGGTACTGGTTGTCGATCCTCTATCTCGCCAACAACAGCGCCAGCACGGTCACCGCTATCGTCGGCTGTCATTTCATCAATGGCAACCGGAGGGTCGCAGATGTGCGGGTGGTCGTTCCGCCCGCTGGCCCCGGCGAGCGGTTGGGCCTGCCGGTTCACGGCCCGCGTTATGATGTTTTCGTTGATCACGTGACATGCGAGGTTATCTCACCCACCTAGTTCGGCTTATGGTGGAGTGACGGGGCCGACGTCCGTTGGGCGTCGGCCTGTCGTTATGCTCAGGAATGGAGAACCCGCTCGATGTCGGTCACGCACAACGCACCGCTCGGACGCTACGAGATTGAGACGGAGCACGGCCTGGCCGTCGCGGTCTATACCCAACAAGGCGATCGGCTGATCTTTACCCATACCGAGGTCCCCCCGGCGGATGAGGGCAAAGGCATCGGCTCGCAATTGGTTCGGGCGGCGCTCGACGATGCGCGTCAACGCGGTTTCAAGATCGTGCCTGCCTGCAGCTTTGTCGTCGATTTCGTGCGCCGTCATCCTGAATACGCCGCCTGATTCGGCCGCGCCGGTCATTACACCTAATGCTGGTGATCGTTCGGCTTGCAGGACACGCGCTTTGCCCCGGTCAGAGCGAGTTCGCCACGCCGCAACAGCGACATTAGTGCCCGCCGGGTCTGCATCTCGTTGAAGCCGCGATCCTCGAGCCGTAGCTCAAGATCCTTGATGGGCACGTCGGCGCTGTCTTGGCCGGCGAGGACCGCGATCTCGTCCAGTAACGCGCCTTCCGCGTCGGTCAGTCGATGGGCAGGTGGGGTCATGCCACGACCTTCGATCAGCTTTTAGTGAGGCAGAAGGAACGCCCAGACGAGGCCCAGAGCAATAATGGCGCCGACGAAGGACGAGACGAGCACGAGAATGACACGGCCGCTCACAACGCCGCTGCGCGCTTCGACCGGAGTGGAGTCGCGTTGCATGGGAGCCTTCGTTGGATCCGTTCAAAGGGGGACTCAGCAGAGAGCAACGTCACCGCTGCAGCACGGTTGCCGAAGCAGGCGGTTTTAGCTGACCCCGGGAACCGCAGGCGTCCGGAACTGCCCGATCAGGGCTGCGTTACCACGCCGCGCCCCTGGTGCCGCGCCTCTGGTGCGAACCACCAGCACCACCGCGCAGCTGAGGTATGAACCATGCTCTATTGGGCTTTGATCTTTCTTTTGGTTGCGCTGGTTGCCGCCGCGTTCGGATTTGGCGGCATTGCGACAACCGCGGCCGGCATCGCGCAAATCCTGTTCGTAGTAGCGCTGGTCCTGTTCGTCCTGAGCGTCGTCGTGAGTTTTACGCGCCGAAAACTCTGACGCAATCCAATCCCAACATCGTGGAGGTCATCATGTCGATTCGCACCCTTGCAGCCGTCGTCACGGCGGCGTTGGCGGCAGGCTGTTCCTACAGCGAAACCCGTACTGTGGCCGCCACCACGCCAGCCGATGACTCCTGCATGCTCTACGGCTACAGGCCTGGCACCACGGCTTACAACGTCTGCGTCGAAAGAGAGGCGGCCGCACGGCGTCGCGGCCGCATGGCGGCGGACTACGCCCAAAGTCGCATCGTGACCGATTCGCAGGATGCCTGTCTGTCCTATGGACTGCCGAGCGGGACCGCGGCGTACGATCGCTGCGTCCAACGCGAGATCGCCTATCGGCGCCCGCTCTGAGCCGGGAGGTCAGTCCGCTACCGCCTCGAAATGGTTGCGCAATCGCTCGCGCGCGGCATCGCCTGCCGCGCGCTCCCAGCAGTTCACGATCGCCACCCGGAAGCCGCCGGGTGGCATGGCGTGTCGACCGGCGGCCAGCTCCTCATGGAAAGTGATCTGCAGGCTCGAGACGCCTGGCATCCTCCTGATTTCCTGCTGCAGCGCCGCGGGCGGATGCCGGTAGCGATGGCCGTGGGGGACGAACAGCACGACACTATAACCCGGACGCAAATCGGCGAAGCGGAACGACCATTCCCCCTTTTCATACAGACCGACAAGCGCCTCGACCCATCGATCACCGCCATAGAGATCAGGCCACTGGTCGGCGAAGCGCAGATGCACTTCGATGATACGACCTCCGATCGTCTCCAGATTGGCCATGCCGGTGTAGCCGGCAAGATGACGCCGGCACCAGGCGCCGCACCATCCCTCGACGACAGTGTCCGCGCCGGGCCGCACTTCCCAGTAGTCGAAGGTGCCCGCGCCGCTCGCGAAGCCCCGCGCATGGCGCCACCAATGCGGCACGCCATCGACCAGGGCGACGTCGCTACTGACATGATCGCCGGTGAGCAATGTCGACCAGAAATGACCTGGTTGGTAAGCGTCGGCGTAGTCGCGATCCGAGGCCAGCACTCGACTGCCGACGCCCATTCCCTTCAGGTTGTAGATCGGCTTGGAGAAAACGGGATAGGCTGCGGGGGGCACGCCGTGCGGCCCGGCCTCCAGACCTTGGCTCATGGCGACGGCGAGCTTGTCGTAGGCCCAGCGGTGCTTGGGATTCCACATCCAGGCGTCGCTGTCTTCGGTCGGGATGCGGACATGGTCGGGGCAGGGCACGTGCTCGAAATACTGCAGGCGCCAGGGATCTATTTCGCAAACCGGCACGTTGGCCCCTTCGTCGATTGTGGACGAACGGTAACACAACTGCGTTCGCGACAATGACCGCAACCGGCTATTCTTTGCCCACGTCAGGACCCGGCGGAGGTGTCGTGTCGAACCTGATAACGTATGGCGCGCCGACGCCCGACCTTTCTCGCCTGGATCGCTTCCTCGCCGTGCGCGCCCTGACCGAGCGGCTGGCGGCGCCGCTTTCGCCGGAAGACCAAACCGTGCAGTCGATGCCGGATGCCAGCCCCGCGAAGTGGCATCTCGCGCATACGACATGGTTCTTCGAGACCTTTGTTCTGCGCACGCATTCGCCGAGCTACAGGGCCTTCGATCCGGCTTACGAATATCTCTTCAATTCCTATTACGAAGCGGTTGGCCCGCGGCATCCGCGGCCGCAACGGGGCATGATCACGCGACCGGGCGTGGAAGAGATTCTTGCCTATCGCCGTCAGGTGACCGAAGCGATGGTCGGCCTCATCGATCGCGGCAACGACCAATGCGCGGCGCTTGTCGAACTTGGCCTTCATCACGAGCAGCAGCACCAGGAACTCCTGCTGATGGATATCAAGCATCTGCTGTCCCTCAATCCACTGAAGCCCGTCTATGCGCCGCGGCGGGATGGCGGCGATGACGAAACTCCAGGCGGGCCGCTCAGTTGGGTCGAGTTCGACAGCGGGCTGACATCGATCGGCCATGACAGTAAGGACTTTGCCTTCGATAACGAAGGCCCTCGCCACAGAGTCTGGATCGAGCCGTTTACCCTCGCGACGCGCCTCGTGACCTGCGCCGAATATGCCGCCTTCATCGAGGAGGACGGCTACCGCCGTCCCGAATTCTGGCTCTCTGCGGGGTGGGACTGCGCGAGCCAGCGCGGATGGGAGGCCCCGCTCTACTGGCAGCGCGACGGCGGCCGCTGGAGCGTCTTCACCCTTGGCGGATTGCAGCCCTTACGCGATGACGAGCCGGTCTGCCATGTCAGTGGCTATGAAGCGGCGGCGTTCGCCAAGTGGGCAGGCAAGCGTCTGCCGCGCGAAAGCGAATGGGAGGTCGCGGCCGCAGACGTGCCGCTGACCGGAAATATGCTGGACAGCGGCCGGCTGCATCCAGCGCCGGCGAGCGGCCGCGGGCTTCGGCAGATGATCGGAGACGTTTGGGAATGGACGGCCAGCCCCTATGTCGCCTATCCGGGCTATCGCGAGCCGCCGGGGGCGATCGGCGAGTACAATGGCAAGTTCATGGCCAATCAAATGGTGTTGCGCGGTGGTTGCGCTGCGACGCCGGCCGACCATATCCGCACGACCTATCGCAACTTCTTCCCGCTGGACGCCCGCTGGATGTTTGGCGGCATCCGACTCGCGGAGGACCTTCGATGAATGGTGTCGTGCTTGAGCTCGATCATGCCCAGTCGGCTGATCGAGAACAATTTCAGCGTGCCGTGCTGGCCGGGCTGTCGCGCCGACCGCGGGCCATCCCCGCGAGATTTCTCTACGATGCGCGCGGTTCGGCGCTGTTCGACGAGATCTGCAAGCTGCCCGAATATTACCTGACAGGCACGGAGACCGACATCCTGCGTGCCCACGCCGGCGAGATCGCGTCCTTCGCAGGGCCGAACTGCGCGCTGATCGAGTTCGGCAGCGGCTCCAGCGTGAAGTCGCGTCTGCTGCTCGATGCCATGGACCTTGCGGTCTATGCCCCGATCGACATCTCGCGCGAGCATCTCGACGGATCGATGGCGCGATTGCGACGCGACTATCCGTCGCTGGCGATCGAGCCGATCTGCGACGATTACATGGCGCTCGCCGACCTGCCGCCACTCCCGGCGTCGTCGCGACGCCTGGGCTTCTTTCCGGGCTCAAGCATTGGCAACCTGGAGCCGCACGAGGCGATCGCCTTTCTCGGCAAGGCGAAGCAGTTGCTGGGTCCTCGGGGGGCACTGGTGCTGGGCGCCGATCTGAAGAAGGACCCGGCACGCCTGCACGCCGCCTACAACGACAGCGCCGGCGTCACGGCGGCGTTCACACTCAATCTGCTGCGGCGCATGAATCGCGAGCTCGGGGCCACTTTCGACCTCGACGCTTTCGCACACGAGGCCTTCTACAATCCGGTCGACGGACGGATCGAAATCTATTTTCGCAGTCTCGCCGAGCAGTCCGTCACAGTGGCCGGCCGGAGCTTCGCTTTTGTCGAGGGCGAGCGGGTCCATACCGAATATTCCTACAAGTATGACATTCCACAGTTGGAAACGCTGGGCAGGACGGCGGGCCTTCAAGTGACGCGAATCTGGACCGATCCCGACCGGCTGTTCGCGGTTGTCTATTTGGCCTCAGCCTGATTCCCGGCTTCAGCCTGATTCCCAAGCGCAGTTAGCCCGCCCTCAAGTTTCCTCGAGGGCGGGCGGTAACGGCCAGGCGGGGAGGGTGGCATCGCTGAGCGGGGGGCAGGAGCGATACCGAAGACCCGACCGCATCGATCCAACGCCCCCGTCTCGGAAAAGGTTGCAGAACCAGCCGGCGGAAAGTTCGGTTCTGCCGCTTGAGAGTGGAAAGTCACATTAAGTTTTGTTTAGAGTGGCTTATGAGGCGATCTTAAGCTTTCTCCAAAGCAACGCGCGCCCGCTCGATATTGACCTCGTGAGCTTGAAGCATCTCCTGCAGATCGCGATGCAAGACGTCATCGCGCACTTTGGGCAGCATCTCGCCGAGCTTGCGCACGACCCAGGCTTGGCCCCGATTGAGAAAGGCGATGCGCTCACGCATGTCCTGGATGGCCAGCGCTTTCTCCTGGAAAGCACCGACCTTGGCCGAAGCCGGTGCGCCCAGCGTCTTGAGCTGCCGCAACAGCATGGCGCACCACTTGGCCTCGTCATGATGGACGTCGCGCAGCAGGTCCCCGAACGGCGTATCCGCGGCCGCTTGGGCGCTGCGCAGCGCCACGCCGGTACCCGCACGCTCCGCTTCCAGCAGCTCGTTCAAAAACGCCGCGATCTCTTCGCGGCTGGCGAAGCCCATATAGGCATCGTCCGCTTCGTGCGCGAGGCAGGCGGGCGAGCTTGGCGCATTTTCGGGTTTGTCGGTCATGACGGATGCCACCAGCGGCCCGCCAGCACGACGCCGGCCGACACCAGCCGCTTGTCTCCTATCATGCGCTCGCCGATCGAATCGGCATAGTCGAACGTTCCGCTCTTCGGGTCGATCACGGTCGCCTCGCCGACGTTGCCGACCTTGAGCGTGCCGAGATCGAGACGGCCAATCGCTGCGGCCGGATTGGAGGTGCCGAGCTTGATCACTGTCGGCAGATCGACGCCGAGGCACAGGAACTTCGACATGGTGGTCAGGAGATCGAAGGCCGGTCCGTCAATCGAGAGCGTATGCACGTCGGAGGAGATCACGTCGGGCAGGAAGCCCGCAGCCAACATGCCGCGCGTGGTATCGAAGCCGAACGAGCCGCTGCCATGGCCGATGTCGAAGATGACGCCGCGCTGGCGCGCCGCCAGGATCTCGTCGCGCACCTTGCCGTCCGCATGTACCGGTGCGTTGGGAAACGGGCGGAAACAATGGGTGAGGATGTCGCCCTTGCGCAGTCGGCTCACCACTTCGTGCCGCGCAGGAGGTGGCGCGTCGAGATGCGCCATCACCGGCAGGCCCGTCTCCTCGGCGACGTCGAGGGTGATATCGAGTGGCATGATTCCCGAATCGCCGCTTGCCGACTTGCCGACGCGCACCTTGATGCCCAGCACCAGATCCTTGTGCTCGCGCGCTACGCGCACCGCTTCGCGTGGATCGAGCAGACGCATGTCGGAGCTTTCGCCCACCATCACCGTCCTGGAAAAGCCGAAGATGCCGGGGAAGGAGACGTTGAGATAGGGCAGGATGCGCACCGGGGATCGCTCGATCACGTGGCGGCGGAAGCCGTGGAAGTTTCCCGGGCCGGCACTGCCGGCATCGATGAAGGTCGTGACGCCGCCCGTGCGGGCCAGCAGTTCGGCCTCGACGCCGAGCGAGGTGCCGCCCCAGTAGACGTGCGTGTGCAGGTCGATCAGGCCGGGGCAGACGATCTTCCCTGCAACGTCGCGGACATCCCTGCCTGCGAGTCCGTCGCCGATCGCCGTGACCTTGCCGCCGGCGAAGGCGACATCGGCCACCTTGTCGAGCCCCTGCGACGGATCGACGACACGGCCGCCCTTCAACACCAGATCATTCATCTTTTCCTCTGTCCTCTCAGCGCCGAGGCGAGGGAGCCGGCCCTCGGGAGCGAAACATCTTCGAGGCCCAGCCAATGTGCCATCAAGCGCAGTTCCTCGCGCAGCGGAACGGCAACCTGTCGCGGGTCGGCGCCCGGCTCGAGATGCGCAGCATGGACCACCAGCCGACCATCGGCGCGATCCGCCTTGAGATCGACCCGCGCCACCAGGCGGTCGTCCAGCAGGAACGGCAGCACGTAGTAGCCATGCTTGCGCTTGGCCAACGGCGTGTAGATCTCGATGCGATAGAAGAAGTCGAACAGGCGGTGCGTGCGCGCACGCTCCCAGATCAGGGGATCGAACGGTGCAAGCAGTGCCCGCGCCTCGATGCGGCGCGGCTGGCGGGCGGTGGGATCGAGATAGGCGGGCCTGGTCCAGCCCTCGACCTCGGCCGGCACGAGGTCGCCCGCTTCGACCAGTTCGGCGAGGCGGGCCTTGGTGTCGGCAACGCCGAGTCGGAAATAGTCACGCAGGTCGGTCTCGGTGGCGACACCCAACGCCCGCGCCGACATCCGCAACAGCTCGCGTTGTGCATCTTCCGCCGATGGCGTCGGCAGGCCGAGCACGTCCGCCGGCAGCACCCGTTCGGTCAGGTCGTAGACGCGCTCGAAGGCGCCGCGGCGCGTGGCGGTCGTGACCTCGCCGGCGAAGAATAGCCATTCCATGGCGTACTTGGCATCACTCCAGCCCCACCACGGTCCTCTCTTGC
The DNA here is from genome assembly GCA_018242505.1 of Pseudomonadota bacterium. Taxonomy (GTDB): domain Bacteria; phylum Pseudomonadota; class Alphaproteobacteria; order Reyranellales; family Reyranellaceae; genus Reyranella. Next base: position 19,561 of record JAFEBU010000011.1, read on the forward strand.
GTGTGCCGTTCTCGAGGTCCGAGGCGGCAAGCGGTCCGCGATCCTTGAGCTGGCGGCGCACCTCTTCGATGAACCGGGCCTTCTGGCGCGCGAACAGGAGCAGCTTGCCTTTGCCGCCGGTCGCCTCGCGCATCCGCTGCATCTTCCAGCGCCACAGCGGGTGCGCGGCCAGCGGCAACAGCGATGCTTCGTGCGCCCAGAACTCGAACAGCTGGCGTTGGCTCTTGCGGCCCCAGGCGCCGCGGTCGAGATGGCTGGCATCGTAGTTGCCGAGCCGCGAAAACAGCGGCAGGTAGTGTGCCCTGGCGAGCACGTTGACGGAGTCGATCTGTAAAAGCCCAAGCCGATCGACCGTACGCTTCACGTGGCCGGCATTCGTCCTTCCTTCTGGACGGGAGTTTCCGAATCCCTGGGCCGCCAGGGCAATGCGTCGTGCGCGCGCAGCGGACAGTCTTTCAGGCTTCATTCGGATCTTCAGGGTACCGCAACGGATTGTGGATTTATCATGCTGTCCGTCGTGGTGCGAGAGGACCGGCTTGTCAGGTGAATGGCAGCTTATTGAATGGCGCGCGCCAGAGCCTTTACCTGGAACGAGGCCTGTTCTTCCGCGATGTTGGTGAAGCCGAGCAATAGACCGCGATCGCGTGTTCGGCTGAGATAGTGGCTGGACAGAGCGGCTGGGGCGAGACCGCGGATTTCGGCTCGGCGCGCCAATACGATGTCGCTGTCGGCGGCGTCGGGAAAGCGGGCGAGCAGGTGCATGCCGCCGGGTTGGACCGTCATTTCCATCCGGTTTCCAAACACGCCGCGGAGGGCAGAGGCGAGCGCATTCCGTCTTGCCGCGTAGAGTGCACGCATGCGCTTGAGGTGCCGGCCGAAATGCCCCTGGGAAAGAAAATCGGCGATCACCATCTGTCCCAGGATCGGTTCGCCGTGGGAATCTCCCTGCTTGGCATGGATAGCCTGTCCAAGCAGCGCATCAGGGACGACCAGATAGCCGAGACGAAGACCTGGGAAGAGCGTCTTGCTGAAGCTGCCTGCATAGATCACGCGATCGGCGACATCGAGACTCTTCAACGCCGGAAGCTTGCGTCCGATGTAGTGAAACTCGCCATCATAGTCATCCTCTACGATCCATGCGCTCGTGTCGGTCGCCCAGGCGAGAAGCTGCTGTCGACGCGCAAGCGACAGGGCGACGCCAAGGGGGCTCTGATGCGCCGGCGTCACGACGGCGAGCCGAGCGCGCGGCGCCCTCCTCCGGGCGAACGCCACGTCCATCCCTTGATCGTCGACGGGAACAGGCAGGAGATCGGCAGAGGCTGCTTCCAGAGTCCGCCGCGCCAGAAAGTAGCCGGGCTCTTCGAACCAGACGTCGTCTCCCGACCGGAGAAGCAGTCGGGCGATCAGGCGCAGCCCGGCCTGGTAGCCGCCGGTGACGATCACCTGCTCGGCTCGGCATGAAACGCCCCGGGAAATGGCCAGGTAGGCCGCAACTGCCTCACGCAGGTCCGGCAAGCCTTGTGGATCCGGGTAGGCAAGGGCGGCGCCGCCGAGCCGCTTGGCGGCGCGGGCCGTCAACCGCGACCAGAGCGCGCGGGGAAACAAGTCGAGCGCTGGCAGGCCCATCTGGAAGGGGCGCGGCTCGATCGGTGAATTCTCCAGGCGCGGTCGCACTCTGTGCCGCGAGGGGCGACGCGTCGAAGCATTGAGCGGCAGTGCTGGCGAGACGACCGTTCCGGCCGGACCACGCGTGAGGACATAGCCCTCGCCGGCGAGCCACGCATAGCTCGTATCCACCGTGCCGCGTGCGACACCGAACTCGCTGGCCAAGGTGCGGGCAGACGGCAGTCGTTCGCCAGGCATCAAATGGCGTTTGGCGATCGCTGTCCGGATGCGCCGATAGAGCTGTTCGTGCAGCGGCAGTGACGATCGCGCGAGCGGGGTGGCGGCAAGCTTCGCCGACGGGATCCGGGGCATGGCCTAGCAATTTTCTCAATTCTTGGCCCATTCATATGGGCCATCAGGATGCCATGTAACGGGCGTCAACTGCAGGAGCAAGGATGTCCAAACGCCTGTCGATTCCCCACGCTGCCCCCGAGGGATATGCGGCGCTTCGCGCCGTCGAAGCCTATATCCAGCAAAGCGGCCTGCCACCCTTGCTGGTCGACCTCGTGAAGATGCGCGGGTCGCAGATCAACGGCTGCGCCTACTGCCTCGACATGCACAGCAAGGATGCCCGCAAGCAAGGCGAGACGGAGCAGCGGCTCTATCTCCTCGACGCCTGGCGGGAATCACCGCTCTACACGCCGGCCGAAAGGGCGGCGTTGACCTGGACGGAGGCGGTGACGATGGTTGCCGAGACGCGCGCGCCGGATGCCGACTACGAGCTCTTGACGAAGCATTTCACCGACAAGGAGATCGCCGACCTCACGATCCTGGTCGGCATGATCAATCTCTGGAACCGGATTGCGATCGGCATGCGTGCCGAGCATCCCGTTGCCAAAGTGGAGGCGGTCCGTGAGCGGGTTTGAGCTGCGTCATGCCGATACCGATGCCGACATCGAGGCCTGCTTTGCGCTGATGCGCCAGCTGAGGCCGCACCTCGCCGACAGTGCAGAACTCCTGGCGCGTGTGCGACGCCAGGAGAAGGAGAGCTATCGATTGCTCGTCGCCTGGCGCGACGGGCAGCCGGCGGGCGCCGCGGGTTATCGCCTGCAGGAAAACCTGATCCGGGGCTGCTTTGTGTACGTCGACGATCTCGTCGTGCTCGAGGGCGAGCGGCGGAGCGGCATTGGCGCCAGGCTCCTGGACGAGGTGGCCCGACTCGCCAAGAGCGCCGGATACAACTGGCTCACGCTCGATACCGCTCTCGACAATGCACTCGGCCAAAGATTCTATTTCCGGTGGGGACTGCTCTCGACCGCGTTGCATTTCGGGAAGCCTTTGGCATGAAACCCTTGCTGCTGGTCGAGGCGAGCCCGCGTTTCGGCCGTTCGCTGAGTCGGGCTGCCGGTGAACGGGTTGTTCAAAGGTTGAAGATGCGCGAACCGGGACTGCCCATCCTTCGCAGGGATCTTGCCGCTACGGCGCCGCCGCTGGTCGACGAGGCTTTTACCGAAGCCATGTATGTTCCGGCAGCCCGGCAGGATGAAATGCAGCGGAAAGCGTTGTCGGCATCGGAATCGATGATCGCCGAACTGGAAGAGTCCGGTGCCCTGGTCATCAGCACGCCGATGCACAATTTCACGGTACCCGCCGTGCTGAAGGCATGGATCGATCAGGTTCTTCGCTTCGACCGTACCTTTCGTCGGACACCGCAGGGGAAGGTGGGGCTGCTCGCCGATCGGCCGACCCATGTTGTGGTTGCTACCGGTGGGTTCATAACGGGAGCGCGCGCGAGGCAGCCCGACTTCCTGACTCCTTATCTACAGGCGGTGCTGGCAACGCTGGGGATTCGAACAGTCCGATTTCTCCATCTGGAGGCATTTCCGGGCCGTTCGGATCGGTCGATAGATGCCGTGATCCAACCTTGGCTGGACCGACATCTGCCGGTCCCGTGCTCTATGGCCGGAGCACTGTCATCCTGATTCGACCAGTATGGACGGCTGCATGCCGCGCTTCGAGCCTGCGGGCTTCCAGGCCAACGATGACCCGGCGCCGAGGCTCGTCGTCTATACGCCGGTGCGAGATACAAATGCCGTCTCCGCGCGTTGCGCCATCGCCAGCAGCGGCCGGTCGTGCAGGCGCGGCGCCACGATCTGCAAGCCGACCGGCAGGCCGTCGCGGCCTGCTCCACAAGGCACGGAGACTCCGGGAGCCAATGCGAGGTTGAACAGCGGCGTGAAGACGGCATGGCCGCGCGGGCCGACGTCGCGGTTCTCGATCACCTTGGGATAGATCTGTTCCACAGGCCAGGACACGCAGGCCGTGGTTGGAGTGAGGAGATAGTCGTATTCGGTGAAGAACTGCGCCACAGCCCGGGCGCAAGCATCGGCGAAACGGAAAGCGGCGACGACGTCGGTGCCGGCAGTCGAACGGCCACGTTCGATCAGGGCGGTGATGTTGTCGCCGAACAGGTTTTTGTCCTGCGACTCGCGTTCGCCGTAGAGCAGCGCCGAGGCCGCGGCATTCACCGCGCCGAAGGCCGTCTCGCTGGTGCCCTCGGGCCAGGCGATGTCGGCGGTCTCGATGCGCCAGCCGGCGGCGCGCAGCGTCTCGACGGCGGCATCGACCGTCGCCATCACGTCCGGGTCGACTGCTACGCCAAGGCCCAGGCGAGGGCTATAGGCGATGCGCGGCTGTGCAGGCGGTGCGATGTCGTACGTGGCCACCGAATGCGGATCGCGTGGATCAGGCCCCGCCATGACCTCGAATGCGACCGTGGCGTCGGCAACGGTGCGGCCCATCGGCGCCGTGACGCCATACAGCGGGCCGTAGGCGCCGCCGAAGCCGAACGGATTGGGGATTGCCCCGGCCGAGGTCTTGAGCCCGACCACGCCGCAATGCGATGCCGGCCGACGGCCTGACCCCCCGCCGTCGGTGCCGAGCGCAATCGGCGTGAAGCCGGCGCCGAGCGCCGCCGCCGCTCCGCCGGAAGAACCGCCGGGCGTCAGCGCAGGATTCACCGGATGGCGCGTGGGACCGTAGACCTTGTTCTCCGTATGGCCCTTGGCCGCCATCTCGGGCGTGTTGGTCATGCCAAGGAAGACACCGCCGGCGGCCTTCAGGCGCTCGACGGCAACGGCATCGCGCGGCGCGACGAAGTCCTTATAGAGCAGGGAGCCGTTGGTAACGCGTCGGCCTGCGACCCAGGTCGTGTCCTTGACTGTATAAGGCACACCCAGGATCGGTCCGTCGAAGCCCTGCTTGCGGCGCGCATCGACCGTATCGGCCGACGCGCGTGCCTCTGCTGGATTGAAATCGACAATAGCGGTAAGCGCCGGATTGCGGGCTTCCACGCGCGCAATGGCGGCCTCGGCAACGTCGCGTGCCTTTAGCTTGCCCGTGCGCACGGCTCTTGCGATGGCAGCCGCGCCCTGATCCAGAAAATCGGTCATCTCGTTTTTCCCGAGCCTGTGGTTCCTCCTGGCATGATACGGTAAGTTTCGATGCCGTTGGAAAGCGATCTCTATGCGCCGGTAAAGGCGCTGCTCGAAGGCCAAGGATACAGTGTGAAGGGCGAGGTCCGCGGCTGCGACGTGGTTGGCCTGCGCGGGGGCGAACCGCCGGTGATCGTCGAATTGAAGCGTGCGTTCAGCCTCGGTCTCGTGCTGCAGGGCGTCGACCGCCTCGCCCTGAGCGACGCCATCTACCTTGCCGTTGGCATCTGGCCCAAGGACATGCAGCGTGTGAAAAGGCTTTGCCGTCGGCTGGGGCTCGGCTTGATGGTCGTGGGTGGGAAGCGCGTCGACGTGCTGCTCGACCCCGCGCCCTATGCCCCGCGCAAGAACAAGCGTCGGATCGGCCGATTGCTCGGCGAGCATGCGCGGCGTGTGGGCGATCCCAACCGCGGCGGATCCTCCACCAAGGTTCCGGTGATGACAGCCTATCGGCAGGCCGCCTTGCGTTGCGCGGCGCTGCTCGCGCGCAACGGACCGATGAAAGTGGCGGCTTTGCGCGATGCCGGCGATGCGCCCAATGCCGGCGCGATCCTGCGCGATGACGTCTATGGCTGGTTCGAGCGTGTCGAGCGCGGCATCTATGCGCTGACGCCGGAAGGCCGACGCGGTCTCGGTCGCTTCGGCTGGGAAACTGCATCGCCATAACAAAAACCTGGCAGAGTTGCCGGTCCGCGCGTCGCCTTCTATTGTGAGCCGTCCCCCAACTTCGAGTCACTCACGGCGGAAGGAAATCGCGCCTGATGTCGAGCATCGATTCTCGCGCCATCATCGTTACCGGCGGCAGCCGCGGCTTGGGCCTTGGGCTGACAGCCGATCTCGTCGCCAACGGCTACCGCGTCGCCACCTGCAGCCGCAACTCCACGCCGGAACTGGAGGGCCTCGTGGCGACCGGCAAGGTGTTCTGGAAGGAGGGCGCGGTCGGCGAGGCGCGTGACGACGATGCCTTCTTCTCCGCGGCCGAAGCCTGGGCCGGCCCCAACGGCATCTGGGGCCTGGTGAACAATGCCGCCGTTTCCGGCGAGGGCATTCTTGCCACCTTCCCCAATGTCGATTCCGAGTACATCATCCAGACCAACCTGGTCGGCGCACTTTACATGGCCCGCCTTGCTGCAGGGCATATGCTGCGCCGGACGACAGGTGGGCGTATCATCAATATCTCCTCCATCATCGGCCTGCGCGGCCATACCGGGCTTGCCGCCTATTCGGCATCGAAGGCCGGTCTGGACGGCATGACGCGTGCTCTTGCGCGCGAGATTGGCCGCCGCCAGATCACTGTGAATTCGATCAATCCCGGCTATCTCGATACCAGTGTTTCCGCGTCGGTGCAGGAAGCGCAGCGCCGTCAGATCGTCAACCGCACGCCGCTCGGCCGGCTCGGCCGTGTCGACGATATCTCGCCGGTGGTCCGGTTCCTGCTGAGCGACGATGCGCGCTTCATCACGGGGCAGTGTGTCGTGGTCGATGGCGGCGTGAGCTGCTGACGGACGCCATCTTCGGTTTCGATCGCAAGCTGTGCTAGGGTTGCATGTCTTTTTGACATCGACCCGCGGGGGAGAGTTGTCGATCCTATCGACTGGGCTGATGCGTATCCTGATGGGGGCAGGCGGCGCGAGCTTGCTGTTTCTGTCGCTGCCGGTGGCACGTGGCGCATGGGAGGCGCAGAAGGCTGACGCCGTGATGACCGATCTGCGTCGTGGTCATCCGCTCGATCCGGGCGAGGTCCGCGCCGGGATTTCAGCGTTCGATCGCGCCATCGCCGCGGATGCCACGGCAGGTCGCTATCTCGATCGATCCGAACTGCTTGGCGGAGCAGCCCTCATGCCCGATCTCAAGGTGTCCGATGCGGAGCGTGCCGCGTGGCTCAGCCGTGCCCGGATGGACCTCGAGAAGGGACTCGCCGACGCACCGGCGCGCGGAGTCGATTGGCTTCGCCTCGCCGCGCTGATCGATGTCCAGGACGGGGCGTCGCGCGAGATGTTGCCGCCGCTTCTGCTCTCGATCGAGTATGCCGCCCTCATCCCCCAGACCTGGGCGCCCCGACTCCGGGTCATTCTCGATGGCTGGCCGTATCTGGACGAGCCGCAGAAGGAGCGGATCTCGGAATACATGAAACAAAGCTGGCGGGCCGCCGAGGATCGGCGGTTTTTTGCCCGGGTGATCCGATCGCCGGTCGACGAGCTGATCATCCGCTATTTTCTGCGTGGCGAACCCGGCGCGCAGAAGGAGCTCACCGACCTGATCCGGCACAAGACGCGCCACTGATGTCGATGTCCGCCCGCCTCGAAGCAGACGAAGCGCGCGGGCATCCGCTGGCGTTCCTTCGTCGCACGGCAGATGTGCTCGTGATCGCACTCTTCTTCCTGCTGCTTCTGGTGGCGCCGTTGCCGATGGGCGCCAACCGCGACTGGGCATGGGCGCCGATGACGGTCGTCGTCGCGGTGCTCGCCATCGCTGCCGCGATGGGGCTCGGCAGTCGGCGTGGAATGTCGGTCGCGGCCGGGGAGGGCAGATCGCTGACTGTGCTGGTCGCCTGCTTCGCGCTCATGGTCGGCATCGCTCTGCTCCAGATGTCGTCCTTCGCGCCGCCGACGCCGAGCGCATCGTTTTACGCCAGAGCAGCGCGGATTCTGGGCCACGTACATGCTCCGGTGCCGAGCCTTGCCGTCGATGCGTCACGCGATGTGCTGCTGCGCTGCCTGGCCTGCGGCCTGATCTTCGCCCTTGCGCGCGCTTTCTGCGTGAACGAGAGACGGGCGCGATTGCTCCTGATGGTTCTGATGGCCAGCGCTTTTCTGGTCCTGGTCTACGGCTTTCTGGAGCTTGCCAACCATTCCTGCTTCGTGGGCGATTACTTGAAGAAGCAGGGTGACTATGTCGCGGAATTCGATCGCTGCGTCATGTCCGGCACGTTCGTGAACAGCAATTCCTTTGGCTGTTTCCTTGGCATGGCGGCCATCGCCGCGATCGCGTTGATCTTCAAAGCGAGGCGAGACGGGCGGCGCATGAGGCGAGAGCCTGAGGATGACGATCACTCGCTCGACTCGCTGACCGGCAAGCGCCTCGCGCTGCTGGCCTTGGCGGTGCTCTTCGCCGGCGGGCTGCTCTTTTCCGGTTCGCGGGCGGCCTTTGCCGCCACGGCCGCAGGTGTGGCTCTGCTCGGCGTCGTGCTGTTGCGCGGACGGCTGCGCTCGCGCCGCCATCTGGGCCTCCTTCTCGCCGGGATCAGTATTGCCGGCGGCCTGATCGTCATCCTGGCCGGCAGTGTATTGCTTCAGAAAGTTTCAAATGCTTCACCCAGCGGTACTGTCGACCGTGCTTTGATCTGGCGAACCACGCTCGACGCGATCGACAAATCGCCATGGCTCGGCTGGGGGTTGGGCAGCTTTCCGGACATCTACGCCGTGTTCCAGCCGCCGCAGATCCCGCTCGCCAACGACAAGGCACATTCAACGCCGCTCGAGACCATGCTTGAACTGGGCGTTCCTGGCGGCATGGTCGCGATGGCCGTGGTCCTGTTGCCTTGGGGGGCGGCCTTGCGATCCGCATGGTGTCGTCGGCGTCGTCGTTATCTGCCGGCAGCCGCCTTTGCCGTTTCGGCCGTGCCGATCCTCCATTCGACCGTCGATTTCAGCCTGCAGATGCCGGCCATTGCCTTCTATACAAGTGCGTTGCTCGGCATGGGGTGGGCGCAGGCCTTTGCGACCGAAAACCATTCCGACTCTTTACGTGGAGCCCGCGATAAACTATATTCATCAGCAATGTAGTTTTAACGCGAGGTGCGCCGAAGAAAAAAGTTATAGTGCCTCGCATATTCATTAGGCGACCGAATTCCGCCATCAATTGTTTGAAGTGCCAAGTTTTCGAAGGAGCAGGCCCGTTGCGAAATGCGATGTCGGTTGGGGCAGAGCCATCGATGGCTGAGCCTTTGCCTGCCCGTGGATATGCCATCCGCTCCGCGCCGCAGCGCTTCATCGAGATCTGGATCGACGCGATCGGCGGATTTCTGTTCAGCGTCGTGATGCCGATTCCGCTTTACGCCACCGGCGAGCCGTTCAGGACCGGTTTCGGCGCGACGGAGCAGACCATCCTGGCAACCGCTTTCGCTTACGGCGTGGTCTGGTACATGGGACGTCGGCTCGATGCCTTCCCGCGCTCCACGCTGCACGGTTATCTACGCTATGTCGCGCCGCTCGCCGCCATCGCCTACGCGACGATTGCCGTGGTGCTGGTGCTGTTGCGTTCGGAGTATTCGCGCGTCCAGCTTTTCGGTAGCGGCATTCTCGCGATGGCGTGGCTGGCGACAAGCGCACGCTTGCGCGCCCGCTATCTCGTGCGCCACTACGCCGTCATGCCGACGTCTCTGCTCGGCACCATGCCGAACGTGGTGACCTGCAACTGGCTCGATTTCGCCGATGTCCAGAGCGGTGGCATGCGGGTCGATGCGATCGTTGCCGATCTCGGCGCCGGCCTGACCGAGACGGAGCTTTCGGCGCTGGCAAATGCCGCCATCGCCGGCGTGCCGGTCCTCGACCGGCGCTTCATCGTGGAGAGCCTGACGGGTCGCACGCCGCTTGGCGGCCTTACGCCCAACGAGTTTGGTGCCCTGCTGCCATCGCGGCAATACCTGCTCGTGCGGCGGGTGATCGAGCTGACGCTGACCGTTCTGGCCTTGCCCGTACTCCTCCTTGCGCTTCTGGCCCTTGCAATCCTGATACGTCTCGACAGTGCCGGGCCGATCTTCTTCCTGCAGCCTCGGGTCGGCCGTCGCGGCAATGTCTTTCAGATGATCAAGTTCCGCACGATGTATCATGGTGCTGCCGGGCCGAGCTTCACCAGTGCTGCCGATCCGCGGGTGACACGCCTCGGCGTCGTCCTGCGCCGCTATCGACTCGACGAACTGCCGCAACTCGTGAACGTGCTGAGCGGCGATATGAGTTGGGTCGGACCGCGCCCGGAGGCGCTGGTCCTCGACCAGAAATATGTCCGCGACATTCCGCACTTCGCGTTGCGCGGCATCGTGCGCCCCGGCGTTACCGGATGGGCGCAGATAAATCAGGGCTATGTCCACGACCATGACGAAATGCGCGCCAAACTGGAGTATGATCTGTTCTATCTGAAGCACTGCTCGCTATGGCTGGATGTCGTGATCGTGGTCCGCACCATCGCCGTGGTCCTCGGCGGCGCCGGCGCCCGCTGACCGCCACCGTCATCTTCGACTTCATCTCGTCCCCCTCATGTGCGGCATAGCCGGCATATTCGCCTATCTCGACGTCGCGCCGCCGGTCGATGCCGGTGAACTCAAGCGCATGAACGCGCGTATGGCGGCGCGCGGCCCAGACGGAAGCGGCGACTGGCATTCCATGGACGGGCGGGTCGGCTTCACCCATCGTCGTCTGGCGATCATCGACTTGTCCGAGCGCGGCGCCCAGCCGATGCTTAGCGCCGACGGCGCGCTCACTGTCACCTTCAATGGCGAGATCTACAACTATCGCGAGCTGCGCGCCGAACTGGAACGCAAGGGCTGCATCTTTCGCACCGAGACCGATACCGAGGTGCTGCTGCAACTTTATGCCGACCGAGGCGTGGCGATGGTCGAGGCGCTGCGTGGCATGTTCGCCTTCGGCCTGTGGGATGCGCGCGACCGCTCGTTGCTGCTGGCCCGCGATCCGCTGGGCATAAAGCCGCTTTACTATGCGGACGACGGGTGGACGCTGCGTTTCGCCTCGCAGGCCAAGGCGTTGCTCGCCGGCGGGGCCGTATCGCGCGACCCCGATCCTGCCGGCATCGTCGGTTTCCATCTTTTCGGCAGCGTGCCCGAACCGTTCACCGTCTGGCGGGGCATTCGCGCGCTGCCGGCCGGTACGACGGTCAAGGTCGACGCCGCCGGTCCCAGCGAGCCCGTTCCCTACTATCGAGTCGCGCAATCGCTCGGGCACCGTGCCGCGCAGCCGGCCTGCACCGCTGCAGACGCGCGCGCGAAGCTCGGCGCCGCCCTTCACGATTCGGTCCGCCACCATCTTGTGGCGGATGTGCCGGTCGCGGTCTTCCTGTCGGCCGGGCTCGATTCCGGCGCCTTGCTCGGAACGATGGCCGAGCTTGGTGATCGTGATATCTCGGCAGTGACGCTGGCCTTCGCGGAATTCCGCGGCACGCCGAACGACGAGGCGCCGCTTGCCGCCGAGGTGGCTTCCCGCTATGGCGCGCGGCATATCGTGCGCACCGTCGACCGGGCAGAATTCGAGCGTGACCTTCCGGTCCTCCTCGATGCGATGGATCTGCCCACGATCGACGGCATCAACACCTGGTTCGTCGCCAAGGCCGCGCGCGAAGCCGGGCTCAAGGTGGCCTTGAGCGGGCTCGGCGCCGACGAATGCCTCGGCGGCTACCCGTCGTTCGCCGAATTGCCGCGTGCGGTACGCCTGTTGCGACCGTTCCATTTTCTGCCAGGCGTCGGCGCCCTTCTGCGCGGCGTGCTGTCGACGGCCATCCGGGCGGGCGTGGGCCTGCACCCGAAGGCTGCCGGTCTGTTCCAGTATGGCGGCGACTGGGCGGGGGCCTATCTGCTGCGACGTGCCGTCTACATGCCCTGGGAGCTTGCCGCGCTCCTCGAGCCTGATCTCGTGAAGGAGGGGATGCGGCGGCTTGCGCCGGTAAGTCGTATCGCCGCCGAATTGAAGGCAGGGCGGCCGCTCAGCCCATTCGACCGTGTGTCGGCGCTCGAGACGTCGCTCTACATGCGCAATCAGCTATTGCGCGATGCCGATTGGGCGGGAATGGCGCACTCGGTCGAGATTCGTGTGCCCTATGTCGATCCGTTCTTCCTCGCAACGTTGCCGATGGGGGACGTGCTCGACGCCGCGAATGCCAAGGCGGCCGTCGCCGATATCCCGCAGCCGCCGCTTCCCGACGCGGTGCGTCATCGTGCCAAGACCGGCTTCACGACGCCGGTCGGGCAATGGCTGCGCACCGCTGCAGGAACGTCGAAGGATGTGTCCTTTTCCGCCGCATCGCGGGCCTGGGCGCGGCGTGTCTGGCAAGCCGGCTGGACCGGCACGGCGTTGGCCTGAATGACGGGGAGTCCCAGGCTCTTGGCCCTGTTGACCGACGGGTACGGCATGCAGGGCGGCATTGCCCGCTACAACCAGGATCTATTCGATTCGCTGGCTGAGGGCGGCGCGCATGCAGTGATCTTGCCGCGTCTCGGCGACGCGGCGGACCTCGCGTTGCCGTCGGGCATTGAACAGGCACCGCCGACCTTCGGACGCATTCGCTACTTCCTGCGCTCGCTGCTGGTTGCCCTGCGGCAAGGTCCGTTCGATGTCGTGTTCTGCGGCCATGTCTACATGGCGGCGCTCGGCTGGATGATCGCCAGGATGCTGGGTGCGCGTCTGTGGCTGCAGGCCCATGGCGTCGAGGTCCACGATGCACCCGGTCCCGTAACGCGGCATGCCGTCGAAGCGGCCGACCTCGTGACCGTGGTCAGCCGCGCCACGCGCCGCACGTTGCTCGGTTGGGCCGATCTCGCGCCCGAGCGCGTGCGCGTGCTGCCCGATACGGTGGGCGACAGGTTCACGCCCGGCCCGCCCTCCGAAGCCTTGCGGGCGCGGCTCGATCTCGGGCCGGGACCGATCCTGCTCACTGTGGGCCGCCTCGCGGCAAGCGAGCGTTACAAGGGACACGAGCAGGTCTTCGCGGTGTTGCCGGCGCTTCGACGGGAATTTCCCACCCTTGTTCATGTTGTTGGAGGCGACGGTGACGATCGTTCCCGCCTTGAAGCTCGCGCTCGCAACCTCGCCGGCGACCGCGCAGTGCGTTTCCTCGGCTTCGTGGCAGACGAGGATTTGCCCGATCTCTATCGAACGGCCGATCTCTATGTCATGCCGAGCACCAACGAAGGTTTCGGCATCGTCTACCTCGAGGCCGCGGCCTGCGGCTTGCGTGTGGTCGGCGGTCTGGGGGGCGGCAGTGCGGATGCGGTTGGTGAACAGATTGGCCTCCTCGTCGATCCGAATGACGGCGAGGCGCTGACACAGGCAATCAAGCGTCTGTTGGCGAGCGGTCGCAACGATGCCGGGGCAATAGCGCCTTATCGGCGCCGTCCGTTCGCTGCCTCCGCGCGGCGACTCCTGGCTCGCCTCATGGCCAGCCCACATCGTATGAAGGGCGTCGCATGACCGTTTCGGATCGTCCGACCCCGACACGCCTGGTGCTCGCGGCAGGGCAGGCCGACCGGCAATACTGGCGGGATCTCTGGCACTATCGCGAGCTGCTGCTGATCCTTGCCTGGCGCGACGTTTCGGTCCGCTACAAGCAGACAGTGGTGGGCATCGTCTGGGCGTTCATCCGGCCGTTCCTGACGATGGTGGTGTTCACCGTGATCTTCGGTCATATCGCCAAGGTCACAACCGGCACCTCGGCGCCCTATGCAATCGTGGTGATCGGCGGCCTGCTGCCATGGACGCTGTTCTCGTCGATCCTCGGTGACGCCTCGTCCAGTGTGGTCGGCAACGCCAATCTCATCACCAAGGTCTATTTCCCGCGCCTGATCATACCGCTGGCCACGGTGCTGGTCGTCGTCATCGATTTCGCCGTGAGCCTGTCGATCCTCGCCGGCCTGATGATCTGGTATGGCGTCGTTCCCGGCTGGCAGATCCTGCTGATGCCGCTCTTCACCATCCTCGCCCTGCTGGCGAGTCTGGGGCCGGCGATCTGGGCCGCCGCGATCGTCGTCAAGTATCGCGACTTCCGCTTTGTCATCCCCTTCGTGCTTCAGTTCGGGCTTTACGTGTCGCCGGTCGGCTTCCCGAGTTCCGTTGTCCCCGAGCGCTGGCGGTTGCTCTACAACCTCAACCCGATGGTCGGTATCATCGACGGCTTCCGCTGGTCCATCATCGGCGGCGAGAGCCCGATCTATCTGCCGGGATTCATCCTCAGCCTCGCGGTCACCGCCGTCTTCCTCTGGTGGGGCATCCACACCTTCCGTCGCATCGAACGCGGGTTCGCGGACATCATCTGACATGACCGACACCGTCATCCGCGCCGAAGGACTCAGCAAGAAGTTCATCATCGGCCACAAGATCGAACGCGACGGGCTGCTGCGCGAGGCCATGACCGCCGGCGCACGCACGCTGTTTCGCAAGGGGGCGGACTTCCTCCGGGGGCGAGTGACCAACTCGCCCGGTCAGATCGAGGAATTCTGGGCGCTGCGCGACCTCGATTTCGAGATCAGGCGCGGCGAGTTGGTCGGCATCATCGGCCACAACGGGGCGGGCAAGTCGACGCTGCTGAAAATCCTGTCGCGAATCACCGAACCGACCGAGGGCCGGGTCGAGATCGACGGACGCGTCAACAGCCTGCTCGAGGTCGGCACCGGCTTCCATCCCGAACTCAGCGGCCGCGAGAACATCTTCCTCAATGGCGCCATCCTTGGTATGAGCCGGGCGGAAATGCGGCGACGATTCGATCAGATCGTCGAATTCTCGGGCGTCAGCAAGTTCATCGATACGCCGGTAAAGCGCTACTCGGTCGGCATGTATGTCCGCCTCGCTTTCGCCGTCGCGGCGCACCTCGAGGCCGAGATCCTGGTTGTCGATGAAGTTCTTTCCGTCGGCGATGCCGAATTCCAGTCGCGCTGCCTCAACCGCATGTCGGAGGTTGCCGGCAGCGGCCGCACCGTCCTGTTCGTCAGTCACAATTTCGCGGCCGTGACGGCGCTTACCCGCCGCAGCCTCGTACTCGAGGGTGGACGGCTCGCGTTCGACGGTCCCGTCGATTCCGGTCTCGCTCACTACACCGCTTCACTCGGCAAGACCGAGCGCGTGCGGAATTGGGGACGCGGCAAGGATGCGACGCTGATTTCCGCCAAGCTGGTCGACAGCGAGGGCAGGGCGACTGAGAACTTCACCCCCGGCACACCCCTCCGCCTGCATGTCGTCGTCGAAACGACCGGCATGCCGGGAATGTCGCTGGCGGTGACTTTGCGTGACCAGCACAATCTTCCGATCGGCTTCTACTCGTCGGCAAGCTTCAGCAACGTCCCCCTGCCGACCTCTGCGGGCCGATATGAATGCGTCCTTTCGCTCGACCCGCTCTATCTGGCAGCGGGCGAGTACGGCATCGATCTCCAGACGACCAGTACCGCGATCGTCGTCGACCATCGGGTCGACGGTGCGGTTCAGTTCTTCGTCAACGCCTGCAATCCCGGCGACGTAGGTTACGACTTCCGGCAGGACCAGGGCGCGGGGCATCTGGCGCTGCGCCTGAACGCACCGCTTCGCTTCGTGCATCTTCCGACCGCGAATACGCCGAACCTTCACTCCGAGCAGCGCCTGGGATAGCGGATGCCGCGCAGAATATGCATCGTCAGTCCGGGCAACCTGTCATCCAATCCGCGATTGGTGAAGGAGGCGGATGCATTGCATGGGGCAGGCTACGAGGTGACTGCGATCGCCTGCGACTACACCGATGCGTTGAAGCGGTTCGATGACGAGATCGAAAGCGGCGCGCCCTGGAAGATCATCCGGCTGCCACGGTACAAGAGCGAGCGCTACCTTACTGCTGTCGCGCGCCCTGTTGCGCGCGCCCTGTCTGCATCGGGCCTGCCGGTTCCTGTGCCGCTTGCAACGAATGCCTATGGTGGTCCGGCCAATGCGCTGCGACACGCCGCGCTCGACGTAAAGGCCGATCTCTACATTGCCCACTATGTGCCGGCGCTGCCGGCGGCGGCTGCGGCGGCACGCCGCCATCGGGCGATGTTGGGCTTCGATGCCGAGGATTTTCATTCCGGCGAAGGGACCGATGACCTGGTCGAGAACTTCCAGGCGAAGCTCGTGACGCGGATCGAGCGCGCCTGCCTGCCGGCGTGTGCTTGCATGACGGCGGCCTCGCCGCTGATTGGAAAGGCATATGCCGCCCGATATGGCGTCAATCCGAGGACAGTCCTGAATGTCTTTCCCAAGACGATGGCCGTGACAGGCGACCTTGGCTCCGTTGGGCGGCGAGAGCCTGGCGGCCTTGCCGCCTACTGGTTCTCGCAGATGATCGGCCCGGATCGCGGGCTGCAGGACTTCATCCAGGCAATGGCACGGGCGAAGGCGCGCGTGACGCTGGACGTGCGTGGCAGTGATCGGTGGGGGCATGGCGATACGCTGATGGCATTGGCTCGCGCCAAGGGCGTGGCCGAGCGCGTCAGGTTGCTGCCGACAGCCGCGCCCGATGAGATGGTGAGATTGGCGGCGACGTACGATCTCGGTCTCTCCCTGGAGATCGGCAACTCCGAAAACAAGCGCATCTGCCTCTCCAACAAGAGCTTCACCTATTTGCTGGCCGGGCTGCCGGTGATGATGAGCGATACGCCGGCCCAACGCGCGCTTGCCATGGATCTTGGCGAAGCTGCAGCACTGGTCTCATTGGCGGATCCGGACGGCATGGCGCGTGTGCTCGACGGATTTGCCGCTTCACCGGTCGCGCTTGCCAATGCCAAGGCAGCAGCATCGAGGCTCGCAGACCAGCGTTACAACTGGGAGGTCGAACAGAAAGCGCTGGTCGAGGAGGTGGATGCAGCGTTCGAACGTCATGCGGAGCGTTGATGCGCATCCTGCTCGCCGCTGACCCGGAGATCGAGGTACCGCCCAGGCTCTATGGCGGGATCGAACGCATTGTCGACGGCCTGGTACGGCGCCTGCGGGCGAGGGGGCACGCCGTTTGTCTGGTGGCCAAGCCGGGATCGACTTCGGTTGTCGACGACTTCCATGGCTGGCCGGGCCGCAGATCGCAGTCTCCGATGGATACGGTGCGCAATGCCGGAGCCCTGTCGAGGGCGGTCCGGTCGTTCCACCCTGACATCATCCACAGCTTCTCGCGCATCGCCTACCTGACGCCCCATCTGCGCGGCCCCGTTCCGATCGTCATGACCTATCAGCGCGACCCGACCCTGCAGACGGTCGGGCTGGCGGTGAAGCTCGCGGCGCCGGGCGTACTGACCTTCACCGGCTGCAGCGACTACATCGCTGCGTGCGGTCGTCGCGCGGGTGGCGCTTGGCGGGGCATTCCGAACTTCGCCGATATCGATGCTCTGAAATTCAGCCCATCGGTCGCACACGACGCGCCGCTCGTGTTCCTCAGCCGCGTCGAGAGCATCAAGGGTGCCCACTGGGCGATCGACATTGCGCGGCGGACCGGACGACGGCTCGTCATCGCCGGCAACCATGCTGGCACGGGCCCCGAGGCCGCCTACTGGCGTGAGGAGATTGCCCCCTGGATCGGTCGCGACGGCATCGACTATGTAGGCCCTGTCGACGATCCCCAGAAGAGCGATTTGTTGGGGCGCGCGCTCGCCATGATCGTTCCGATCCAATGGGACGAGCCGTTCGGCATCGTCTTTGCGGAGGCGCTGGCTTGTGGCACGCCGGTGATCTCCTGCCCGCGCGGATCCCTCCCCGAGATCGTGCGACAGGGCATCGACGGCTTCCTGATCCGCTCGATCGAGGAGGGATGCGCGGCTGTCGAGAAGGTCGGCGCCATCGATCGGGCAAGCTGCCGCCGCCGGGCCGAGCAGGAATACTCACCCGATGCAGTCGTTGGTCGCTACCTCGATCTTTATGAAGATGCCCGACGCGGGCTGAGGCGCCCATGACCAGGACGGTTGCTCTGGTCACCGGCCACTTTCCGCCCAGCAACCTCGTTGGCGCCCATCGCGCGCGTCTTTGGTCGCGCTACCTGCCCGAGTTCGGCTGGACGCCGATCGTCGTCACCGGCGACCCGGCCGGTTACGAAGAGCGCCCGGATCCTGATCTTGAGCGTCTCGTTGCGCCGCACGTGCGGGTGATCCACGCGCCGACTCTCTCGACCCGGACAGTGCGGCTGGTCGGCGACATTGGCGTGCGCGGGTTTGCCGGTTGCTATCGCGTTCTCGCCGGCCTCGCAGCGCGGCGCGAGATCGACTTCGTGCTCGTGACGATCCCTTCGAACTTCCTGGCGCCAGTCGGGCGCTTGATCCACCGTCGCTACGGCGTGCCGTTCGGAATCGACTACCAGGATCCTTGGGTCAATCGCTGGCCGGGCGTCGAGCGGCCGTTCACCAAGGCCTGGACGTCCTATCGGCTGGCCTGCCTGCTGGAACCCTGGTCGGTGCGGGATGCGACGCTGATCACGGCCGTGGCTCCTGGCTATATTGCCGGCATGCTGGAACGCAATCCCGAGGTCGCCGGCAAGGCGGTCCAGGCCTTCATGCCGATGGGGGCCGCAGCGGAGGATTTCGAGTTAGCGAAGACGCTCGACCGTCCGACTTTCCTGTTCCAGCCGGATGATGGCTGTTTCCACATGATCTATGCTGGCGCCCTGTTGCCGGCTGGCGTCGGTGTGCTCGACGCATTCCTCGGCGGATTGGCGGAACTGCGGAAGCGTGCGCCCGACGTTGCCGCCCGTCTTCGCATTCACTTCGTGGGTACGGGAACGTCGCCGGACGATCCGCAGGGGCACCGTGTGATGCCGCGCGCAGAAGCGCTCGGTGTCGCGGCAATGGTGACCGAGCATCCACATCGTATCGGCTACCTCGACACGCTGAATCATCTCGGCCAGAGCGATGCAATCTTGATCCTGGGGTCGACAGAGCCTCATTACACGCCGTCGAAGGTCTTCCAGGCCCTGCTGTCGCGTCGGCCCATTTTTGCGATGCTCCATGGAGAGAGCAGCGCCGTGGACATGATCCAGTCAGCCGGGGCAGGTCGGGTTGTCGCTTTGACGCAGGCGACGGTGTCGACGTCGGTAGCGGTCGCGTGCGAGCTGCAGGCATTCGTGGAAGACACCGCGTATGATTTCGACGCCATCGACATGTCGATTCATGAATCGCTTTCGGCGCGGGCGTCGACTCGCGCGCTTGCGGAGGCCCTTGATCGTGCCTTGGGCATCGAGGCGTCGTCCTGACATGACGCTTCGTATCGGCGTCCTGATCAGTCACCCGATCCAGTACTGGGCGCCGATCTTTCGCGAGCTCGACAAGCTCTGCGACCTATCCGTCTATTTTGCCCACCGCCAGACAGCCGACCAGCAGGCGCGCGCCGGATTCGGCGTCCCCTTCGAATGGGACATCGACATCCTGTCCGGCTACCGCAGTGAATTCCTGACGAACATCTCGCGCAACCCATCGTCGGATCATTTCTGGGGCTGTAATACGCCGGATGTTGCCAACAGGATCGCCCAGGGTCGCCTCGATGCCTTCGTCGTGCCGGGCTGGGCTTTGTGGAGCTACTGGCAAGCCGCCAATGCCAGCCGGCGGAACAATGTGCCCATCCTGGTTCGTGGCGATTCGCAGCTCGCCAGCCAACGCCGGGGTCTTCGACGTGCCGCCAAGGAAATGATCTTTCCGCATGTGCTGCGGCGATTTGACGGTTTCCTTTATGTCGGCCAGCGCAATCGTGAGTATCTGCTTCACTATGGCGTTCCGGCACAACGCCTCTTCTTCTCGCCGCACTGCATCGACAACGATGCCTTTCAGTCGGGAAGCGAAACCGCACGTCGATCGTTGGAACCATGGAAGCGAAAGGAAAGCCGCTGCGTCTTGTTCGTGGGAAAGCTCATCCCCCGCAAAAGGCCGCTGGACATCCTGCGCGCGGCAAAACTTCTGCGGGATCGTGGCATCAACATCGATCTGATGTTCGTCGGCTCCGGTGAGCTTGACGAGACGCTCATGGACTTTGCGCGCTCGGCCGGCCTTTCTGTCGACTGGCGCGGGTTTGTCAACCAGAGCGCACTCCCCGCCATCTACGGGCGAGCCGACGTTGTCGTCCTGCCGTCATCGGAAGCGGAAACCTGGGGGCTCGTGGTAAACGAAGCGATGGCCTGCGGCGCGCCGGCCATCGTTTCCGATGTCGTGGGCTGTGCGCCCGATCTTATCCAGCCGGGCGTGACCGGCGAGATTTTCCCGTGCGGCGATGTCCCGGCGCTGGCTCAGGCCATCGAAACCGTATTGCGTACCGATCGGGAGGAGCAGAGCCGCCAGGTTGCTCGTCGGATCTCCGCCTATTCACCGGCCGCCGCTGCCCGCGGCATCTTTGAGGGGGCGGCAGCGTTGCGAAGGTAATACTTTTGCAAAATCTTATAAACCAGTGTAAATATTAGACTTTATCTATGACAGCCACTGCCATTTCGTCGCTTCCTCCACCGGTCCGGCTCGACAGCAGGCTGGTGCTGAAAGGCGCCGGCGTCCTGGCGGGCCTGTGCGCCATTCTGGCGATCTTCTCTCCCGACCCGATTCCCTTTGCTGTCGGCGGTGCGGTGCCGTGGTTGTGCCTGCGCATTGTCTACATGCCGAGCATGCCGACGGCGCTGCTCTATCTGTTCATCTGGCAGTGGCTGCAGATCTTTGCCCGGGCGGTGCAATCGTGGGTCGATGGAGAGGCGCTGGCAGCGAGCCCTGCCGGTCCAAACGTTGATCGGGCCTACTGGTACATGATGGCGAGCTTGGTCGTTCTCGCCGTCGTGTTCCGACTGGTTCTTCAGAACACGAAGGCGCCTGCGCCGGCGCAGCGTACGGCCCACGCGCGATGGACCGTCCGTCAGCTGGCGATCCTCTATGGCCTCGGCTTCATCGTTTCCAGTGCGGCCGTGATCTTCGGGCGCGGCAGTCTCGCTCAACCGATCGAGACGCTGGGCCACGTCAAGGTCGTGGCGCTGTTCATGCTGTTCGCCTACGTGATGTCGACCGGGCGCGGCGGCCGGGTCATGCTGGCTGTCGTCTTGTTCGAGGTCGCCATTGGCTTCACCGGCTTTCTGGCGGATTTTCGCAGTGTCTTCGTCTTTCTGGCCATCGCCGCGGTGACGGCGCGGGTCAGGTGGCGGTTCAACGTCGGCCTCATGGGCACCTGCGGTCTTGTCGTACTTACGATTCTGGCGTTGTTTTGGACGTCGGTCAAAAGCGACTATCGGGAGTATGTCTCCAGATCGACCGGCACGCAGGCGATCTCGGTGCCCCTTTCAGACCGCATGGCATATCTCGGCAGCAAGATGCTGTCGTTCGGCGATATCGATCTTGGCGGGACGTCCTACCTGCTGCTGAAAAGATTTGCCTACGTGGACATTTTTGCCTCCGTCATCGACGTCAGGGACGTGATCCAGGAACCGATCTTCATGCGTCAGTGGCAAGAGGCGCTGGAGCACGTCTTCAAGCCACGCGCCTTCTTTCCGGACAAGCCGGATCTTTCGGATACCGAAGTCTATCTGCGGCTCACCGGGCGTCTTCTGTTCGACGAGATCTCGATGGGTACGTCGATCAGCGTAGGGTACATGGGCGAGAATTTCGCCGATCTCGGATTTCCCGGAATGTTGCTGGGCATTGCGGCGCTCGGGCTCCTCCTGGCGCTCTGCATACGTGTCCTGATGTCGTTCAACCTGCCGTATGTGATGCGCGAGGGCATCATCATGGCGTTCGCGTTCAGCATCGCGCGCGACGGAGTCGAGATATCGCTGCCGAAGATTATCGGCGCGGCCCTGATGTTCATGATCGTGTTCGTGCCGTTGATCAAATTTGTCGCACCGAAGGTCGTCCGATGGCTCGATCGGCCGGCGTTCGCCGACGCGAGGACTGGATTCCCGCGAACGGCTCGTCAGTGACATTGTCTTCCCGGCCGATCGAAGGACTTCCGGATTGCCCGCTGCGTCGGATTCCACTTTCTGGACGCCGTTTTGGGCACGCGATCTCGCGCGGGGAGGTGCCCGGCTTCCTGCCGTCGGCATTCCGGTGATGGGGCACGGGCGCTTCTCGTCGCGCGCTCCTCGCGATCTGCCTGGCGCATCGATTGACGTGCAGCAAATGCGAAGCGTCCTCCGGAGCTTGCTCTCGTCGCTTCGGCCGATGCCCAACGGTTGATCGTGTCCGGACGCTCTCCCGTGGTGTTGGAACCGCCCGACCTGCAAGCTCCATATGGACGGACAGGTCCTTTGCGCCTTCTCCATATCGTTCCGACCTATCTGCCTGCACTTCGCTACGGCGGCCCGATTCGTTCCGTCCATGCGCTGTGCCGAAACCTGGCGGTGCGAGGACACGACGTCCATGTCTTCACGACCAATGTCGATGGCGAAGGCGACAGCGATGTGCCGCTGGGGCGGCCAGTCGATCTCGAGGGCGTCAAGGTCACGTATTTCCCCAGCCGGCGACTCCGCCGCCTCTACTGGTCGCCATCAATGCGGAATGCCCTGCGACAGGCGTTGCCCGCGTTTGATCTGGTGCATCTGCATGCGATCTATCTCTGGCCGATGTGGGCTGCCGCGCGCGTCGCGCGCCATGCCGATATTCCCTACATCGCCTCGCCGCGCGGCATGCTGGCACCCGAACTGATCCGTCGCAAAAGCCGGTTGGCCAAGAATGCCTGGCTTGCCTTGATCGAGCGCCGCAATCTCGAAGGCGCCGCTGCCATCCACGCGACATCGACCGGCGAAGCCGACGACATCCGCGGGCGTGGCTGGTCGTTGCCGCCGATCAGCATCGTACCGCACGGCGTCGACGATCCCGAGCCGGCCGCCGGCCAGCCTGTTTCCGACGACGTTGCGGCGGCGACGGCTGGCGGTGGCTATGCGCTGGCGCTCGGCCGCATCAATTGGGAGAAGGGGCTCGATCGCTTGATCCGCGCCTTGCCGGCCGCGCCTACGGCCCGCATCGTGATAGCGGGTGACGATCGCGAAGGTCATGCAGCGATGCTGTCCGACCTCGCGCGACGTCTGGAGGTCGCCGATCGAGTGACCCTTCTGGCACGGCATGTCGGCGGGGCCGACAAGGAGATGCTGTTTGCGCACGCGGCTTTGTTCGCCATGCCGTCGCTTGCGGAGAACTTCGGCCTCGCTGCTTTCGAGGCGATGCGGCGCGGTCTTTCGGTGCTGGTCACACGCGAAGTCGGAATGTCGGAAATCGTCCGCGAGGCCGGCGCGGGCATCGTGGTCGACGGTCGTCCGGAGAAGATTGCCGCAGGATTGAACCTGCTTCTGGCAGATGCGGCGAAGCGAAGAACGATGGGCGAGGTCGGCCGCGCCCATGTCCTTGCCCATTACGGATGGCCGGTCGTCGCGCAGCAGATGGAGACGCTCTATCGATCGGTTCTCGCGGTCGACGAGGCAAGGCGATGAGCGAGCTTCTGGCCGAGAGCCCGTTCGATCCCGCCGCAGAGCCGCGCATCGTCGTCATCGCGGACTGGCTGCCGCCGGATTTCGGTGCAGTCGGCCAGTACATGCTGTTGCGCGCCCGTTCGTTCGCCGAGCGCGGGCACGACGTCACACTGGTCGGCCTGACATCGGGGCCCGGATCGCGCCGCGCCGCGCAGTTGGGCAAAGGGAACTTGACTGAAGTGCGGTTGAGGGCACGACCGGTGCCGCGATCCTCGCTGTTGCGACGGCTGGCATGGACGCTGTGGACCAACATGCGCCTGCTTGCCGCCGTCTTTGGTCCAATGCGGTGCGCAGACGGCATCCTGTTCACAGGCTCTCCGCCGTTCCTGGTTCACCTGCTGGCGCCATTCAAGCCGCTCTGGCGAGGCCGTCTTATCTATCGCATCACCGACTTTCACCCGGAGTGCCTGATCGCAGCCCGCGAGCATCATCCGTCGCGAACGCTTCAGGCCCTGCTTTGGCTCACGAACGTCTGGCGTCACCGCGTCGACGGTTTCGAAGTGTTGGGCGAGGATCAATTTGGCCGTCTTCGCGCCACGGGGATTGCACGTGAGCGTATTGCACTGGTTCGCGACGGCTCGCCCGTCGTGTTCGACGATAATGTCGCCAGTGCTTCCATACCGCGTGAGCTCGCCGGACATTGCGTTCTGCTCTATTCGGGAAATTACGGCATCGCGCACGAGGTCGAGACGGTCGCCGAAGGCTATCGTCTCCACTGCCAGCGGGGATCGGGAAGGGTACGCCTGTGGCTTAGCGCTTCCGGGGCCGGCGCGGAGGCGCTGGCTGCGCGGTTCGCCGGCGATGAGCTACCGTTTTACAGGTCGTCGCCCGTACCGTTGGACCGGCTGGCGGGCTTGTTGCGGGCGCCCGATGCGCATCTCATCACGCTCAAGGACCGCTTCGTCGGTTATGTCATGCCGTCAAAGGTTTATGCCTGCCTGGAGTCGAGGCGTCCGCTCCTGTTCGTCGGCAGCGACCAATCCGATATCGATCAGCTTGCTCGCCGCTCTGGCCTTTCCTATCGGCGCATCTCCTGTGGAGACGCTCCAGGTTTTGCCGAGGCGCTTGAGGAAGTCGCCGACTTGGCCCTGAAAAAATCGTGAACGGACGGGTCGATGCCTGAAATATTATTTCAGGATGAGGCAGTCAAATGCCGCGAATACGACTGCCAAGCGCGTGTCACAGCCATTCGCAGCTTGGATTTCGAGCGATATTTCGATATCTTACGTGCAGCTTTGCAAGCTGGGACTTAGGAACTGCCCGGCTGCCAATTTCGGTAAAACAGTTTGTGGGGAGTGCCGGATTTCTCCGGAAAAGTTGGTGACTTCAATGGGGAAAATTGCATTAAAGACGCAGGGTCTTGCTGCTGCGGTGCTGATTTGGTCTGCGGGTACGGTGATCGCGCAGGAGAATCGGCAGGGCGACCGAGTCCCTCAGGAAGCCGGCTCCCTGCAAGGGGCGGGACCGCTCCAAGGGTTTAATTCACTGCAAGGCATCGGCCCGCTTGGCGGAATACAGTCTCTCCCAGGGGCCAGTCCGCTTCTGGGAGCAGGACCCGTTCAGGGTGCGGCGCCCGTCGTCCCTGTCGGGGCATTGACATCGACATTGCTGGCTACCGGACTGTCGCAAATCGGGAATGCCATTCCGCAGGTGTTGCAGTTGGTGTCTCTACCGATGTCGATGCTCGTGGGAGGAGCCATGCCGCCAGCGACGACGTCCTCGCCAGCGACAGCGGATCCCTTGCTGCCGTCTTCAAGCATTGGGCAAACCACCACTGGCCTCGGGGCGACGACACCTTCTTCCACGTCGACGCCTTCGTCGGTACCGCTTGCGTCGCCCAGCGACTCGTCCGTTCCATTCATCTCCCCAACGCCGGCGCCGGTCGTGTCGCCGCAAAACGTCTGTACGACCGCTAGTTGCACCTGACATCGCTCAACCGTGCAGATCGTTGCCAGTTCCCCATCGGACCTCTGCCCGGATGGCCGCAAACGCCCATGTCGATTAGCGTACGCCGTACACAATGGATCTGGTCTCCGATTCTGGGATGGGCCCTGTTGTCGGCTAATACGCCTGTCGCTCTGGCGCAGAATGGCGGTTCTCGGGCGATCGATGCGCAGGGAGTCGTTCGAGACGTGCCGCAGGGGCCCCCAGCAGCCGATTCTACCAACGGCACGGCAACGATGCGCAGCAACACGATCCTCGGCGACGTGATGGTCAATCAGCCCGGTGCTGCCGGTATGACGGGCGATCCTGCAATCACGATGGGAAAGTCCGTCAGCCCGGCAATCTCGCCGCCGGCAGTCGCGCCGCCGGTCGCAGCCGGCTCTACGATTCCCGGGGCGATCGTCAGCACCCAGACAGGCGCGGCCGTGGGCGCGAACGAGGTCACCAGCTTGCCGTCCTATGTGACCACCATCGTGAACGCACCGTTCGGAGCCAGCAGCCCTGTCGAGCCTGCGATCGGCAGCGGTGTTAGCGCGGGAAGCAGCGAGCTTGGCATATCGCTGGGCTCGTTCCGTCTCTATCCGCAGCTCGAGGTCAACACCGGCGCAGACAGCAACGTGTTCGCCCAGAGTGCATCGTTGGGAACAGTTGGATCGTTCTACACGACGATTTCACCGACCTTCGATTTGCGATCCGACTGGTCGAACCATGCGTTGCATATCCTGGCGACTGGCATCGCCGGCTTCTACGCCAGCGCGCCGACCCAGAACTACCGCAACTACACACTTCAAGCCGACGGCAAGATCGACATCTACACGGATTTCTATGCCACGTGGTCGGCAGCCTATAAGCAGAATACCGAGGCATTGGGCACGCCCAACGTTGCTTTCGCGCAGGCGCCGACCGTAGCGAACTCGATTCCTGTCTCGCTCAGCCTTTATCAGCGCTTCAATCGCCTTTTCTATCAGTTGAAGGGCGGGATGACCCGGTATACCTACACTGACTTCGGCGCCATCACCGTGGACGGCCTGCCAGCCTCCAGCCGCGACCGCACCGAGTTCGAAGAGTCGCTGCGCATCGGCTATGACATCTTCGACGATTTGGCCCTGTTCGTGCAGCCCGGCCTCAACCAGCGCCGGTATGTCGTCCAGAGCAACAGCGCCGACCAAGATCGTGATTCAGACGGACAACTGGTGAATGTCGGCGCGACCTGGTCTCCGTCGGCCGCGACCCGGCTGGAAGCGACGGTCGGCTACCAAAACCAGGCCTATCGATCGTTCGGCGGCTCCACCGGAGCCGTTACCTTCGGCCTGTCGGGAAGCTGGAACGGCTATGCGCCCCTGACACTACGGCCCTCGATCCAGCGATCGGTCTCGGAAACGGCACTCAGCAATTACAAGAACTATGTGTCGACGACTTATGGCCTCGACTTCAATTACCTGATCCACGATGTCTGGACGGCAGTCGGCGGCGTCTCGCTCGTCACAGCGGCCTATACGCCGGTCGACGGATCCGGTGTCGCACCTCGGACGGACTCGATCTATCGTGGCCAGATAGGCCTTCTCTATTCGCTGAGGCCTCAAGTCCAGATCGGCCCGTTCTTCGAATACACAAATGGCTCATCGACCGACCCCACCACGGGCCCGGGATATGATCGTGAAATCTTTTCCGTACGGCTGATCGCAAAACGGTGACGACGTGCAACGCAAGTACGACTTCGGGGCCTCTTTGAAGGTCCCCTCTTTCCTGAAGACGGCCAGTGCCGTCCTCGCGACGGCAGCTCTGCTCGCCATGGCCGCATGCGAGAGCCGCACCACCGGTGTGACCCAGCTGCCGATGCCACCGGGCCGAGAGGTGGCCTCATTCACCGGACCGGCGCCCACCAATGGTCCACCTAACCAGCAGGGCAGCGATTGCAAATCGGACATCGGCACTTATCGCCTCGGCGCCGGCGACAAAATCCGCGTTGTCGCCCTCCAGGACACGGAATTCTCGGGCGACTACGAGGTCAATGCATCGGGCGGCATCTCTCCCCGCATGCTGGGGCCGATGCAGGTCGGCGGGAAGACCCTGGTCGAGGTCGAGGGCCTGCTGCGTGAACGCTACAGGCAGGGCGGCTATCTCGTTTCGCCGCGCCTCAGCGTCGAGTTGGTGGCGACCCGACCGTTCTACATCCTGGGCGAGGTGAGCCGCTCTGGCGCGTTTGCCTATGTCAATTGCCTGCGGGTGGTCCAGGCTGTCGCGATCGCGGGCGGCTTTACACGCCGCGCCGCCAAGACCCGGATCACCATCAAGCGCTTTTACGCGAAGACCGCCGAGGAAGAGTATGTCACCGAGGACACGCTGGTTGAGCCGGGGGATGTCATTCGCGTGCCGGAAAGATATTTCTAATAGCACCGGCTATGCAATTTTGCTATTGTCCAGTCGAAGCTTTTTATGAAGTCAACTTCATTAGGCATTGTAAATTTTAGAGATTTGCGACCCGCTGGGGCGCAGGATGGATGAGATGGGACCGCTGCATAAGATCGATCATATGGGCGATGAGGAACTGCTCGTCCCGGTAGGGGCAGATCCGTTTTCGCCGACCGGCTCCAGCACTGATTCGGCCAATGAGCTCTGGGAATGGCTGCGGCTGCTCAACCGTCGCAAGACACTGATCATCGGCGCCGGCCTTGTCGCCGTCGCGATCATGGCCCTGATCATCGCGCAGCAGACACCGCTGTACAAAGCGTCGTCGCGCATCATGCTCGATACCCGCACCTTCAAGGTGATCAATTCCGAGGCGGCGTTGTCGGGTGTAGACACCCTCAATCTCGGCGCCATCCAGAGCGAACTTGAGGTCATCCAGTCGGAGTTCCTGATCGGCCGAGTCGTCGATCGCCTGGGCCTCGCCTCCAATCCGGACTTCAACGGTTCACGGCCGCCGGGCTTTCTCGACGCGACGATGGCGCCAATTCGCGAACTGTGGCAGTCGGGCATCTCGTCGCTTCTCGCGCCGGTCCGGCGCACTGCGCCGGCTGCGCAAAGCCGGCAGGCGCGGGCCGATGAAAGCGACCTTGCCCGACGCGCGGCGATCGGGACGGTCGCCAGTCATCTCACCGTGTCGTTGCTTGGCCGGACCTTTGTCATCGTGGTGACGGTGGAAAGCCCCGACGGCACGATGTCGGCGCGCATCGCCAATGCCATCGCCGAGGTCTATCTTGCTGACCAGGTCGACAACAAGAACGAAGCCAACAGGCGCGCCACGGAGTGGCTGCAGGAGCGGCTTTCCGAGTTGCGGCAAAATTTGCAGACAGCCGAGGAAAAGGTCGCGGCCTACCGTCGCGACAAGGGCTTGGCGGGTAGTCCCGAAAGCGTTGTCTCGACGCAGACGCTGTCCGATCTCAACTCCAAGTACTTGGCGGCCAAGACCCGCCGCATCGAGAAGGAGGCCCGGCTCGTCGCGCTCAGCAAGGCAAGCCTCAACCCGGGCGAGCTCGCTGGCATTGCCGAGGTCGCGAGCAACACCAGCCTGAACGCGCTCAGGACGCAGGAACTGGAGCTCGGTCGGAGGATCGCCGAGCTGTCTACCCAATTCGGGCCCAACCATCCCAAGCTGGTGCAGGCGCGCAGCGAACTGGCGGCGGTTCATGCTCGCTTCCTGCAGCAGACGCAGAACATCATCAGCGGCATCCGCGCCGAGCTCGATGCGGCCAGGGCCGAGGAGGAGGAGCTGAAGGCGCAAGTCGAGCATGCATCGGCGCTGTCGGGCACTGCAAGCCAGTACGAAGCCGAACTGAAGCAGCTCGAACGCGAGGCCCAGTCGAACCGGACGCTCTACGAGAGCTTCCTCAACCGCTTCAAGGAACTGCGCGAGCAGCAGGACATCCAGCGCGCCGATGCGCGCATCCTGGCCTATGCTTGGCCGTCGACTGTGCCGTCCTCGCCGCAATACAAGACCGGTCTCTTCGCCGCCTTCGTCGTTGGTTGCTTGCTCGGCATGGCAGGTGCGATCGCGGCGGAGAAGCTCGACCGCGTGTTCCGCTCGGCATCGCAGGTCGAGAAGGCCACGGGCGTCGCGGTTCTCGGCATGATCCCGTTGGTCAAGGGCGCAGTCGGCCAGCGTGCGAACATCGTCACGCAGGTCGTCGACCGGACGACCTCGTCCGCGGCCGAGGCGATGCGCGCGGTGTTCACCGCCATCAGCCTCAACAATCTCGACCAGCCGGCACGCATCATCGCAGTTACATCGTCGACGCCGGGCGAGGGCAAGACCACGTTCTCTGCTGCCTTGGGCGGGCTGCTCACCAAGATGAACGCCTCGCGACGGGTGCTGCTGGTTGACCTCGATTTGCGTCAAGCGAAACTCGCTGTCGCGCTTGGGCTGAAAGAGCGTGGAGGCACCATCGACGAGTACCTCATGGGTCTCAAGACGCTGGATGAATGCATCCATCGCCACGAACCTTCGGGTGTGGACTATATCTGCGCACGGGCCGATACACCGAACGCGCCGGAAGTGCTCGAATCGCATGCCATGAAGGCGGCGCTGGCGACCTTCGCCGACCGATACGATCTCGTCATCCTGGACAGCCCGCCGGTGATGGCGGTGTCCGATGCCCGTATCGTGTCGCAGCTCGCCGACTACACGATCTTCGTGCTCCATTGGGCCAAGACGCCGCGCGACGTGGTCAAGAGTGCGGTGGCGGCGCTGCGGAGCGTGACCGATCGGATCGGCATCGTGATCAACAAGGTGAACCTCGCCAAGCACGCGATGTACGAATACGGCGACTACGGTGACTATTATTCACGGTACCGCGGATATTATGGCGCGGCCTACGGTGGAGCGACGCCCACCGCCGGTGCGGCCAATGAGACCAGCGGGATTGCAAAACTGACGCGTATCGTGCCCAGGATGAAGTAGATTGGATCCCAGCAGCGTATGGGCGCAGGCAAATGGATCTTCGTGGGTTGTTTGGACGCAGGGAGGCGGCCCGGCCAGGATCAATCCCGGTCGGCGAAGCAGTCTATGCCGTCGGCGACATCCACGGTCGCTTTGATCTCCTGCAGGACCTGCTGACTCGCATCTACGAGGATGCCAGCCGGCATCCTTCCGATTCGTCACGCAGCCTGATTTTCCTCGGCGACTACATCGATCGCGGTTCGGAGAGCAGCAGCGTCGTGGAGGCGCTGCGGCGCGACCCGTTGCCGGACTTCGCCACCGTCCGGCTGAAAGGCAATCATGAGGAGGCTTTCCTGGCCTTCCTCGACGGCCGGACCGACGGTCTCGATTGGCTGGCATTCGGTGGACTGGAAACCCTGATGTCCTATGGCGTGTCGCTGCGCCACCTGCCACGGACCGACGATGCCGTGGGGGCGCTGCGCCAGTCGGTCGCCGCGTCGGTGCCTCCGGGCCATGTCGAACTTATGCGCCGCTGCAAGCTCCATCACAGCGTCGGCGACTATCTGTTCGTCCATGCCGGCGTTCGGCCGGGTGTGCCGCTGGAGGCGCAGAGGCCGGTTGACCTGATGTGGATTCGTGACGACTTCCTGCGCAGCAAGATTCCGTTGCCACAACGCGTGGTGGTCCACGGTCATACGATCTGTGACTTTCCGCAGGATCGACCGCATCGGATCAACATCGATACCGGCGCCTTCGCCAGCGGCCGGTTGACCTGCCTTGTCTTGCGTGGCGCGGGCAGACGATTCATTTCCACGGCGGATACCTGAGGCGCAGATCGTCTGCACTGGCCGGGAAACGTAAAAAAAGCGACCAAGGTGGGGCCCTCTGGCAAGGTCGTCGCAACCGAGGCCGATCAATATAGCTGGAGGCTGTTTTCGAAATGTTCCGCGCAATGCGCCCGGCTTTTTCTCTCGGCCATTGCCGCGGGCGGCCTCCAGGTCTCGCCCATTTGACCGATCAGAGCCCAATTCCAGCCGAAGCATAGGTCTGGGTGCCGGAGGCCGGATTTTGGGGCCCAAAAGCCAACAGAATCCAAGCCGGCCACGTCAAATTGGTTCTCTTTGGCTTGCGTCCATATTAAAGTCTTTGCACGCTACCAAGTGCAAGGAAATGTTGATGCGCAATAAAAAGTGTTCATACCGCCATACGGCCGTCCCCTCGGGCCGGAGCGGTAGCGCTCGGTGGGCCATGCGCTTCTTACGTTGGGAAGTCGCTGCCTTGGCTGTGATCGGCTGGAGCGGCGGTGCGTTTGCCCAGGCGACGTCCGGGATCGCGGTGTACGGAACCGCAGCACCCCAACAGCGATACGCGCCCCCGCCCGGGCAAGATTATCAGAACCCTCGGCAGGCGGCTGCCGAGAACTATAATCCACAGGGAGTCAAAATGGGCTCCTTCCTGCTTTTCCCCACGCTTGGATTGGATGAGACCTACCAAGACAACATCTATGCCTCGTCATCCCAAATCGTCGGGAGCTTTATCCAGGTCGTGAATCCTGGTCTGCAATTGCGCTCGCAATGGGGGCAGCACGCGCTGAACTTCTTCGCGCGAGGCAGCTTCGGCTTCTACAGTGCCGACTCCACGCAGAATTACCAGGATATCAACGCCGGTTTCGACGGCCGCTACGACATCAGTCCGGACTCCAACTTCTATGGTGGCGCATCGTACACTCGTGCACACTATTTCCCGGGCACCCCAAACGCCGTGGCCGGCGCCTTTCCGGTCGCCGTATACAACCAATACACGGCTAACGCCGGCTACTATCAGCAGTTCGGGCGCTTTCGGGCTCGTCTGGACGGCCAGATGGACGCTTACGACTACCTCAACAGCGGACAGGGCATCAATCAGGGGGTATCCAACACCAGCGACCTCAATCGCATTGAGTGGCGGCAGGCTCTGCGGATCGGGTACGAATTCCTGCCAGGCTACGAGATCTGGACGAGAGGCGCCCTCAACCAACGGCGGTACCAGAACAATCCGGATTCCTCCGGTCTTTACCGCAATTCGTCCGGTTTTGAGGTCGTCGGCGGCCTTGCCGTGCTGGTCAGTACCATCACCTCGTTTGAAGTGTTCGGAGGCTACATTCAACAGGACTATGTAGATCCGACGTTCCCCTCTGTCAGAGCTCCGACCTTTGGCCTGACAGGCTATTGGAGCCCGATCCGGGAAGTCCTTGTGAAGCCATTCATTCGTCGAACCATCGACGAATCGTCGCTGTCAAATTCGGCAGCCTATATCAATACAGCCGGCGGCTTGGACGTGAACTACGCCTTCCGGCCGAATATCCGTCTCGACGGTCATGCCGACTACACGGTGGCTGACTACCAGAACGGCGGCGGGCTGCAGGGCCGCTATGACCAGTACTGGACGTTTCGTGCCGGTGTGACATATCAGCCAACGCCCAATTTCTTCGTCGGGCCGACCTACCAGTTCGTCCATCGAACATCCAACCAGTCCGGGCTCGACTATAACGCCAACACGATCATGCTCCGTTTGGGCGCCCAGCTGTAAGACAACCAGCTGTAAGACAAGGAGGCCGACTGCCGCGCTGTGGTCGGTCTCGACTGCTCAGGTGCGGGGAGTACCCGGACTGATAGGCCCGGCAAGGCCAGGGCTCAGAGCTTGTCCCGGAACGGTGCGTGTGCCGGTTTCACCTGCTTGGGCAAGGACGATATTGGCAAGGTTGGGGATGAGCCCTTCCTTGCCGTCTTCCAATACTCACAAAGCGCCTGGATCGTTGCCATGAAGTGGCCGGCGTTGTTGCTCGCGACAACCGGGTGCTGATGCAGTGGACGACACGGCAGGGCGTCTGAGCGGGATATGCGTTGACAAGGCTGGTCAGGCGGCGGTGCACTTGGCTTCAAGGCTCGGGCAGGGAATGGGCATCGAGGGGACAGCTGAATGGCAAACTGGCAATTCACCAAGGGCCTGCACGATATCGGTAACGGCTGCTATGCCTACCTCCAGCCCGACGGCGGCTGGGGCTGGAGCAATGCCGGCCTGATTGTCGACGGCGAGGAAAACCTCCTGGTCGACACGCTGTTCGACCTTCGTCTCACGCAAGAGATGCTCGATACGATGCGCGATGCTGTGCCGGCGGCACGGTCCATTCGCACATTGGTGAACACGCATTCCAACGGCGACCATACGTTCGGCAATCAGCTTGTCAGGGGCGCCGAGATCATCACCACAAAAGCAACCGCCGACGAAATGCTGGAACGGCCGCCCGAGCACCTTGCTGCCCTCGTGCGCGATCGCGATCAGCTCGGCGACGGTGCGCGGTTTCTCTACGAGATGATGGGCAAATATTTTCGCTGGGATGACGTCGTCTACACGGAGCCGACCCGCACCTTCGACGAGCAGCTGAACATTAAGGTAGGGGCAAAGCAGGTGCGACTGGTCAAGGCAGGACCGGCACATACGCGAGGCGACCTGCTCGTTTACCTTCCCGAGCGCCGCATTGTCTTCACCGGCGACCTGCTTTTCATGGGCGGGCACCCGGTAATCTGGGCCGGTCCGATAACGAACTGGATCAAGGCCTGCGACACCATTCTGGGATGGGATGTCGATGTGGTCGTTCCCGGGCATGGACCGATCACCGACAAGACAGGCGTGGCCCAGATCTCCCTGGATCCATATGCCGACTGGATCGATTCCGAGCGGATCATCCTGAACGTCGCCGCCTTGTATCGGGAATACGGAATGACCGAACGTCCCGATGTCATGACCTTGTGGGCGGACATGTATCGCTTCCATCAGGCGGGGCTTTGCAATTGCCATCGCCATCCCGCACCTAGCCATCCAGTCGTCAGCTGAGTGCCCACAAGGCGGTTTGCGGCGGAACCGACGAAACCACGTCGAATGCGAAATTCGGAAGCAAAGACGGCACGAGCTGGAGCGTGTGCAGGAGGCGTTGGCTCAGCATATCGGGCCGATCGCCCGGGTTCTCGTCCGGCGGGCGACAGCGGATGCGACGTCCGTCGACGCTCTTTGGCTCAGCCTTTCCAATCATATCGAGATGCCAGCCGAGAGAGCGGCATTCCGCGCCGAAAGTAAGACCGACTGCTCGTGCGGTCAGTGCGGCATGACCGCGAGCGCGCTATACCCCGTCCACAATATCTGGATGCCGATGCATAGCAGGATGAAGGCCGACAGACGTACGACGACGTTGGTGGCGTTCTGGCCAAGCCGGGCGATCACGCG
Organism: Pseudomonadota bacterium; assembly: GCA_018242505.1. Lineage (GTDB taxonomy): Bacteria > Pseudomonadota > Alphaproteobacteria > Reyranellales > Reyranellaceae > Reyranella. The sequence continues at coordinate 53,917 of JAFEBU010000011.1, forward strand.
ATCGGCAAATCGGTAGCAGATGTAGATCGTGAGCGCGATGGCAAGAATCGACGCAACAGCGGAGCCGCCAAGCAGCGCCAGCTGCGACCAGTCATGCGCCCGGAGGGGCCTTTGACTGCCTAACGCGATGGCGACCGATATTGCGCCGGGGCCGACAGTGAGGGGCATGGTCAGCGGATAGAACGAATCGGGCGTCGCCGGGTGCTCTTCGACAGGGGCGGCGCGCTGGCTCTCGAGATTGGCGCCCGATTGCAGGAGTTTCCAGGCGAACGCCGTCACCACCAGGCCGCCCGCGACCCTGACGACGGGAAGCGTGATGCCGAAGAACACCAGCACGTGCGAGCCCACGAACATCGAACCGATCAAAAGCAGGAAGCTGTTTATCGCGACGCCTCGGGCCACGGCGCTCCGTTCCGCTTCGGTTTTGGCCGCGGTCGCGCCAAGGAAGATCGGCGCCCCTCCGATCGGGTTGATGATCGGAAACAATCCAGCATAAACCAGCAGGAAAACGTTGGATAATTCGGCCATGCTCGCCATCGGAAGTGCTTGGTAGTCTACTACACTTTCCGTCCGAAGCGGCGGATTGCGCCGACGACGACGGGCGAACAAGGCCACAGGGGCGGACGGATACTCTATGGAAGACAGCAGCACATACTGGAAGAAGTCGAGAGTGGAGCTTCGGGCCGCCGGGTTCGACCCGGATCGCACGGCGCGGACCAACGCCGTCGTTACCATCGCGAGCGCCTATACGAATGCCCACCGATGCAATAATCGGGTCCGCACGATCACCGATCTGCTGGTCGAAATTATCGCCGAACATGGCGGGCAGGGCCTGATTGTCGGCGCACCGGCGGTGTCCGACGCATTGACCCAGGGAACGCCTACGGCGGGATATAGTCTTGTCTCGCGGGATGTCGCCGCGGACTGCTTCGAGATCGGTCACTATGCCCATCATGGCGATGCAATGATCGTGATCTCTGGCTGCGACAAGACCGGCGCCGCCGCCCTGATGCCGCTGGCGCGGACGAACGCCTTCGGCTTGGTGCTGTATCCGGGAACCAGTTCGCCCGGAGAAGTCACGTTCGGCGCCTGGGCGAGCAAGGGCAGGAATCTCACGATCATGGATTATGCCGAGGGCAGGGCGGCTGCGGAGGCCGGCCGGATCTCGGCGGACGAGCTGCTGGAGCTCGAACGCAATGTGCTGCCGGGCAGCGGCACCTGTGGCGCGATGTTCACCGCCAACACGATGAGCACGGTCGCCGAAGCGATCGGCATGATGCTGCCACGCGGTGCATCGCACCCCGCCGACTATGATGCGCAAAGCGACATCCATGAGGACGTCCGGGCGCAGGCACACGCCTCTGTCGATGCTCTGTACCGGTTGATTGCCGCCGGTGTCCGGCCTCGCGACATCATGACCGAGCGCGCATTCGAGAACGCGATTGCCACAGTCTATGCCATGGGCGGTTCGACCAATATGTACCTGCACTTGCTTGCCGTCGCGCGCGAGGCCCAGGTGCCGATCACGATCGAGCAGATCCAGAAGGTCGGCGAGCGCATCCCGTTGCTCTCGAACCTGCAACCGCACGGTCCCTATGCCATGACCAGTCTGCACGCCATCGGTGGCGTGCCGGTCGTGATGAAAGAACTGTTGCGGAATGGCTTGCTGCATGGAGACGTCATGACGGTCACAGGCAGGACGCTGGCGGAAAATCTCGAGGCGGTGCCGACGCTGGAGCAGATCGCCAGTCAGGATGTTGTCTTTCCGGTGGCCAGGCCGGTCGCGCCGCCCAACAACCACATCACTGTATTGACCGGGAACCTGGCACCCGAGAGTTGCCTCCTGAAGCTATCGGGCAAGACGCTCGAGAAGGGACAATTCCGGGGAACGGCGCGTGTGTTTGAATCCGAAGCCGATGCAATGAAGGCGATTCGTGACGGCCAGATCGTGCCTGGCAACGTGGTCGTCGTGCGCAATGTCGGTCCAGTCGGTGGACCGGGCATGCCGGAAATGGTGATGCTGACGATCCAGTTGCAAGGGCGAGGTCTCGGCGAGGATGTTGCGCTGATTACTGACGGCCGGTTCTCCGGCGTGTCTCATGGAATCCTCATCGGGCATATCTCTCCGGAAGCGGCGCGCGGCGGTCCGATTGCCGCGGTTCGGGATGGCGACACGATCGTTATCGATCCCCGTGGCCGAACCTTGAGCCTGGATGTTTCCCAAGAGGAGATTTCCAAACGCATGGCTGGCTGGAAGGCACCGGACCCGGCCGCGCGAGCCCGCCCAGGGTCAGTGCATCACAAGTACATCCGGCTGGTATCGTCGGCGCATCACGGTTGCCTTGTCTGACGGCGCAATCGCGCCTTCCATTCAGCCGCCGGTACCAAATTTGTTTACTGCCAGGCCTGAGCCGGACGCATGGCCCGGACCAACCGGTTACGGCGCGTGGAGGCGAACCGGCCCACGCGTCACCGGTTGACGGCCGTGTTTGCAGGCCGCCAGCACCGGCGCCACCGTCCTGAGGGCAGTCACTGCGTCCTGGGCCTCAGGATCACGAGGTCGACAGGAGCTCCTACGGCGAAGGCGGTGCACCACTATGCCTTTGAGCATTATGCCCGCTGGCGCGCGGCGACTGGAGGGCACGACGTGCTCGCGCAATCGGCGCTTTCGGTGAAAGTCTCCCGACTGCTGATATTGGCATCATCGAAGCACAGGGCGCCGTCGGCGACACCTTCCGCTTGGGGGATGTCCCGGTCCAGGTCGGCCAGGGCACCAGCCGCGCGGGAAGCGGAACCTCCGTTTCGGCTTGTCCAACGTGGCACTTCATGTCCAAACGACTGTCTGGACCGGCCGGTATTGTCGCGTGCTCGGGGAAGGCGTCGTCGAGGTCGGCAACGATCTGCCGCTCGTAGACTGCCTCGGCCCGGAGTGGACGATCGAACGGCTGTGGCGCACACGCTTTACGTCGATGCGCTCGACGTCAGCGAACTCACCGCAATGGCCGATTTCGAACACCTGCTCGAGTGTTGGCGTCGACACGCAACGCGGAATCTCGCCGCCGCCCAGGCGAAGACTGGTCGAGTCGACTGACCGGACAGGACCGCCACGGGCCGATCCGACCGATGACGGAAGGAGCGCTCACCATCACCGTGTCCCTACCGCTGGCGAGAGCAGACCGCAGCGCCTGATCCAGCAGGGAAACGTTCGCACTTTGTCACCGTCTATGGCTGCTTTCCGATATCTGGATCGATTTTCCTGGCGGCGGCGATATCTGCGTCCGCGCCAGCCTTGTCGCCTATTTGCTCCTTGGCGACACCTCGATTGTACAAGGCGGCAGCGAATTTCTCCTTGAGATTCGCCGCTTGACCGTAGTCCTGAATTGCCTGATCCCACTGCTTCTTGCCGGCGTGAGCAACGCCGCGGTTGTAGAAAGTCGTGGCATCGGACGGATCAATCTGAAGTGCCCGATCGTAGTCCTGGATCGCTTGATCGAGGTCGCCTTTCCCTTGGTATACCGTACCGCGTAAGGCGAAAGCAGCCGCATCGCCTGGATCAAGCCGCACTGCTTGTCCGAAATCCTGGATGGCGGCATCGAATTGGCCCTTCTTCTGGTGCGCCAAGCCGCGATTGTGGAAGGCGGAAGAATCATCTGGGTGGAGTCGAATCGCCTGATCGAAGTCCTGGATGGCGGAATCCCACTGTTGCTTCCGGCTGTAGGCGACACCTCGATTGTAGAAGGTCGCCGCGTCTTGTGGGTCGATCTTGATCGCGTGGGTGTAATCCTGAATGGCCTGATCCCATTCTCCTTTCGTGCTATGGACGGCGCCGCGATAGGCAAATGCAACGGCGAGGCTTGCGTCGAGCTCTACCGCTCGATCCAGATCCTCCATGGCGTGGTCGAGTTCGCCCTTGCGTTGATAAGCAGCGCCTCGATAGGCGAAAGCAGAAGCGTCATTCGGCTGAAGCTTAATCGCTCGATCGAAGTCCTGAATGGCGGAATCCCACTGCTTCTTGCTGCTATGAGCCACGCCTCGATTGTAAAGAGTGGTGGCGTCGTTTGCGTTGATCTTGAGCGCGCGATCGAAATCCGCAATCGCGCGATCGAGCTCGCCCTTGCGTTGATAGGCGGAGCCGCGAAAGGCGAAGGCCGATGCGTCGCTGGAGTCCAACGCGATCACTTGATCAAAATCTCGGATGGCGCGATCGATCTGGTTCTGCTTCTGGAAAGCGAAGCCCCTCCCGTAGAAGGCTGCCGAGAGTTTCGGATCGAGCTTGATGGCTTCGCTGTAGTTCTCGATGGCGCGATCCCATTGCTCCTTGCCGCTGTAAGCGAAGCCTCGATTGTAGAAGTCTGTTGCACTGTTCGGGTTCAGCCGCACCGCCTGGTCGTAGTCGCCAATGGCCTGGTCGAATGCATTTCGATGCAGATAAAGGTTGCCACGATAGGTGAAAGCCGTCTCGTCTTTCGGGTCAAGCTTGATCGCCCGATCGAAGTCTTGAAGAGCACGGTCGAACTGATTTTTTTCCTGATACATCCGGCCGCGGTTGCGAAAGGCGGCTGCGTTGGTCGGGTCGTTCTTGATCACCTGGTCGTAGTCCTGGATCGCGTGATCCCATTCCCCTTTTCTGGCGTAGGCGACACCGCGATTGTAATAGGCGGTGGCTTCGTTCGGATCGAGACCGATCGCCTGATTGTAGTCTTGAATGGCGCGGTCGAGTTCGCCTTTGCGCTGGTAGGCTGTTCCACGGATGACAAGAACCGTCGACAGATCGCGCCCGGAATACTTGCCGGATTGAACCAGAGCCGAGCAGCTGCCGATCACCGTATCCAGCGGCAAATCGCTCTGCCCCTGGCAGGCCGCCACCTGTTGCTGGGTCTGCGCATGCAGCGAGCCGTACAGAGGAACGACATTCATTATCGCTGCTGCGGCCACCGCCGCATGCACTGTTGGTCGCATTCCGGCCTCCAAGTGCGGTTCGTCCGTGCTCTTCGTTCAAGAAGAGGCAGCCGCCTGCCCGATGTCTGGACTCTAAACCAGCACGTAAATTGGGCAACAAGCCGAGGCGGTATCCTGCAGCAGGACGACGCAACGAAATGCCGCTAGGTTATGGCGTGGTACGATCCGGATTGCGTTGCCATATCACCGTCTAGTCGCGGGGTTGCCATGTCCAGTTCAAGACCTCTGTCCTTCCATGTGCCGGAGCCGGCGGTGCGGCCCGGCGGTATGCCGGACTTCTCCGACGTGCCGATTTCGAGGGCGGGGGAAGTCCGTCGGCCCGAGGTGGATGTGGCGCCAGAGGATATTCGCGACCTGGCCTTCGCCATCATCCGCGTCCTCAATCGCGACAGCAAGGCGGTCGGTCCCTGGGCCGGACTGTTGACCGATGCCGAGCTGCTCGAGGGCTTGCGCCACATGATGACTTTGCGGGCGTTCGATGCGCGCATGCAGATGGCGCAGCGGCAGGGCAAGACCTCGTTCTATATGCAGCACATGGGCGAAGAAGCGGTGAGCTGCGCCTTCCGCAAGGCACTCGAGCCGGGCGACATGAATTTCCCGACCTACCGCCAGGCCGGGCTGTTGATCGCCGGTGGCTATCCCATGCTCGACATGATGTGCCAGATCTACTCCAACGAGCTCGACCCTCTGAAGGGGCGGCAGTTGCCGGTATTGTACTCGGCGCGTGAATACGGCTTCTTTTCGGTCTCGGGGAATCTCGCCACTCAGTATATCCAGGCGGTCGGCTGGGCGATGGCATCGGCGATGAAATGCGACACCAGAATTGCTGCCGGCTGGATCGGCGATGGTTCGACCGCCGAATCGGATTTTCACGCCGCGCTCGTCTTTGCTTCGACCTATAAGGCGCCGGTGGTCCTCAATATCGTCAACAACCAATGGGCGATTTCGACGTTCCAGGGCATCGCCCGCGGCGGCTCGGGTACTTTTGCCGCGCGCGGTCTGGGCTTTGGCATTCCGGCGCTGCGGGTCGACGGCAACGATTATCTCGCGGTTTACGCGGTGGCCAAATGGGCGGTCGAGCGGGCTCGACGAAACCTGGGCCCGACGCTGATCGAGTACGTGACCTACCGGGTCGGCGCCCATTCCACCTCGGACGATCCGTCCGCTTACCGGCCGAAGACCGAGTCGGACGCCTGGCCGCTGGGCGACCCCGTACTGCGCCTCAAGAATCATCTGATCCTCCGTGGCGCATGGTCGGAGGAGCGGCACAAGCAAGCCGAGGCGGAGATCCTGGCATCGGTCATCGCCGTCCAGAAGGAAGCCGAGACTCACGGAACGCTGCATACCGGGCCGCACCCTTCGGCTCGCGACATGTTCGAAGGCGTGTTCGAGCAGATGCCGCCTCACCTGCGCCGGCAGCGGCAAGAGGGAGGAGTCTAGCCGATGCCGCGCAAGACGATGGTCGAGGCGATCCGCGACGCCATGGATGTCTCCATGCAGCGCGACGACAACGTCGTCGTATTCGGCGAGGATGTGGGCTACTTCGGCGGCGTCTTCCGATGCACGCAAGGGTTGCAGCAGAAGTTCGGAGCCAGCCGCTGCTTCGATGCCCCGATCAGCGAGTCCGGGATTGTCGGCGCGGCGGTTGGCATGGCGGCGTACGGGCTGCGGCCGTGCATCGAGATCCAGTTCGCCGATTATATGTATCCGGCCTACGACCAGATCGTGTCGGAGGCGGCGCGCATTCGGTATCGGTCCAATGGCCAGTTCACGGTGCCCATGGTGGTGCGCATGCCGACCGGCGGTGGCATTTTCGGCGGCCAGACCCACAGCCAGAGCCCCGAGGCGCTCTTCACCCATGTATCCGGGCTCACAACTGTCGTGCCATCCAACCCTTACGATGCGAAAGGGCTGCTGATCGCCGCGATCGAAGACAACGATCCGGTGATCTTCCTGGAGCCCAAGCGGCTCTATAACGGCCCATTCGATGGCCATCACGACCGGCCGGTCATACCCTGGGCGCGACACCCCCAGGGCGAAGTCCCGGACGGCCATTACACGGTTCCTTTGGGCAAGGCCGCAATTCGGCGAGAGGGTGCCGCCGTGACGGTATTGGCCTATGGCACCATGGTCTTTGTTGCCGAGGCGGCGGTCGCGGAGACCGGTATCGATGCAGAGATTATCGATTTGCGAACGCTCGTGCCGTACGACCTCGATACCATCGTCGCTTCGGTGAAGAAGACGGGACGGTGCGTCATCGTCCACGAGGCGACGCTGACTTCAGGATTCGGCGGCGAACTCAGCGCGCTGGTGCAGGAGAACTGCTTCTATCATCTCGAGGCGCCGGTCATGCGGGTCGCCGGTTGGGACACACCTTATCCGCATGCCCAGGAATGGGACTATTTCCCCGGGCCTGCCCGGGTTGGTCGCGCACTCAAGTCTGTGATGGAGGCTTGAGATGGGGGTTCGCGTCATCAAGCTTCCCGATGTCGGTGAGGGCGTGGCTGAAGCCGAGCTTGTCGAATGGCATGTCGAGGTCGGCCAATCGGTCCTTGAGGACCAGCTTCTTGCCGCCGTCATGACCGACAAGGCGACGGTCGAGATCCCGTCACCAGTCGCGGGTACGGTCGTCGCGTTGGGCGGCGAAGTCGGCGGTGTTCTGGCGGTCGGAGCCGAGCTGGTTCGCCTGGAGGTGGCCGGCGAGGGCGACCAGGAAGTTGCAGCGGCACCACGCGAAGCAGCCAAGGCGGAACCTGTCGCGGCTGCACCGATGCCATCGCCCGCGCCGGTGCAAACACCCGCGCCCAAGCACGTTGAACCTAACGTGCCGTCTCCGCCCGTGGCGCGGCCATCGCTGGGACCGCCGCGACCGCCAAGCGAAAAGCCGATCGCGTCCCCGGCAGTGCGGCGGCGTGCGCGCGAGGCCGGTGTCGATCTGCGTCAGGTGCGCGGCAGTGGACCCGCCGGCCGGATCAGCCATGACGACCTCGATGCCTTCCTGCGCGGCGGTCCGCAAACCGCGACTGCACGTGCGCGCGTGGCCAATACGCAGGTCGAAACCGTCAAGGTCATCGGCTTGCGCCGGCGGATTGCGCAAGCGATGGCCGAGTCCAAACGCAGGATCGCGCACTTCTCCTATGTCGAAGAGGTCGACGTCACCACGCTCGAAGAACTGCGCTCGGCCTTGAATGCTCAGAACCGCCAGGATCGGCCGCGGCTCACCTTGATGCCGTTCCTGATGCAGGCGCTGGTCAGGGCGATCGCCGATTTTCCCGAAATGAATGCGCACTATGACGACGAGGCGGAGACGATCGAGCGATATGGCGGCGTCCATATCGGTATCGCGACGCAGACACCATCGGGTCTGATGGTTCCCGTGGTGCGTCACTGCGAGGCACATGGGCTGTGGGACTTCGCTTCAGAGCTGAGTCGCCTGGCCGAGGCGGCGCGCGAGGGGCGTGCGACGCGGGCTGAACTCACTGGTTCGACCATCACGATCACAAGCCTGGGAGCGCTCGGCGGCATTGTCTCGACACCGGTGATCAATCGGCCGCAGGTGGCGATCATCGGCGTCAACAAGGAGGTCGTGCGGCCGGTCTGGCAGGGTGGGCAATTCGTGCCGCGCACCATGATGAACCTTTCGTCGTCCTTCGATCACCGCGTTATCGACGGCTACGTCGCGGCGCGCTTCATCCAGCGCATCAAGGGCCTGCTCGAGGCCCCCGCAACGCTTTTCATAGAGGAATGAGATGGCCGACATTGCTGCCAAGGTACTGGTCGTCGGCGGTGGGCCGGGGGGCTATGTCTGTGCCATCCGGGCAGGCCAGCTCGGTCTCGATGTCGTGCTGGTGGAACAGGGCGGCCCCAATGGCGGGCTCGGTGGTACCTGCCTCAATGTCGGCTGCATCCCGTCGAAGGCGGTCATCCACGCGGCCGACGCCTACCATCAAGCCGTAACGCAGGCGACATCGGCGCCATTTGGCATCAGGGTCGAGCGTCCGACCATCGACTTCGGACTCACGATCGAATGGAAGAACGGCATTGTCGGCCGCCTCACCAGCGGCGTCGGCGCGCTCCTGAAGCGTCACCGGGTCAAGATCCTCCATGGCCGCGCCGAGATGGTCGACGGCAAGACCTGCAGGGTCGAGACCGACACCGGCCCGCAAGTGGTCAAAGCCGAGCATGTCGTCCTGGCGGCCGGTTCCGAGGCTGCAGTGCTGCCCACGTTGCCCTTCGGCGGCAAGGTCATCTCCTCGACGGAGGCGCTGGCGCTTTCGGCGATTCCAGGGCGTCTTGCCGTGATCGGCGCCGGCTATATTGGGCTCGAGCTCGGCACGGCGTTCGCCAAGCTCGGCGCCAAGGTCACGGTGATCGAGGCCGAGGAGCGCATCCTGCCCGCCTACGATGTCGAGCTCGTGCGGCCTGTCGCAAAGCGCCTGGAGGCGCTGGGCGTCGAAATCCTGACACGAGCCAGGGCGGTTGGGCTCTCCAGCGAAGAGGGGGCGATGCTGGTCGAGCAGGAGGGCGCGGCGAGGCGCAGCATTCCGGCCGACCGGATACTGGTCGCCACCGGCAGGCGTGCCCGGCTCACCGGGTTCGGGCTGGAGCGACTCGATCTCAGCATGAACGGTGGGTTCGTGCAGATTGACGAGCGCTGCGCGACCTCGATGCGCAACGTCTGGGCGATCGGAGACCTTACGGGTGAGCCGATGCTTGCGCATCGCGCCATGGCCCAAGGCATCGTGGTTGCCGAGGTGATTGCGGGGCATCGTCGCGTCTTCGACGGGACGGTGATTCCTGCCGTCTGTTTCACCGATCCGGAGGTCGTTACCGTCGGCCTGTCGCCAGAGGAGGCGCGGCACGCCGGCCGAGAGGTGCATGTCACCACCTTCCCGTTCCAGGCCAATGGCCGAGCGTTGACCTTGGGTGCGGGGGATGGATTCGTGCGCATCACTGCACGCACCGACAATCATCTCGTGCTGGGCATTGCCGCGGTCGGGGCTGGCGTAGCGGAGCTTGCCGGGGCCTTCTCACTGGCGCTCGAGATGGGGGCAAGGCTGGAAGATATCGGCGGCACCATCTACGCCCATCCTACGCTGGGCGAGGCTTTCCACGAGGCGAGCCTGCGCGCACTGGGCGAGGCGATCCATATTTGACGCTCTCACGGGTGCCTGCTTTCCTCCGCCCGCAAGCGGTTGGTTGACCGACCATTCGATTACGCCCTGCCATTCGCCGGCGCGCAGCGCTTTTTGATGGTCGCCCTTAACGGCTTCTTTCCGATGGAGGGATGGCGGCCTCTAATGGCGAAGCCAGGGCACCATGCGCCATTCGATCCACTGAACGAGCATCACGCTGAGGTAGCCGATGGCGGAGATGCTGACGATACCGACATACATCTTTTCGACGGCGAAGGTCTGCCACGCCGACCAGATCGAGTAGCCCAGCCCGCTTTTGGCACCAACGAACTCGACAGCGGCCAGCAGGACGAAGGTCGTGCCGAGGGCCAGGCGCATGCCGTTGAAGACACCCGGCAGGGCGGCTGGTAATGCGATCGTTCGGAAGAGCTGCAGCGTGCTGGTCTTGAGGTTTTGAGCGACATCGAGATAGATGCGCGGAATTTGGATGACGCCGGTCAGCGTGCTGAAGAAGACGAGGAAGAAGGTAGCGACGGCCACCAACACGTATTTCGGCGCTTCGCCGATCCCGAAGAGCAGCAGAAGCAGCGGATAGATCGCGATCTTGGGCACCGTATAGAGCGCGGAGAAGATCGGCAGCACGAGCAGCCGCGGCGTGCGCCAGAGGCCGAGCGCCAAGGCGAGCACCAGCGCCGGGATCGCTCCCATGACATAGCCGACAGCCACCCGGCTGACTGTCGCCAATGCATCCCTGACCAACTCGCCTGAAACCAGCTCGCTCCAGAAGGTGCCGGCAATCATGGACGGGGAGGGGAAGAAGCTAGGGTCGATCAGGTCGGCGCGCCCCAGGATCTCCCAGAGGACGAGCACGACCAGGGGGCTGAAGATGCCGAGATATTCCAGGGATCTCGACCATAAACTCGGCCGTACGGCGGCTTTCAGAGCGGCCAGGGAGTCGACAGTCGCCTCGCCGTCGGCTGGGGCGACGATATTGACCGTCCGCGACTCGTTGGCCTGTGCTGCGGTGGTCGGAGGCGGCGCGGGAGCCTGGACCTCGTCCGTCGACGCCTCGACTGGCGTTCCCTTCAGGAGGGTCCAGATGCGAAAGGTCAGTTCGCCAAACCGAGGATCCCGCCGCATCGACAGCACGTTGCGCGGCCGCCCGAACGGAACCGCAATGTCGGCGGCAATGCGGCCGGGCCGCGCGGACATGACGATGACGCGATCGCCGAGTGTCAGTGCTTCCTCGACACTGTGAGTGATGAAGATGACCGTCTTTCCCGACTGCTCCCAAATACGCAGCAGTTCCTGCTGGAGATCCATGCGCGTCTGCTCGTCCAGCGCACCGAACGGCTCATCCATCAGCAGGATCTCGCTCGAATCGTCGATCAGCGCGCGCGCCACACTGGCACGCTGCTTCATGCCGCCGGACAGTTGATGTGGATAGGAATTGGCAAAGTCGGCGAGCTTGGTCATCTCCAGCATGGGCTGAACGCGCGCCCTGCGCTCGGCCCGGCTGACACCCTCGAGTTCGAGAGGGTAGCCGACATTCTCCGCCACTGTACGCCAGGGAAAGAGTGACGATTCCTGGAACACCATCGCCGGTGGTCGTCCGCCCACCCGTGCTGCGAGTCCAACTTTCCCCGCCGACTTGTCTTCGAGGCCGGCGAGGATCCGGATCAGCGTGGACTTGCCGCAACCGGAAGGGCCGCAGATGCAGACGAACTGCCCGCGGGGAATTGAGAAGGAAACATCCTCGATGGCGACGACGATGTTACCGTCGCGCCGATCGTAGAATGCCTTCCAGAGGTGACTGACCTCGATCATCGGCGTGGCCGGCAGATCGGGTTGCGCCGTATCGAGGTGCAACGATATCGAACTCTGGCTCGTCACTGCGTGGACATCGCCTTCTTGATGATGGCCGGGGAGTAGTAGGCGGAGAAATCGAGCGGCTTGTCGTAGACGAGCAACTTGCGGCCGGCGAAGTAAGCCTCCATCTCCGACGCCAGCTTGAGGTCGGGCTCAAGGGTGGCGGGCGTGAACGAGAAGCGGATGCTCTTGAGCACATCCGCCGGAAGCTTCGTGTGCTTGCCGACGATCTCCACGACCCGCGGGTCGCTCCAGCCTTGAGCATCCAGCTCTCTGGCCGACCGCATGAACACGGAGAGGAAGGTCGCTGCAGCGTCGGCGTTGTCCTTGATGAAGCGCTCGTTGGCGAGAAAGACAATAGGGCCCCGATTGCGCATGGCTTCGTTGGAGACGTTCTTCACGATCCCCTGACGCTCATAAAGTGTGGGCATGGGCTCCGCACCCCAGCCGGCTGCGATCGCACCGTTGGAAATCGCCGGCCCGATATCGTTGCGGCCCATCTGGACCAGTTCCACATCGCTCGGCTTGAGCCCGGCGGACTGCACGGCGGAGATCATGTCGTATTCCGCATAGCCGCCTGCGCCGATGATGCCGAGCTTCTTTCCCTTCAGGCTCGCCAGCGTCGTGGCCCCGGCGGCATAGGCCTTGGCCGACATCATGATGGAGAAGGGCGAGGCGCCCTTGCCCGGAATGGTCGCCTGTGTCGACAGGATGGTTACCAGCCGGTTCTTGCTCAGGGCGTTGAAGACCGATGTACCCCATGACGTGCCGACGATACTGAAGTGGCCGGCGGCGAGCAGAGGCAGGTTCTCCGCCATGTTCTGCAGTGATGTGTCGATGGTGACATCCAACCCGGCTTTTTCGAAGTAGTCCTTCTCCTTCGCGATGAACATGGGCGCAGACAGCACGGTGGGCGCGATCGATAGGGCGATCTTGGGTTTATCGGCCGCCCGCACGGAGGACGCGCCTCCGACGAGCGCGCTGGCCATCAAGCCCAGCGTCGTCCTGCGGGAATAGGGAGATGCAAATCGAGAGTTCATTCTTTGTCCCTTTCATCCTTGCTGTCGAAGCAGGCTGTGCACCTGCGTTATCGCTGCCCGGGCGGCTTTGCGTCGAAACGCGAGCCGCGCACGCAGAGCTTTCCATCCGCTGTCTGCCAAAGCTTCTGCTGGGCATGCAGGTCGCCAAGGGCTCGCGCCACGATCTGAAAGCCGAAAGTACCCAGGCGTTTGGCCAGGTCCTGGTAGTAGAGGGGCTCGTCGGCGATCAGCTTCAGGATGGCGGCTGCGACGTCATCCAGCTTGTTCCTGTCGAGGAGACCCGCCTTGTCGGCCTTTCCGCCGAGGTAGTCGGCGATCTTGGCGCTGTCGGCATAGGCGTAGGAGATACGCTCGTAGCGCTCGTGAGGGATTCCCTCGGAGATCGTCGCGTCGATGCCGACCTTGGCGCCGGTCGGCACGATGCCCGGTGGCATGACCGGCAGGCTGGGGTCGAGCGGCTTGGCACGCGCACCCGGAATGATGATCACGTCGCGGTCGCCTTGAACGCGCGTGGCGATCGCCCACTCGACCTCCTCGCCGTTGAAGACGTCGATATCCTCGTCCACGACGACGACGTGTTTGAGGTCCATCACGGAGAGGGCCGCGAGCAACGCATTCTTGCCTTCGCCGGCCTGCTTGCGGATCGAGATCACCGCGTGCCAGAACGCCCGGCCGCCCAGAGTCACGTTGATGTCCTTGACCTGAACGCCTGCCGTCCGCAGTGCGCGACGGATCGCCTGATATCGCGTAGGGGCGGCGAGCCAGGTATTCTCCCAGGGCATGTGCAGCGCGTAGTAGACGGCGTCGCGCCGATACATCACAGCCTTGATCCGCACGTTGGGATTCCAGTGAAGCCCGCCCATCAGGGCCGTGAACTCGCCGAACCGCCCTTCAGGCTGTGTCCAGCCGGTCGGCAGGATTTCTGCCTCGAGCACGATCTCGGAGTCGGCGATATAAGGCATGTCGATCGTCTCGCACTTCGCGAGCTCGACGGGTACGCCGCGGATGCCGCCGGCGATCGCCATTTCATCGACGCCGATGGGAGCGCGGTATCCTGCGCCCATGATTTCCATCGGGTGGTTGCCGATCGAGATCGAGATAGGGCATGGCTTGCCCTGGGCGAAGGCGCGTTGGGCGAACAGGCGCATGTTGTTCGGCGTTACGATATCGATGCCCGTGAGCGCCTTCTCCTTCACCATGAAGCGATAGATGCCCGTATTGATGCCGTACTCCGGGTCTCGCGCCATGACGATGCCCGCAGTGATCATCGGCCCGCCGTCGTAGATCGACGACATCGGAATGGGGAGGTCGAACAGGTCGACGTCGCTGCCGGTCCGGATCACCTCCTTGGTCGGAGAAGTGTCGACGTATCGCGGCGGGATCGGCTGATCGATGCCGCGCTGCAGCTTGGTCTCGATCTCCGGATAGTTTGCGCAATCCATCGACATCATCGCGCGCTCGCGAGAGCGGATGATGCCCGACACCAGCGGCATGTCGTAGCCGATAAGCTTGTTGAACCGCAGGGCCTTGTCGCTTTGGTCGACCAGCGTGGCAACGTGGCGGATATCGACCGGCTGGTCGATGTCCACCAACTCGCCCTGGGCGCTTAGTCTGTCGAGAAAGCCCCGGAAACTCTCTTTCATGCCACTGCTCCTGTCACGCGTCCTGCCGCCGCTCGTCCTTCATTCCCTCCCAGCGCGCGAGCTGCTCGGAGTGAATACCGAAGAGGTCGAGAATTCTCCTGACCGAATGGTTCACCAGATCGTCGATCGTCTTGGCGGCGGAATAGAAGGCGGGAACCGGCGGGAAGACGATGCCGCCCATCTCGGTCACGAGTGTCATGTTGCGCAGATGCGCCAGGTTGAGCGGGGTTTCGCGCGTCACCAGGACAAGGCGGCGGCGTTCCTTCAGAACGACATCTGCTGCGCGTGCAATGAGGTTGTCCGAAAGGGCGTTGGCGGCGGCGGAAAGGGTCCTCATCGAGCAGGGGGCGACGACCATGCCCTCGGTAAGAAACGAGCCGCTGGCGATGGCGGCGCCGATGTCCTTGGGATTGTAGGCTACGTCGGCAAGGCGCTCGACGTCCTTGCGCTTCAGCCCATGCTCCTGCCAGACGTTGAGCATACCGGCTTCGGAGATGACCAGATGGCTCTCCCAATCGGGAAGCGCCGCGATTTCCTCCAGAAGCCTCAGGCCGTAGATCGCGCCGGTGGCTCCCGTGATGCCGATGATCAGACGCTTACGGCCCATATCCCACCCTGTCGCCAGATCCCTCGGGGATCAGGCCATACAGTGCATCATCGATGTCGGCGCGACATGTCGCGGCCGATTCCGACCGGCGCATCATCAGCATCACGAGGCGGGCGAGAATCATCGGCGTCTTTCCTTCGCCGGCGGCGGTCAGCCCATGACAGAGCCTTGTGTAAAGATCGTCGAGTTCTTGCGCAGTCATGATGCAGCCTTACCAGCAGGCGAAGCGGTTGGCGAGGCGAGTAGAAAAGCGAGTGCCTCTTCGAGATCGGCGCCAGAGGGCGCCCGCCAGCGCCCCAGCAGATGGCCGTCCGGCCGGACGAGATAGGCGCTGCCGGGTGCAAGGTCATAGAGTCTCTGCAGGCGCCCCAGATGATCCTCGGCTGCGCACCCTGGTACCTTCGCACGGCGACCTTTTGCGGCGACGATGCGCAGGCGCAGCGGCAGGCTTTGGGAGAGTCGCGCCGCAGACGTCTCAAGCGCGTGATTCACCCCGTCTTCGGCAAAGACCAGCAAGGTGAAGTGCGGACCGAGCAACTCGGTCAGATATCCCTCGCGGACCTGACCGCCTTCGACCAGGGTGAGCGGGCACTCGGGCAGCACCATGCCCGGACGTGGCCCGGCGGCGAAAGTCGGGTCGCTGGCGGACACATGATTCAGCGACGACCCCGCATAGTCATTCGCCGAATGCTGCCGAGGGCTCATCAACGACGTGAGTTCCGGGTGCCGTATCGAAAGCGACAGAACGGCGTCCCGCAACAGCCGGTGCGGCGCCGACGGCGGGGACATGAATTCGGCGCCTTTGGATGCGTAGCGTAGATTTTCGCGCGCCGCCCGAACCCGTTCCTCGC
>JAFEBU010000012.1 GCA_018242505.1 Pseudomonadota bacterium
ACCGTGGCGGCAAAGGATCGCGTGATCATCGCCATGCCGGGCGGTGGTGGGCTCGGCAATCCGCGCAAGCGGCCGACGTCGGCCGTGGCGGACGACGTGCGGCAGGGCTTCATCTCCGCCGAGGCTGCACGGCGCGATTACGGTGTCGCCGTGAACGACGACGGAACGGTCGACGAGACCGAGACCGCGAAGCTGCGCGCCATCGCAGCCGAATAACGAAGGGCGAAGACGATGCGCGTGAGTGCCGGCCTGCCGGGGGAGGGAGAATAGCCTGGCGGGCGGAGTAGAAGGTCTGGCCCGTCCGATCCGGAGAACGTGATCCGGATCGGACGGCGCGCCGAAGGTCACGCAAAGGCCTTGTTGACGGCGGGGATGACGCCCTTCGCGATTGCCTCGAGTTCACCGACCGCCTGCCGCAGCGACATGCCGGGCGGCCGCGGCTGGAAGATGATGTGGTCGACATCGAGGCGCGGCTGCCAGTCGACGATCTTCCCGGCGATATCGGCCGGCGTGCCCAGAAGCCAGCGCTCCTGCATGAAGTCTTCGGACATGAAATAGGGATTGTCGCTCGTGAGCGGCTTGCGCTCGCCGGTCGTGCGATCGACATAGGAAAGGCCCACGCGCTCGGGTGCATACTGCACGCGATACACTTGGTCGATGAACGGCTGGTGCCGCTTCATCGCATCGGCCGCCGAGTCGCCCACCAGGATCTCGCGCATCAAGGCACGCGGCAGCGGCCCCGCATTCTGGCGGGCCACCTCCTCGTCGAATGAACGGAGCTGGCGCACCAGATGCTCCAGCTCGATCAACGGCGCGACCAGGAAGCCCGCGCGATGCTTCACCGCCCGCGTCCGCGCCTTGGGCGCCGCGGCGCCGATCCAGAGCGGCAGGCGGCCCGGCTTGACCGGCGGCGGCCGCAGCAGGCCGCCCTTCACCTTGTAAGTGCGGCCGTCGTAGTCGAACCGCTCTCCCGTCCAGGCGAGCCCCAGGATATCGAGCGACTCTTCGAAGGCCGATGTCCGCCTGGCATAGGGCCAGCCGAACATCTCGAACTCGGCCGGCCGATAACCCTGCCCCAGCCCGACCTCGATACGGCCACCCGACAGGTTGTCGACCACCGCGAGATCCTCGGCCAGCCGCAACGGATGGCCGGCGAGCGGCGCAAGCGCGATCGCCTGGCCGATCCGGCAGTTCGGTGCGGCCACCGCAAGCGCCGCGCAGGCGACCACCGGCGATGGACAATAGCCATCGGCTTCGCCGTGATGCTCGCTCGCCCAGACAGAATGGAAGCCGAGCCTGTCGGCTTCGGCCGCGAGTTCGATCCCCTCGCGATAGGCCTTGTCGTAAGGCTCTCCCAGTTCGCGATGCGCCTGGAAGCTGAAGGAGACGCCGAATTGAGGAGCTTTGGTCACTTGAAAGCCTGTCTGATGCGCGCCCAATCGGCCAGGGCTGCTTCCTGTCCGGGCACGAGCTGGACCGTGAATTGCGTGTAGCCGGCGCCGCGCAGGCGATCGACGCGCTGCTTGATCTCCGCCTCCGGCGCCGTGAAGGACGTGGCGCGGATCAGGTCGGCAGTGACAAAGCGCTTCTCTTGCGGCTTCACGAACATCAGATGGCCGCGATGGTTCTCCAGGTAAGGCGCATCCTTGGGCTCGAACGTGCGGGCGAGCGCGATATAGCCGTCCAGCTCGGATCGGCCCTTCGACGGCATTCCCGTCGTGCCAGGCTTGAGGCCGGACAGGGCCTCGTCCGCCGCGCGATGGAGCATCACCGCCGCTCGTGGGCCCGCCTGGGCCATGGCGCGCTCCGAGTCGGCCGGCTCGTCCTCCTGCAAGACGCAGCCCAGCGTGAAGGCCGTGGCCTGCAGGTCGCCGAGCGCGTGCCCTGCCTTCTGCCAATCCGCCCGCATCGCCTCGATTTCGCGTGCGCCGTGCTCGGCGGACGACACGAAATCGATCCAGCCGGCCTTGAGTTTGGCGGTCAGGGCACGCGTGCGCGGACCGTAGGCCGAGAGATGGAGCGCGATCGGATCGCGTGTGTTGATGAGCTCAAGCTCGGGATTGAGGAAGCGGATCTTGCGCGTTTGCCCTTCCATCCCGAGATCGACGATCTCGCCGCGCAGCAGGCCGTAGATCTGTGCGATATAGGCCTCCATGTCCTTGACCTTCATGGCGCCGAAGCCCATGGCCCGGCGGGCCGTGAAGCCGGTGCCGACGCCGAAATCGATGCGACCGGGTGCAAGCCGGTTCAGCGTGGCGAGCGCATTGGCGGCGACCGGCGCAATCCGGTTCGACGGCACCAGTACGCCCGTGCCCAGCCGGATGCGACGCGTATTGACGGCCGCCGCGCCCATGGCGACGAAACAGTCCGCACTCAACATCTGCGTGTCATAGAACCAGGCATGGGTGAAACCCAGCTCCTCGGCACGCTGCACCACCTTCCATGAATCCGCCGCCGTCGGCAGCGCGATGCCGAAATCCATCCGTTCCTCCTCCTATGTATCGGCCAGCGCTTCGAGCATGCGATCGCGCGCAGCGAAGTCGCCGTCGGCATGGACCGGCTGCAGGCAGACATGCGTGGCACCGGCATCGAAGTGCGCCCGCAGCCCCTTCTTGATCGCGGCGGCGTCACCCCACAGCACCATGGCGTCGATGAAGCGATCGCTGCCGCCATTGGCCAGATCGGCCTCGGTGAAACCGAGTCGCAGCCAGTTGTTGCGGTAGTTGGGCAGCACCAGGTAGCGCGCGAGTTCCTTGCGGCCAAGCGCCCGGGCCTTTGCCGGATCGGTCTCCAGCGTCACCTTTTGCTCGACCGCGAGCACCTTCCCGGGCCCGAGGATCTTTGCCGCTTCAGCGGTATGCTGCGGCGTCACGTTATAGGGCACGGCGCCCTGCGCCTTTTCCGCGCTCAGCGCCAGCATCTTCGGGCCCAGCGCCGCCACCAGCACCGGCGCATCGCTTGCCGCAGGCAGGTCCTTGTGCAAGCCGTCGAGATAGGCGCGCATGGTGCCGAGTGGCTTGTCGTAGCGATGGCCCCGCAGGCCCTCCACCATCGGAATATGGCTGACACCGAGTCCGAGCACGAACCGGCCGCCATGAAGATCGTTCAGCGACACCATCGCACGACGGGCGGTGAACGGATCGCGTGCATAGATATTGGCGATCGAGCTGCCGATCGTGAGCCGGCTGCTCTTCGAGAGCAGATACGCGGCAAGCGACATCGATTCGTAGCCACGCGACTCGGGGTACCACAATGTCGTGTAGCCGTTCTTCTCCACGGCGCGCGCCAGATCGGCAAGCTGCGCGCCGTTCAACTTGTCGGTCGAGTACCAGACTCCCAGGCGACCGAGCTGCATGACCTGATCTCCGTACGTTGCGGGCTTGGCAGCGTGACGTTAGCGGACGTATCGTCGAAAATCGATTCCGGGAGGATTTCGCATGGATCTGGGCGTTTGTTATTTCCCCACCGACTACGGAATCGACATGAGCGAACTGGGTCGGGCGCTCGAGGATCGCGGCTTCAAGTCGCTATACGTACCCGAGCACACCCATATTCCGCTCAGCAGGCGCACCCCCTTCCCGGGCGGCGGCGAGTTGCCCAAGCGCTACGCGCATACCCATGATCCGTTCGTGGCTTTGTCCTTCGCTGCAGCGGCGACCAGGAAACTCAAGGTCGGGACCGGCATCCTGCTCGTCCCGCAACACGAGCCGATCGTCACCGCCAAGGCGATCGCAAGCCTCGACCAGCTTTCGGGCGGACGCTTCATCTTCGGTATCGGCGGCGGCTGGAACGTCGACGAAATGGAGAATCACGGCGCCACGCACGCCAACCGCTTCAAGATCATGCGCGAGCATGTCTTGGCCATGAAGGCGCTGTGGACCGAGGAGAAGGCCTCGTTCCACGGCGAGTTCGTGAAGTTCGACCCCGCCTGGTCATGGCCCAAGCCGACGCAGAAGCCGCATCCGCCGATCCTGCTGGGCGGCGAGACCGACCATACGCTGCGCCGGATCATTGAATATTGCGACGGCTGGCTGCCGCGTCCGCGTGGTTTCGATCCGGTCCAGGGCATCGAACGGCTGCGACGCATGGCCTCGGAGAAAGGCCGCGATCCGGCCTCGCTCTCAGTGACCGTCTTCGGTGCCCCGGCGGACGCTGCAGTACTGGAGAACTACGCGAAAGCCGGCATCGACGGCGCCTTGCTCGCGATCCCCGACGCCAGCCGCGACGAGATCCTGCGCCAGCTCGACCAGTGGGCGCCGCTTGCCAAGGCGCATGCATGACCGTCGCCATCGGCCTTGGCCTGATGGAATTCCCCTTCGCAGGGGCTGCCGACTATTGGCGCTGGGTCGATCTCTGCGAGCAGGGCGGCATCGATTCGATCTGGCAGACCGATCGGCTGGTGAGCCGCCAGCCGATCCTCGAATGCATGGCAACCATGGCGGCGCTGGCCGGCCGCACGCGCCGGCTGCGTTTTGGCATGAACGTCGTCTCGCTCGCCCTGCGCGATCCGGCGCTGCTGGCCAAGCAATGCGCGACCATCGACGTTCTCTCCGAGGGTCGCCTGCTGCCGGCGTTCGGGATCGGCAGCCCGCTCGGTCCGGAATGGCAGGCGCTGAATATCGACACGCGCTCGCGCGGCAAGCGCACCGACGAGGCGCTGGAGATCATCGCCCGTCTGTGGCGTGAGGACAGCGTCGATTTCGTCGGCACGCACTATCGCCTGACCGGCGCCTCGATCTCGCCCAAGCCGGTGCAACCCGATTTGCCGATGTGGATCGGCGGTTCATCGGACGCCGCCGTCCGGCGCACTGCGCGCTACGGGACAGGGTGGCAAGGTGGCGGCGAAACGCCGACCGACGCCGCTCGCGTCGTCACCGCGATCAAGAAGGCGACAGCCGAGGCCGGCCGGTCGATCGACCAGGACCACTACGGTGCGAGCTTTCCATTTTATTTCGGCGCCGCGACGGACAGCGCGGTCACGGGCGCGATGGCGGCCTACACCAAGCGCACCGGCCGCGAGGCCGGGCGCTACTTCGCGATCGGCAATGAAACCGCGATCCTCGACCGCGTCGCCGAATACGTGGCGGGCGGTGTCGAGAAATTCATTCTGCGGCCCGTCGGCGCGACCGGCGACGACGTCATCGCGCAGACACGGCACCTGATCGACAAGGTCCTGCCGCTCGCCACCGCGCGGTGGCCCAAGACGAAGGTGGCAGCGTAGAGCCCGGAACGGGAGGGAAGACCAATGCATCTCGGCGCAGCGATGTTCTTCACCGATTACTCCATGGCGCCCGGCGAGCTCGCTCGGGCCCTGGAAGAGCGCGGCTTCGAGTCCCTCTGGGCACCCGAGCATTCGCACATTCCCTTGTCGCGCAAATCGCCGTTTCCGAGCGGCGGCGAGCTGCCGAAGAAATACTACGACGCGATGGACCCGTTCGTGACGCTCACCGCGGCGGCGGCGGCCACGTCGAAGCTCAAGGTCGGCACCGGCATCTGCCTGGTCGTCCAGCGCGATCCGATCCAGACCGCCAAGCTCGTCGCATCGATCGATCAAGTCTCGGGAGGCCGCTTCCTGTTCGGCGTCGGCAATGGCTGGAACAGCGACGAGATCGAGAACCACGGCACGCCCTTCAAGGCCCGGCACAAGGTGGCGCGCGAACGCATCGAAGCGATGAAGGCGATCTGGACCAAATCGAAGCCCGAATATCACGGCGAGTTCGTGAACTTCGATCCCATGATGACCTGGCCCAAGCCGGTGCAGAAGCCGCACCCGCCGATCCTGGTCGGCGGTGCCTTTCCTTATGCAGCAAGGCGTGCGCTGCGTTACGGCGACGGCTGGATGCCGCACCGCGCGCGACCGGACTACGCCAATGTGCGCGATCTCCTGCCGAAGTTCGCGCAGATGGTGGCCGAGAGCGAGCGCGATCCCGCCTCCCTGCCCGTCACGATCTGGGGCGCGACGGAAGACGAGGATCTTCTGAAGCGCGACCGTGACGCCGGCGTCGCGCGCGTCATCGTCAGTCTCGACTCGGCGAAGGCCGACGCGATCCTGCCTCAACTCGACCGCTGGGCGAAACTTCTGCAGAAAGTCGCCTGAAGCCCGGACCACAGAGCAAGTCGTCGACGACTGCGGTCGTTTGACTCCTTCGGGATCGATTGCAACGATCTTCTTTCCCGGGAGAGGAGCACGCATGGCGGGCACGAACTGGACCGACTCCACGATGGAGGTTGCGGGGATAAAGCTCCACGTCGCACGCGCCGGCCGCGGTCGTCCCGTCATGGTGCTGCATCATGAGACCGGCACGCTCGACCGTCTCCCTTTCTACGATGAGTTGGCGCAATCCCATGACGTGCTCGTACCGCATCATCCGGGCTACAGCCGGTCGACGCGGCCGGACTGGATGCGCAGCACGCGCGACATTGCCGTCATTTATCGCGGTCTCCTGAGCGATCTCGGGCTGCGCAATACGGCGCTCGTCGGCCTGGGCTTCGGCGGCTGGATCGCCGCCGAGATGGCCAGCATGGCGCCGGCCGACCTTTCGCACCTCGTACTGGTGGGCGCCATGGGCATCAAGCCGACCGAAGGCGACATCCTCGATCTCGCCGTCACCGGTTACATCGACTATGCCCGCGCCGGCTTCCATGACCAGAAGGCGTTCGATCGTATCTACGGCGCCGAGCCTTCAACCGATCAGCTCGAGATGTGGGATATCTGCCGCGAGATGAGCTTCCGCATCGCCTGGAAACCCTACATGTACAGCCAGACTTTGCCTCATCTCCTGGGCGCTGTGCACAGACCGTCCCTGGTAGTCTGGGGCGACCAGGACAAAGTCGTGCCGATGAGCGCAGGCAAGCGCTATGTCGAGGCCTTGCCCCAGGCCAAGCTGCACGTCGTGAAGTCATGCGGCCATTGCGTCGACATGGAACAACCGGACATTCTCGCCAAGCTGGTCACAGAGTTCATCGGTCGGGAGTATTCGCCATGCACCTGATGTATTTCACCGAGCAACCGATGTCGGCCTATTCCGAGCAGGCCGGCCGCGACTTCGGCGCCACGGCGCTGATGTTCTCCAACAAGAATTTCGATCCGGTCGCCGGCTCGCGGCTCTACAACAACTACATCGAGCAATACATGCTGGCCGAGGAGGTCGGTGTGGACGGCATCATGCTGAACGAACACCACAATGCGCCGTTCTGCATGCAGGCCAAGGCCAACATCTTCGCGGCGATCCTGGCCGGCATGACCAAGAGGGTGAAGATCGTGATGCTGGGCAATCCGCTGCCGCTGGCGGAGAACCCGATCCGGCTCGCCGAAGAGCTTGCCATGATCGACATGATCTCCAAGGGCCGCCTGGTCTCGGGCTTCGTGCGCGGCGGCGGGCAGGAGCAGCTCGCAACCGGCGTCAATCCCGCCTTCAACCGCGAGCGCTTCGAGGAGGCGCATGAGCTGATCGTCAAGGCCTGGACCGAGACCGGGCCATTCCGCTTCGAGGGCACGCACTACCAGCACCGCATCGTCAATCCCTGGGCAGTACCATTGCAGAAGCCCTATCCACGTGTCTGGATCCCCGGCGTCATCAGCAAGGAGACGATCGTCTGGGCAGCGCAGCAGCGCTATCCTTATATCGCCCTCAATACCTCGATCGAGCAGACCAAGAAGATCTGGGAACTCTATGACAGCGTCGCCCTGCAGGCCGGCTATGTCGGCGGACCGGAGAATCGCGGCTACCTGATCCAGGTCCATATTTCCGACAACGAGGAGAAGGCGATCGAGAACGCGAAGCAGTTCCGCTGGATGCAGGGCGAGTTCACGGGGCTTGCCCATCCGGTGTGGAGCACGCCGTCGGGTTACGGCTCGCCCTCCAACCGCCGCGCCTTCGTCGAGTTCGCCTCCGGCCGCGCCAGGAACCCGCGCGGCGAGACCAGCTTCGAGCAGCAGATGGCCGACCTGCGCATCATCGCCGGCACGCCCAAGACCGTGATCGCCAAGCTGAAGCGTATCCTCGAGGAGACGCGGCCCGGCATCCTGGCGCTATGGGGCAACGATGGCCGGGTGAGCCAGGAGGATTCGCTCACCTGCGTCCGGCTGATGGGTACCGAGGTCTTTCCGGCACTCCGTGAGATCGCCAAGAGCCTCGACCTCAAGAGCCCGTTCGAGGCGGATGCGCCCGTGCACCTCAGATACTCGACCGACCTCAAGCCCGCCAAGGCAGCCGCCGCGGAGTAGGAGCGAGGCCATGCAGCTTGGAGTTTCGCTCCGCCGGTCGGAGACATCGGCGCCGGTCCCGTCATGAGCCGCGACCATGCGCAGTCGGGCTCGCAGCCTGGATCTCGTACACCCTTCGTCAACGCGCACCACGAGCGCATCGCCGGCGAGAGCCATGACGACCATCTGTCGGCGATCACGCACTCTCACAAGGTCGTCGCGGATCTGCTGTGACGAAATTCACCATTCACTTCGGTAGCAACACCTTTCCCGACCTTGCCGGAGCCACGCGATTGGCGCGGCTGGCGGAGGCTGCGGGCTTCGATTCAGTGGTCGCGGTCGATCACGTCGTCTATCCCGACACCTATACCTCGACCTACCCCTATGCCGCATCGGGCCGGCTCCCGGGAGACCGGACCGCCCCGCTGAAGGAGGAATTCGAGGCATTGGGCGTGCCGTTCGAGAAGCGCGGCAAGCGCTCGGACGAATATATCGCCGCCATGCGTGCACTGTGGGCCCAGGACGGCGCGAGCTTCTCAGGCGAGTTCG
>JAFEBU010000013.1 GCA_018242505.1 Pseudomonadota bacterium
CATCGAGCGCCTCTTCTGCCGCCTCAAGGACTGGCGACGCATCGCCACCAGATACGACCGACACGCCAGAAACTACCTCGCTGCCATCGCTCTCGTCGCAATCGTCGCCGAGTGGAGTAAATGAGGCCCCAACCTAGGCCGACCTTCTCCAGGTCTGCGAACGTCCAGAAGGGCAGCGACACTTTCAAGCGGGAGTGCCCAAAAGATTGGGCGGGCCTTGCGACCTGCCCGAGGCTAGGGAGGGAGTTACTAAATGAACGCCACGCTACGCCGCAAGATGCTCATTGATGTGGTCAAGGTCGTCGTCCCACTCGATCCCGATGCCCGGGAGCTGCGGGTAGCCGTCGTCCTCTAGCGGCATAAGCTCAACGCGCTCGATCAGGTCTGCGCCGTCGTCATCTTCGCGGAGCCGCTCGCCGAAGTGGTATTGCATGTAGATGCGCCGGCCATCGCGCAGAGCGACGACATAGCCGCAAGATGTCCAATCGCCGTCGTCGCTCAACTCCCACACGGCCTCGACGCGTTTCATGTCCGAGCGGCCGAAGCCGTCGGCTCGGCCGGCGGCGAGGGCGAGAGAGCGGGAGAAAAAGAGAAGGCTGGGCCGCGAGGAATAGCCGAAGTTCTCATTGCTCGCGGCAGGATATGCAGCGGCGTCGGTGACAAGAGCGGCGTTGGTCATAGGCTACCTCCGGGGCTGGGAGGCTGGACTTATACGCCGGTCGAGTGATAAGAACGATAACAGAACATACTTTGTGGATAATTTAACACAGAAAATTAAACATTCAATATAATCAATGATTTAATGGGGGCACTCTAGTTAGCCGATCTTGCATAACTCAAAGGCGACGAAGGGCCCCAAGATGCGCTGAGCTTGTGTGGTGCCAAGCCCTTTAGGTGCGGCAGGGAGAGTTCCTATTCCGGGTCCGAGTGCATGTCGTGGGTGATGCCAGTTGACGTTTAAGCTAGTGAGCCTGTGACCGCGCAGACGAAGCCTGCAGCTCGTGACGCTCCGCGCATTTGTGTGCCGCATGCGCAACGAGCATCGAGAGCACGACGCCACCACCTACAAACACCGCAACCGCATCGAGTGCTGCTTCAACCGCCTCAAGCACTTCCGCCGCTTCGCCACGCGCTACGACCGACGGGCCATTCACTTCCGCGGCTTCGCACTCATCGCCGCCGCCATGAGCTGGCTGCGATGATTGTCGATCCGGCCTAGGGCGATGACCTCGACGCCATTACACGGCCGTCTTTCCGGACACCCTCCCAGCGGGTTTCTAATGGCCTTGGCGGGGTCATCCCGACGTCAAGGCTGGCCGCTCGCCAGGACGGAGTTGGCCCGATGCATCGGCGTCGTCTCGGGCCTTCTATTGTTGGCGTATCCAGGTGCTGGTGAAGGACGCGTCGCCTGACGCCGACTCTAGCGACGCCACCTCTTTGCCGGCGGCAGCCCGTCATAGACATCCACGTGAGCGGCGTTGTTCGGTGCGCTCTGCCGCTTGCCGCTGAAGCGGATCGCAAGCACGTGGCCATCATCGGTGCGCAGACTGAGGTCCCTCCGGCCGAAGGCGTTGCTGAGAGCATCCGCATCCATGCGAATCTCGCCGGAGGCCACCACCTGGTCCGGCCGCGGGGCGTAGCCGTCAAACTCGTAGTCGACGCGCCCCATCGCCTCGCCGCTGCTTTCCAATGTGCCAGTGCCGCGCAGGGCTCCGAGATACCGCATCTGCAGCCTCCCGTCGTCAACCGAGCGTGTTCGATCGGGCGTTGGCCGTGAACAGTGCGGCCAGCGAAAGCGGGAACGGGACAGGGAGGACGAGCCGCTTCTTCATGCGTGCATCTCCAAGGTCAGGGTGGGAGCGCACGCCTCTCTCAGCCGCCGCAGCCAGGATGCAACGCGACGGTAAGTGAAGCTTTACACCCTGCGGCCGGCGGCGTCGACGACACTCGCCTCAGGAGGCGTCACAGAAGCGGACGAGTCGGCCGCGTGCCTCGTCCCATAACGTGAGCCATGGCGCGCGAAGCCCGCCCCTGAGGCCGAGCGGGCGCGTCGGGCGCAGGGCCTGCACCGCCTCGTGTGCTCCGCGCAGCCGATAATTGGGCACGCGCGGGTTGAGATGATGAATGTGATGGAAGCCGATATTGCCGGTGAGCCAGTGCAGTGCACACGGCAGACTGAACCATGACGAGCCTTGCAATGCCGCGTCGACGAAGCTCCACTCGCCGCCCTTTGTCCAGTGCGACGCCTCAAAGCGGTGCTGCAGGGTGAACAGCCAGACACCCACGATCGAGGCCACCACCATGATCGGCAGGTGTACGAGCAGGACCTGCCGCCAGCCCAGCAGCGCTGCCAGCGTACCGAACAGCACCACGAGAGCCGCATTGGTCATGTGGACGGAGTTGCGTTCGCGGATCCAGCTCCGCGGCGTGTCGAACGGCAGGCGATAGAGCAGGACAAACACCAGGGGCGGCAGCAGCACGTGGGCGATCAGTGGATGACGTGGCAGCCGGTAGAGGAAGCGCTGCCATGGCGAGCGCGCCAGATACTCGCGCATCGTGAGGCAGGCGGAATAGATGTCGGCGCCGGCGCCGCGCTCGAGATTGTTCCAGTACGCGTGATGGAGCCCGTGCTGGCGGCCCCAGTTGGCGTAGGGTGTCAGCGTCGCGATGCTGCACAGCCGCCCGACGATGGTGTTGGCGCGCCGCGAGGCGAAGAATGAGCCGTGGCCGCAATCGTGCTGGACGATGAACACGCGTACCAGCATCGCGCCAGTTGGCAGCGCCAGTGCCAGCGTGAGCAGATAGGAGATTGGATAGGCGAGGTACATTGCTGCGCAGCCGGCGACAAAGGGACCGAACGAGGTCAGAAGCTGCAGCAACCCCGCACCCGTAATCGGATGGGCGAAGGCGGCGGCCGCCTGCCGCAGGTCTGCGTCGGTGGCATCCGGGGACCTAGCCTCCGGGCAGCAGACATCCGAGCCCGCAGGCTCACGTGCGGGGCTCATGGATGATCCTTTTGCGATGGAAGTGATGATCCTACATGGGCCTTCACGTCGGATTGCACAATCGCAACTTGCAATCCTGCCGCGAAGCGCCCATACGGGCGGCGTCGATACACGGACTGTTGATTTGGCCGCGCCTTGTGAGTTGGCGCCCTGTAGTCGACTTTGAGCCCGAAGAAAATGCGAATTCGACGGCCCGCCCCACTTGGGCGAGTCAGCATGTCTATGTTGTGAAAGGCTATTCCCATGGCGACGGGAACTGTGAAGTGGTTCAATGCCACCAAGGGCTTCGGTTTCATCCAGCCGGATGACGGCGGCAAGGACGCCTTCGTCCATATCAGCGCGGTCGAGCGTGCCGGCATCGATCACCTGGGCGAGGGCCAGAAGGTCGAGTACGAGGTCGTTGCCGATCGCCGTACCGGCAAGGCCTCGGCAGAGAACCTGAAGAAGATCGGCTGAGTCGCCGTCTCCATTACCTGCGGCAGCCACGGATGTACTGGCGCTGCACTTCTGGAGATGCTCGCGACACTCCCTCAGCTGTTGTCACGGCAAAGCACGGCCTTCTGGCGGCGGCATTGCGCTTGATGAAGTCCATCGATCGCCTCGCGATTTCCGCATCCATGGCGAATCCACTGTTCGATCGGCAAGGCGACCGTGGGTGCGAAACGGCCGGAAACCGTTGTCCTGAAGCCCTCGCCCTAGCACGCGGGAAGCCTCGCGCCGCAACATCGTGGACGTTCGACCGTTCCTTTTAGAAGGGAGGGATGGCCGCGATATCACACGCACTTGATCTTAAGCGTCAGATACATGCCGCCAAAGACGAGGCCCGACGAGCCAGGCGACTCGCGAGCGCCCTTACACGGGAAGAAGATCGAGGGCGCCTGGTCCGGTATGCCGAGGGGCAGGAGAAGCTTGCCGCCGCGGTGCATATGCAATCGATGCGGCCCCCAAACCAGGAGTGATAACTTGAGTCCATGAGGTTGAGCCATCCTGGATCGCCGTCGGAACTCTGCCGTTTGTGGCGCGTTACCCAGGATGGGCTTGCCTCCATCAGCGCACCTGTCCGACACTCAAGGCGCTCTGCTTGACGAGCTGGAGTTGCTCGCGCGATCCGATTTCGATGGTGTGCTCATCCGCGACATTCAATTGAGGCTTTCGGCCCGCGGCTTCGGTGAATACCGAGTGCAGCAGGCTCTGGTGGCACTTTTGCGCAGTGCCCACACTGCCCTGAAGGGCGGGAACCGCATCATCCCAACCCCAAAGAAAGCACGATTGTAAGCACCACACGAAGGGTGCACCGCTTTTGCCACTGCCAGCGGCCACACCGAGGTTCAGGCTTGCGCCATCGTCGGCTGACAGCCATCGGGCGCCGACGGCTGAGAGACCGCGGCATCGAAGTCAAGAATGTCCCGCGCTCCCGCCTGCAACGGGAGCTTTCGCATGGACGACCGATTGCGTTCGAATCGCACTGAGACCTGCAATCGAGACGACCTGAACTTGAGGCGTCCGGAGGGACTCGGTGGCGATGCCAACGTCCCTCCCGAAGGGCGCCCCATCACCCAGCTCGAAGTCCGCCTTAGATGTTTGATCCCAGGGTTTGATGGAGCATTGTTTTCCAGCGAATGGAAGGATGCGCTATGGGCCAGGTTCTGGGATCCAAAATAACTTCTGAGCGCTAGCTAAAAGTCACAGCTCCGAAACTACCAGAAGCGCCCTCTGACCCGAGGAAACTGGGCAATTAGTTGCTCGTCAGTGAAGTGGAGCGTCGGCAACTAATGCGGAAACGACCGAGTTAGGATTGCTCGACCCTCTTCTGATAGTCCTAAGCTTCCTCGTCGCGGTCCTTGTGGGCAGCACGGGCATTGGCGGGTTGCTGCTCGCGCCGACGATCAGCCTCTACTCTGGTGTACCGATCCAGGTGGCTTTGCCGGCAAGCATGGTGGCATTGCTGCTTTCGGGTGTCGTTGGAACCCTTATCTTCGGGGGCAAGGGCTCTATTGTTTGGCCGCACGCTTTGCCTCTGGCGATTGGCGCCGCACCTGGGGCCTTTCTGGGGTCCTTTGCCTTGTCGCGGATGCCGTCGAATGCGGCCCAACTCGTTATTGCAATCTTGGCAGTCCTTTCAGGCATCCATTCGATGCGAAACTTGCGTCGGCCTGCAACAGATTCGAGATTCCTCGGCGTAAAGGTCCTAGTCGGGACTGGGCTTGTAACGGGGTTCCTGTCGGCCTTGACCGGATCGTCGGGCCCCCTCGTTTTGCTGCCGATCCTTCTATTCATGAATGCGAACATGATAGAGGCTCTCGGATTGGCGCAGATGATCCAAATACCGATTGGTCTCTTCGCCACGGTCGGATACCTCGCCTTTGGCCGGATCGACCTGACGCTGGCCGCCTCGACTAGTATCGCGGTCGTTGCTGGTGCAACCGTCGGCGCACTGGGTGTACATAGCTTCCCGATCGGGCTCTTGAGAGTGATTGGCGCACTCACTCTGATCTCGGCCGGTGTGTACTACATAGTGATGATCAGGGTGTCCTGAGCGCTAGCCATGTCCCGGCGCAGCCCCGCTTCCGCAGCATAATTCTCACACGAAGGAATGGATATTCTTTGGCAACGGTCAAGCGGACCCGCCGAGGCGCGGTTTGAGTGTCATTTCAAATCTCTATAGTCTGGCCTATGTCGGGCAGAGGGAAGCGAATGAAATTCGATCAGCGAGGAAGGGACGAAATCCGCGTCGCGAACGTCGATGTCCGAACTAGCGACCGTGCCTTGTATATTACCGAGTCGCTCGTCGAAGTTCAGGAGAATCCCGACTTTCTCGGCCACCTCAAGACGGCCGACAGGTTGAAAGTTGTTGGACGTGCCATTCAGCGAACCTACGCGCCCGGCATGGCCTTCTTCCGGCAAGGCGAGCAGCACGATGGGATTTACGTCATCGAGTCAGGTCTAGTTCGCTCGTTTTACACATCGCCCTCTGGACGCGAGATCACGTTAGCTTACTGGACTCCAGGGCACTTTGTCGGGGGACCCCAAATCTTCAGGGGCGGCGAACACATGTGGTCCTCAATTGCGGTCGAGGCGAGTCGCGCTCTCTGGCTGCCCGGCCAAGAGCTCTCATCGTTGATCCGGGATATTCCCGACCTTGCCCTCGGCCTAATCGAGGGTCTCGTTCACAAAGGCAAGTGCTACTCGGCGCTTTTGCAGTTTCTCGGCACGCGGCCGATGAGTAAGCGCCTCGCCCACCTCATCCTGACGCTTGCCGAACACTATGGCGCGTCCATCGACGGAAACATCATTATCACTCGGAAATACACACACGAGCAACTCGCCAGCATGATCGGAGCAACGAGGCAATGGGTGTCGATTACGCTGGAACGAATGGAAAAGGACGGGCTCATCAACCAGCGCGACGGTGTTTTCCTAGTGACGGATCGCTCCCGCCTGCTCGAATATTCGCTGTGAACGTCCTAGTCCGCGGGCGTCAGCGCTGGCTTGGCAATTAATTGCTGGATGCCCCAGCGCACCTCCGCTTCCCTAGTTCTTCTCGGGCGAGGCGCGAAGGGTAGCTGAATGAATAATGATCGCGGGGCGAGCGAGCCGCTATTGTGCAAGATTGACGCAATGCATGACGAGATCGTCGCCATGCTGCAAAACCTCGTCAGAACGCCCAGCATCACGGGCGACGAGGCGCAGATTGCCAAGCTCGTCGCGAATTTCTGCCGTGGTCTAGGTCTCGACGTAAAGATCGTCGAAGCCGAAAGCAATCGGCCTAATATCATCGCGCACTGTGATAGTGGGCTGCCCGGCCCATCGCTGTTGCTAAACGATCACCTTGACATTGTCCCACCCGGACCGCTCGAGAACTGGTCGCATCCACCGTTCGCAGCGGAGATCGCCGATGGGCGCGTCTACGGGCGCGGCACAATAGACACCAAGTCGGGTCTTACGACGATCCTCATGGCCACCAAGGCCATCCTCGAGGTCGGCATGCCGCTGCGTGGGACGCTTACTCTGGTCTTTAGCTGTGACGAGGAGGTCGGCGGTGAGAAGGGCATGCAATTCCTCTGTAAGCAAGGCCACATTCATGCAGACATGGCCGTCGTTGCCGAGCCAACGACCATGCAAGTGGAGATCGCGACTAAGGGTCGACTGAATATTGAAATCACGACTCGGGGTGTTGCCACTCATGGCGCTAGACCGTGGCTTGGGCACAATGCGATCGAAGACATGATGGAGGTGATCGCTGGCCTGCGCCGCTTGGCGCAGAACCTGGAACTTCGCACTCATTCGCTGCTCGGTCGCGCTACACTCTCCATCGGCCGAATCGACGGTGGAACCGTCCCCAACATGGTCCCCAATAAGTGCGTCTTGGGGATCGATCGCCGAGTGTTGCCGACCGAGACGCCTGAGAATGCTGAAGCAGAGATCCAGGCCTTGCTAGACGATCTGAAGGCGCGCATTCCCGGCTTCGAGGCATCCATGAGGCGCATCGTCTGGTGGCCAGGCTACACTCTCGATGAACAAGACCCGATTGTGAACTTGACCTGCCGTGCCTTCGAGAAGGTAATGGGCAAGCGCCCCAACGTCGCCGGGAAGGACGCGGGAACCGACGCGTCCTGGATCAACGTCTTATCGGGCATTCCGGTGGTGATGTTCAGCCCGGGCGACGGTCTGAAAGCGATGAATGCCGATGAAAACGTCCGAATTGAAGATCTGATAGCTGCAACTAAGGTGATGGCTCAGATCATTCACGACGCCCTGGCCAAACACTAATGCAGCACGGCTTACTCCAGTGCCCCCAATGACATCGATATCCGCAGACACTTTCAGAGCAACGACATACGCTCTCGAGCCGGACATCATCCTCGGGCCGTCGGGCGAGCTGTCCGGCCAAATCCTTGTTGTCCAAGACGGATACGTCGCGGCCGTTGCCCCGCGGACTGCCTTGCCCCACGAATTTCAGCGAGTCGCCATTCGGGCAATGCCGGGCTGCGCAATCATTCCTGGTTTCATCGATGCCCATCACCACATCATCGAGCCCTTTGCGAAGGCTATGACGTTCGGCGAGCCGGCGCAAATCTGGAAACGAATCTGGTTGCCGCTCGAGGCGACAGCAACAGAGGAAACCTGTTATCTCGGTGCGAAGTGGACCTTTCTAGAGGCCCTGCGTGGCGGCATGACGACGATCGTTGAACACTCGGTTCGCCCTGTTGCCTGCGCTGAGGCAGTTCATCGGGCAGCCGACGAAGTCGGCATTCGCCTCGTGTCTTCTACAGGGGGGTACGACCTCAGAAATTTCTCCACGGCGGCCGCAGTGCCGGATGCCTCGGCCTCAATAGATGAGGTCCTGCGCGCAGCAGAAACGCACGTGGCCAACTGTCGGCGATGGTGTCGCGTAGTGCCGTCTCTAGCGTGTGGCAACGTTCAATCAAACAGCGGTGAAATGATTTCAGCTGTGTCTCGCTTCTGTCGAGACAACGGGATTCTCTTTCAGATTCACGCCAACGAGCATACACCCGAAGTTCATAGCTGCATCGAAACGCATAAGATGCGACCCATCGAATATCTTCATTCGCTCGGCGCTCTTGGGCCGATGACCCTGATTGCCCACGCAACGCTGGCAACTGCGGACGAAATCCGTCTGCTCAAAGAGACGGACACGGCTGTCTCGTACAACCCGGTTGCTAGCATGTGGAAGGGAAATGCCGTTGCGCCTGTCCTGGACTACATCGGCCAAGGTGTGAGATTTGGACTTGGAACAGACTGCACGCGCAACGACGCCTTTCGCTTGCTCGATGCGGCCGAGGCCTGCCAGAGGCTTGCCTTCGGGTTACCCAGGGACGATTTCTCTTGCGGTGCGGGTTGGCGCTGGGTCGACGCTGGCACGAGAGGCGGAGCGGGCGCGATCGGACTTGGGAATACTATCGGCGAGATTGCACCGGGCAGGCGCGCCGATTTTCTTGTGCTGGACCGCTCAGGGCCGGAAGTGTCCCCATCTTGGGATTTCACATGGGAGCTGGTCCGCTTCTACGATCGCTCGGACATCCTTGCTACCGTCGTCGATGGTGTGCCCGTCGTGATCGACGGCAAGGCCGTCAATTTTGACAGCGACTCCTTTGTGAAGGAGTTCCGGTTTGCCGGCGCGCAACGCGTGCTCGACTCTGGCCTCGTTCGATTACACGGATCCAGCGAGACGTTGCGGTCCTCCAAGCAGTGACCGCAGCGTCGAGTGCTTTTACAACAAGCTAAAGATGGACGCGTGCCCAGACGCGCCGGCTCGCCTCATTCAACCGGCTGAGCGCCGCCGGTAGATCCATAGTCTTGATCGTTCGGTTTTCGACAATCGTTTGACCGTCGACGATGACGGTATCTACATCCGACGCGCTGGCGCTGAAGACCACGAACTTCAGGGGATCGCGCATCGGCACTGCGTGGGGGCGGGTAATATCCATGAGGACGATATCCGCCTTGCATCCCTCCGCCAATCTTCCCAAGTCAGGCCTGCCGAGGGCGAGCGCGCCCGCCGACGTAGCCGCTGCGAAGATGTCCTCTGCGCTCCCCACGGCGGTGCGTTTTTCGGCGATCTTGCAGAGCGTCGCGGCGCAGCGCATTTCGGCCACCATGTCGAACGGGTAGGTATCCGTGCCAAGGCACATGTTGATTCCTGCAGCACGATACTTCGCGAAGGAGTTCATAAAACTACCTTGTCGCGCCTTGACCCAGGGCAGGTGGGCGATCGACGTACCAGACTCCTGCAAGATAGAGAGTTCCTTAGCCGAGCAACGGTCGACGTCTCCATCATCGGACAGGAACATGCCGTGCCCTATGATGAAGTCACGGCCCAACAGTCCCGCATCATTCAGATATTCGATGGTCGTGCATCCATGGCGCTCCTTGATGGAGCGATACTCGGTTGGCGACTGGCCTGCATGGAGCTGGATGGAGAGGCCGCTCTCATTAGCCCTCGTCCGTGTTTCGCGGAGCATGTCCGGCTCGCAAGTATCCACTTGGCCAGGAGCCAGCATCGTTTTTAGTCGGCCGTTGAAGCGGCCGTCGTACTCCCGGCAGAACTTGATGCAATCGTCCATGCGTGAACGACCGCGATCTGGGTACCAGTGATACTGGACCTTTCCGTTGTTACCAAGCGACCAGCGTCCCGACCGGTACCGGGGGCCGACATAGCATCGCAACCCCATGGCGCCGGCAATGTCGGCGATCTTGCGCGTGTGAGCGATGTCGCCGCCCTCCAGCATCTCGAAGTCAAAGCCCAGCTCGACCACCGTGGTGCAGCCGGATAGCAGGAGCTCGGCAAAGCCGCATTCCGCACCGGCAAACTCGTCCTGCGCACCGATGGCGCCGCGCACCGCAGGTAGCACCTGATATAAACCAGTGACATTCGTGCCATGTCCCGTCCAATCCTCCATCCATCCGCGCGTGAACGCAGTATCGGTGACGTGGACGTGTGTGTTGACGAAACCGGGTAGAACCAGCTTCCCGCGGCCGTCGATCTTGTGATCGACGTCACCAGCATAAGCGTCGCCAACGTACCGGATCGCGTCATCCTCAAACATCAAGACGGCGTTGTTCATTGTCGTGTGTCGCCCATCCTTGAACGCGACGATAGTGGCATCTTCAATCAATGTTTTCATGGAATCCTGATATTTCCTGCTATCCAACCATCAAAATCTTCCAGAAAACGCGTCTGATCATGCGCGCTTGAACGGAGCCCGCTTGTCGAATTCATCCGCCAACACGTGCATCGGTAGAAACGTCGCACCCATCTCGAGCAACCCCCGAATCAACTGCTCCAGCATCCGAATGCGGTGACCGCGACCAATGCAATATGGGTGGCAGGTATAGGTCAATGCGCCCCATTCCTCTGTATCCGTCAGGTAACGGAAGTCGTTCAGCCAATTGCTGAGCACGGCTTCGGCTTGCATCAACCCTGGCTGAACCCAATTCGGAGTCCGGACCAACTCGAAGTGCGGCGCGTCGTCGAGAGACCAGCTCACGGGAATTTCGATGAGGGGGGTTTCGGGCCCGAAAACGGCCGGCTCCAAGAGTTCGATCTTGTCGTCGGTTCGCGTTCTGAACGGAGTGTAGTCGTTGGCCATAAGATTGCTCTCGTACAGGAACTGGTGCCGTACCAGCAATTTCACTGTATTCGGCGTCAGGTCCCAAATCGGCGAACGATAGCCAACGGGCTTCTTCCCGATGAGCCGTTTGATCGAATCGTTCGCCCGCAGGAGCTCAGTTTCCTCTTCTTCTGCGGACATCCCCAATGGTGAGCGATGTGTCCATCCATGATTGGCGATCTCATGCCCAGCATCAGCGATGGCCTTGCTGGCCTCTGGGTAGGTTTCGATCGTGTGGCCCGGGACGAACCAAGTGCTCTTGATGTCGTACTTCGACAGAAGTTTCAGGATGCGCCGGGCACCTATGACCCCAAATTCTCCCCGGGAAATCGATGTTGGTGACATCATGCCACGCGCGATCCAGGTCGAAAGCGCGTCGAAATCGAAAGTCAGGCAAGCAATGTGTCTTGGCATGTATCTTACCTCCCTCCGCCACACCAATGACCGTGTACGGCGCTTTCGATGCAATCGGCAACGGAGCCCAACAAGGTGCGTATCCCAGTGAGTGACACAAAGGCACATGACTTTGTGCTGTCGGTGGCCATCACCCGAATTGCGTGGCCGGACTCGTGCAAAGGACATGCAGCACACCCGCATGTACCGGCAAGAACTTGACCGCCCGCGCGTTCTATGACTTCCACATAACCGCTTTCCGACGCGACGGCGCGGGTGGCTGGATCAGTCCATATCCATAGTTTCGTTGCTGGACTGATGTGGCGGCCAGCAAGGCGACCGGCGGCTTTGCCGATTTCTGCCAACGAGTATTGCGGGCACCCGAGCGCCACCAAGTCGACCGCTAGACCAGTCTGCCCTGCAAACATCGTCTGGACCGACTTCAGATCGTCTAGGCTTAGCGATACGGTCTCCTCGACGCGATCAGTATCTACGTCGATCTTGCCAAACGCACCCGCCTCGGCGGTAACTCCGGGAATGTGCAACATCGGCGATGCGCACCAGGGAGGCCCAAGAGACGCACACAAGTCGCGCAAGGATTGCGTGGAAGGTGCATTGCGAAGGCCAACAAAAAGTGGGATGCGATCTTTGCTTTTCTGTGCGGTAGCCACTCCGAGACCTCGCCAATCCTGCTCGCTCACGACCGGCGCTGCGACCTGCACGATAACTTGCGGCCGCCGATTCTTTGATTTGTACAGTCCATAATCGGGCATCCGGCCCGTGAACGCCGCCATCAATGTAATAAGGTTGGATTCAAAATTGGTGCGGGCACCGAGAACACTATTGGCGTATGAAACTGCATTGTGTTCTGACCAGGCGACATTCGTCCCAAAGTGCGGAGCGATGCTCGTCCAATAGGGTATGCAGCTATAGCTTAAGATAAATCCGAGCTGTCGAAACGCAAAGTTCAGGCGGAACTGTTTCTCGGCGAGACCGAATGGAAGCTGCATTGGCGTCTGCCAACGATCAACATCCACTGCGATCGGATTGAGGGTTGCTGCAACGCGCGTTCGGCCACCGAGGCGTGCCAATCGCTCAAGGTAGGCAATTGCGATATCACCGGTTGTGTTATACCCCGAGCCCGCAAGATGCACGGATTCGATGTCGATCAGGCGAGAGGCACCGTGAGCCCTTGCATAACCGGTTATGACCTCCATGCACTCGGCCGATACTTCTCCATATGCCCCGTCGAGCATGCGCGTATCCTCCTCGGTTAAGCGCAGCTCGCCTGCCCCATGATCGCGAAGGTTTATCGTCGAAATCCTGGCCTTTGCATTCCCAGTATCGCCCGTAAGTTTGATAACCCCCTTGCTGGTATCGATGAACAGGTATGTTGAAGAACTGATTCTTTCAAGGACTTCACTGGACAAGCCGACAATGGCCGGAATTCGCGCAAGAAGCGTTCCAGCAACCACGAAAGAGTTGTAGCTGCCGCAGAGTATTGCTCTGGGTGCTGCTCCATGTTGCATTGAGAGGGACAGCAGGGCCCAGTCACCGCCAGCGAAGCCCTTAACCTCGGCCGCCACTAAGATCTTGCCGCCGATGGTTTGCCCATGAAGGGGGTGGCCATTCCAGTTGATGACGCCTCCCGAACCAAAAGTGACCCCGGAGAGAGGGAATGGCGTTGGCGAAACGACTGGCGACCCCTCGGCCACGCCGGGAAAAACGACATGTGCGGCGGGTTCCCGCAAATGACTCGACCCTTCGATCGTGGCTTTCGTCACTACCTCTCGGCTCCGTACCAGGGAAACAGTCTGCGAACGCCCATCATGAAGAGGCGATCTGAAATCAGACCTAAGATACCGAGCATGATGATACCCACCAGCATGCGGTCGGTGCGGAAGACGAGGTAGGATTCCTGGATGAGTTGACCCAGGCCCGTGCGGGCTCCCGCCATTTCCGCGGCGGCCAACATAATGTAGGCGATGGAGACACTGATCCGGACACCGGTGATGATGTAGGGAAGAGCGGCCGGCAGGATGACAAGACGAAGCAACTGCCGCCGCGACACGCCGAGGCTGCGCGCTGCCCGAATGTAGACCGGGCGAATGCTCTTCACGCCCATCAACGTGTTGATCCAGACCGGGAAAAATACACCGAACGTGATCAGGAAGAGTTTGCTTTGCTCGCCTAAGCCGAACCAGATTATCGCCAGAGGAACAAAGGCAATCGCCGGTATCGAGCGGAACAGTTGAGCGATCGGCTCCATCAGGAAGCCAAAAACGGCAACGCGCCCGGTGAATATGCCGAATGCGATGCCGATGGCAGATCCGATGACCAGACCTGACAGGGCGCGAGCTACGCTTGCGGCGATGTGCTGGAAAAGCTCGCCGCTCGCCGCCATTTCGACAGCCGCTTGGAAAACGGCAAGAGGCGCCGGCATTAGCCGAGGATCGACAAGAGCGACGCTGAGGACGAGCTGCCACAGCAGGACAGCGCCCGCGACTCCCGTTAGGCCCAAAACAGTCGATCGTGTGACGATATGAGGGACCATGCGTCGGGCGAATGTCTTCCAGACGGCCACTTGCGATTGTCGATGCTGCGACAGTTCCGCGTTACTGCTCTCAACCATAGTGCTTAGCTCTTTCTGAGCAACTTGGGATCGATGTGCGAGTAAAGGGCCGTTTCAAGTTCGCGGTAGATCGCGTTGAAATCTGCTGTAGTGCGCTCCCTTGGATGGGGCAGCTCGATCTGGACGGCGTGGGCAATCATCGCGGGCGGTGACGACATGACCATAGCGCGTGTCCCGAGAAACACGGCTTCTTCTATATTGTGCGTTATGTAGAAGACCGTCGTTCCGGTCGCCTTCCAGATCGAAAGCAGCTCGGACTGCATTGTGTTTCTGGTAATGGCGTCGAGCGCCGCAAAAGGCTCGTCCATCAGCAAAACGGCCGGATTGTTGATCAAAGCGCGCGCGATCCCCACGCGTTGCTGCATCCCGCCCGAAAGCTCGAATGGATATTTCTTACGCGTGTTGGCAAGGCCCACCAAACTCAGGTGACGTTCCACGAGGTCGCGTCTTTCACCGGCCGGCACCCCCTGGCACCGCAGACCGAACTCCACGTTTTCCTCAACGGTCAGCCAGGGAAAGAGCGAATACTCCTGGAAGACGCATCCTCGCTCGGCCCCCGGCTCGCGTATCGGCTGCCCCTTGAACAGCACCTCGCCGCTGGTCGGCGCTACAAAGCCCGCAATCATATTGAGTAAGGTCGTCTTGCCGCAGCCCGATGGGCCGATCACGCAGGCGAACTCCCCGGCGTTGATCGTCAGGCCGAGGGATCTGAACACGGTCGTCCGTTCGCCGCCCGTGGACTGATACTCCATCGACACAGCGCGAAAATCGATCAGTGGTTCTGCGCCCATCATCGTTTCTTCCCCGGCGAGGCTCGACTACTTGTTGTACGTCACGCCGGCAGGGCGCGCCTTTTCTAGGGCAGCGGGGTAGAACGACTTGCGAAAGTCAGGTTTTGCTACACCAGCATGGAGCAGTTTGGCTTCGGATGCCCAGGCAAACTGATCGTCAAAGGCCTTCACGAGAGCGTTTGAAAGTTCGACTTCGAAGCTCCAGCGATCGAAAATCGGATCGAGGTCCTTCTGTGCCATCGAAGACCCCTCAGCCGTAATCTTTACCGCCTCGGGCCGGTTTGCTTTCATCCAACTGTCCGCCATGACTAGCGCCTGCAAGAACTTCGCGGCAACATCGACATGGCTCTTGGCCCAGTCCGGTCGGGCGACCAGGAGCAGGCGCGACTGATAGAGGTGCTGACCTTCGACGACCAAGACCTTCCCGGCGCCCTTCTGTACCGCAGCCGTCAGGAATGGCTCCCACGTGAAGCCCACATCGATGGTTCCATTCACTAGCGCCGTCACCAGATCGGCCGGCTGAAGGTTCACCAGCGTCACGGCCGACGCCGGAACACCACCCGCCTTCAACCAATTGTACATCGCGAACTGGTTGCTCGATCCAGCGCCGTATCCCAGCCGTTTACCCGCGAGGTCCTTGGAACTCTTGACACCTGCGTCGGCTCGCACCAACGGCTTGACCTCGTCGGGATTAGTCGAAATCTGGGCAAGAATCGCGAGGTTTGTGCCGTTCGCGATGGCAAACATAGGGCCCGTTTCGACGGGTGTCGCAATGTCGAGCGAGCCCGACATCATGGCGTCCATCGTCAGCCGGCCAGACGGCAGTTTCTTCTCGGCGACCTTGACTCCAGCCTTTTCAAAGAACCCTTTGGCGGCGGCGACAAACAAATTGCCTTCACCTGGATAGGGCTGGGTTCCGAGGTTGACGACGGGAAGATCGTCGGCAGCCGCGGACCTCACCCCCAGCTCCAGAGGGAAAAAGCTTGCGGCCGTGAAAAGCCCCAAGGCGGTCCGCCGTGTGGTCCTAAGATGATTTGGCCGGTACATGCTTTCCTCCCTTATTCCGACGAACGT
The DNA here is from genome assembly GCA_018242505.1 of Pseudomonadota bacterium. GTDB lineage: Bacteria > Pseudomonadota > Alphaproteobacteria > Reyranellales > Reyranellaceae > Reyranella. Next base: position 16,028 of record JAFEBU010000013.1, read on the forward strand.
ATGGACTGGGGGTGGGCCGGCAAGCAATTAATTGCTGCCGATATGATCTGAGGCCCCCGATTGGCTGGCAGACGCAAATGGCGGACGATCCATGGCTATTTGAGATCCGAGCGAGCCAAGAATGCCGCCGCGAGCGAAGTCAAAAGGCGTTCACCGCCCGCGGGAGCAACAAACGTGACGCCATGTGGCACACCCGCCACCGTCACGGCACTTGGGACGCTCACCGCAGCGAGCCCAAGCGGATTGGCAAAGTTAGTGTAGTACCCGTTATTGAAGTTCGGTGTCAGAGGGTCGTCGGCCACTTGTTTCAGGGTGAGAACGGTTCCAACTGTCGGAAGGAAGAGCGCATCATATCGCGCCCAGAAAGGCCGAAGGCGGGCTTTGGTGTCGGCAACCAGATACTGAGCGCGATAGGCATCGGCCGCCGAAAACCGTCTGCTGTCCAAGATCATTCGACGGATGAGCGGCAGCCCCGCATCTGGATGCTGCGTGAGAAAGCTGCCGACCGAAGCATCGCGCTCGGCAAGGAAGGGGCCGAAGAACATCAAGTCGTTGATGGCGGTGAAGGCACTGAAATCAACCTCGTCGACGTGATGGAACCTTGTTCGCACAGAGCCTAAGACCTTGTGAAAGAGATCCTCGACCTCCTTGTTGCCAAAGAAGCGAAGATCGCTGGGTTGCGGCACGGCCAACCGACAGTGGTAGGCGCTGGCTGCTGACGGCGCGATGCGGTCAATCGCATAGTTCGGGTCCGATAGACCATCTTCAGGATCGAATGCGGCCAACTCTTCCAAGACATGGAAAGCATCCTCAGGCGCCCGAGCATACACGGAGATCGTATCGAAACTTCGGCAAGCATAGATCATGCCGCGACGGCTGAGAGCGCCCGGCGCGGGCTTCAATCCAGTAATGCCGCAATAGGAGGCCGGCACGCGGCCTGAGCCACCGGTATCGGTGCCAAGCGCAAAGGACGAGGTCCCCGTTGCCACGGAGACTGCTGCACCCGAACTCGATCCTCCGGTGATGTAGTCCGGGTTGTGCGGATTTCGCGGTACGCCATAGGGGCTGCGAACGCCGACGAGGCCGGTGCAGAATTGGTCGAGGTTGGTTTTGCCGACGAACAGCGCACCTGCCGCCAAAGCACGCTTCACCACAGGGCTTGAGTCGTGCGGCGTATAAGCGAACTCAGGGCATGCGGCAGTCGTCGGAACGCCCGCCACGTCGATGCAGTCCTTGACACTGAAAATGACGCCGTAAAGCGGCAGCATGTCTATTTCGCTAATCTTGGTATCCAGAGTCCGCGCAGCCGACATCGCTCGGCCGGGACCTATCGTCGAAATCCAGACGCCCGCCTGGTCGACATCCTTCAGACGAGACAGGACGTGTGCGATCACATCGGACGGAAGCAAATCGCCATTGCGATAAGCATTGCGTAGTGTCGTCGGTGAAATGTCTGCTATCGGTCGGCCCGACCCTGAACCTGCGATGGTCGGTAGTCGGTCAAGCACAGAAACCACGTGCCTCTACTCCCCCCGTTTTCGCGCGAGCGGCGGCATAGGAGGGAAGGCTCGACAAGTTATCCAGCAACTAATTGCCAAACGGGCGAATCGCGCGCGCACATAAGCTTCCCCGGTGCCACGAGATCCTTAGGCGGCTGCACTTGGGCAGCCGCGCCAGCTATGGATCCGACCATAAACGCCCCAACAAGAGCACTACTTCAACCTTGCCTACATCATTGCGCACGAAACCTATGAGGACATTGCTGACAAGGTCGTGCCGGAGCTGCAACGTCGCGGCGCCTATCCCGCGCGCTACGAACCGGGTCCGTTGCGCGAGAAGCTGTCACCGACGCACAAGCCGCATCTGATGGCGCCGCATCCGGGTGCGCAGTACCGGGCGGCGCCCTAAACACAACTCGCAAACGGTCGTTCATGAAAGTCAACCGGAAATGCGCCGCTCCTCCTTGGCAAAGAAAATTTTCGCTGACATACCAACACTGATACCAACAGAGAATGGTTGTGAACGGGTTCGTTTCCGACAGTTGTGGTATTCCACGCCTTCGAGGACACTTCGCCGGAGAAGATCACCAGCGCCTTGCCCTGCGAACTCTGAAAGATGTCCGCTACTAGGCCGAGGTGGCACGAATCCGGCCCCATACCGGCCGACTGCGCGTACGTAGCGATCCGGGCCACCTAGTCTCGCGGTAGGGCCATCACTTCGGAGGAGATGGATCGACGGCCACTAGGACCAAAACTCACACAATGTGCCGCGCCCTGTATCGGCAACGTAAAACGGTTCGTTAGAAATGGACCGTAACCTGGTGAGAACAAGTACGCTCTCCAACGGCGGCGGCCAGGCGCGTCGCACGAAATGGCAAATGACGATCTGCAATTCGATCATCGAACGGCGCACCAACGACCGGTCGGCGGCTAAAAGCAGGCGCTCCCGCGCTACAAACGTCCACTTGCGATGAAGTTTATGGCAACTCGGTCTTGCTCTGGCGTGGACTATAGCCGCCCGTTGGTCTGCTCCGCCCGAGCGTACGAGGGACGCTCGGTCACACGCGCATTGTAGGCGAGAACGGAGTTCGCCACGGGAATACCGTAGTGCACGGCCCAGGTGATGCAAGTCGACAGAAGGATATCGGCCGCCGTGAACCGCTCGCCCAGAATGTAGCTCGGGTTCGCCTCCAACGCCCGCTCGACGGTGCGCATCTGCTTCTGGAAATAGATGGCCGCCGCCTCGACCGCGACCGGCGCCTCACCGTAAGTTTGGCGCATGTCATTGTGACGGCGCATGACGTAGAGCGAGGTCTCGTCGAGTTCGCCCAAGACGAAGAAGCACCACTCCAGACAGCGCGCTCTTCCCCTAGGTTCGCCAGGAACCAAGCGATTGTGGTCCTGTCCATAGGTCTCGGAGAGATACCATATAATCGCGGCACTTTCGGTCAGCACCAACTGATTGTCCTGAAGCAAGGGTACCTTCTGCCGAGCAGTAAGAGCTGTGAATTCGGGAGTTCGGGTTTCACCTGAACGCGGGCTGATCGCCCGGCATTCGAAATCCAGATCGAGTTCGTGAAGCGCCCAGTGTGGACGGATTGTCCGGCTGGTGCCGACGCCCCACAGAATGCGCGTCGGCATCCCGCCTACCGTTTCGGCCGTGGGTCGGGCTACGCTGGTTGTGTCTGCCGGAATCATACTACTCATCGTTCTCTCCATCGTTCGAGCCGGCGGCTGTCACCGGTGTTGCGACCGAGAGTTAATTGGTTCGTCGAGAGGTCCGCATCATCACAACTGATGAGCAGAAGAGCGTTGCGCTCGGAGCATTGTCGGATTGCTGCATCTTCTTTCAACATCAGACGAAATTGATCCCGCTTTCGAGTTCAGCCCCCCAAAAGCCCCCTCTGTGCCCTGCCCTTGCCGCACTGGCGCACCCTTTGCCGGTTGCGCCTAAGGGGTGGCGGCTCGTACCTTATGGTCACAGGCTTGAGGAGCGGAGCGCGGCGTGGCCGATACGGAACGCGAACTGGCCGATTGTGTCGGGGCCATCTATGAGGCAGCGGCAAACGGCGAAAGCTGGGAAGACGTTGGCGCGCGCCTGTGCCGACTGACCGGAGCGCAACGGGCAATGCTACGCATGAGCAACGGGAGCGCGGCGCCCCCGGGCAATCTCCTGATGGCTCCGGACGAAAGCGAGACGATCTATCTCGCATACTACCACCAACTGAACCCCTATTTCGGGCGCGCCCGGCGCGACTTTGCCGATGCCCGAACGAGGCATTTGGCTACGGTAAGGTTCGGGCCGGAGCTGGTCCCGGAGCAGGCGTTTCTACGCAGCGAATTCTACTGCGACTATGCGCGTCATCATGAGCGGCGGCACCTGTTGGCTGGGATGATCGGGCTCGGTAATGTGATGCCGTTCGGGCTTTTTCGCGCCGACGACGCCCGGCCGTTTGGCACGCACGAGAGACGTCTCGTACAAACAGTACTGCCGCATCTACAGCGTGCGCTCGAGTTGCGCGCACGCCTGGGTCTGACCTCACAGGCGGCCTGGGCGACCAGGGCAGCGCTCGACGCGCTACCGCTTGGCGTCGCGATCGTTGATGCGGGCTTGCGCATTCATTTCGCCAATGAGGCTGGTCGCAGGGATTTTTCCCGCACCGATTTCGGCTTGCGTGCCCTGCGCTCGGGGCCGCATGCCGGAAGCGGCGTTTATCTTGCCGCCTCGGCCAAGCATGATGCGGCGACGCTCAGACGGCTGGTCGCCTCCGCCATCGCAGGTCATTCTGGCGGCTCGATGCGTGTCGCGAACCCCGACATGTCGTCCTGTGCAGTGCTGGTGTCGCCGGCACCCCGAGGAATCTCGACCGACCATGCCGTGCCGGGCGACAAGGGTCTTGCCGATGATCTTGCGATGGTCGTAATCCGCGATCTCAGCCGAGTTGCCGCTCCATCACCGGTAATGCTGTGCGAAGTGTTTGGGTTGAGCCGGGCCGAAGCTGATGTCGCTGCCGCACTTTCGGGCGGGGCCAGCGCGGAAGATGTAGCACAGGAGCGCAAGGTTTCGCTTGCAACGGTGCGTAGTCAGATTCGGTCCATTCTCGGCAAGTCGGGCAGCGAGAATCTTCGCGACTTCGAGCGCTCAATGGCGTCCCTAGCGATGATGACGCCCTGTAGCCCAGGCGACCGCTAGGACAAGCTGAAACCAAATCGAAACAGCCCCGTCGTCCGGTTGAGCGAAAACGCTACCAAGGAAGATCAGGATTCGGGGATCAAGCCACGATCACGCGGCCTTGATCCATTTACGGCGAAGCCGACCAAATCCATCATCAGTTGTGAGGATGTCGTCCGCGCTTTACGCGCCTAGCAGTCGCTTGCATCGAATGCGGGTCGACTATGCAGCAAATCTTGCTGATCTTTACATGTCTGGGCGCCGGCATTGCGTTGCGCTTGTCCGGACGGCTACCGAACAATGCCACCAAGGTGCTCGGTGGCTTCGTGATCAACGTTGCACTGCCGGCTGCTGCCCTGCGCAGCGTCCATGAACTTGCGCTGCACCGCGACTGGTGGCTAGCCGCGGCGACGCCATGGATCGGTGCAGTGCTCGCCATCTTCGTAATTGTTCCGCTCTGCCGCGCATTCGGATGGACATCGCAGCGCGCCGGCTCGTTGCTGCTCGTCGCAGGCTGGGGCAACACCTCTTTCGTCGGCCTGCCGATGATCGCCGCTTTCGTCGGCGGCCAGTGGCTCGGACTCGGCATCGTCATCGACCTGTTTGGATCCTATCTCGCGCTATCGACGCTTGGCCTTGCAATGGCCAGCATCGCCAGCGTGGGAAAGTTGGACTGGCGCACGATCGCTAGACGCATTGTGACCTTTCCGCCCTTCATCGCGATCCTGGCCGCCTTCGCCACCAACCACCTGGGCCGGCCTGAATGGTTCACGCAGATCGTGACCGCGCTCGCTGACACGTTGACGCCGCTAGCGCTGGCGGCCGTGGGATTTGCGCTGCGTTTTGACTCCATCTCGGGCCGGCTTGCCGCGCTTGGCGTGGGCCTCGCCTTCAGATTGGTTGCAGCACCGCTCTCTATTGTTCTGATGTACCTCGCGCTACGCAGCGCGGGCGATCACGTTGCCAAGGTGGCAATGCTGGAAATGGCGATGCCGCCGATGCTTGGCGCCAGCATCATCGCTATCGACAACGACCTCGAGCCCGACCTAGTCGCCCTTGTGATCAGCGTCGGCGTGCCGCTGTCCATGCTGACTGCGTGGGCCTGGTGGTCGGTCATCGCGGCGCTCTGAGCTGAATGTATCAGACTGATGGGATCAAGAAGCCCGCAAAGATGGAGAATAGCTAATGGCTAATTTATCCGAAGATGAGCTTCATGAGGATTTTGGCACCTGGCCTTTCGGACACGCGCCCTGTGGAGGCGCCGATTTCGGCGAAGTTCGCGCTGGCGCCGAGCGGTTGGCGGAGGAGGCGGCTGCCACACTGGCGAAGTGGCTGGATCGGCAATTCGGACAGCAATCGTGAGGGATGTCGCGATTAACATGCCCGGCGCATGGCAGCATTCGTGCGCCTATTGCATCGGTAGCTCGGCCGCTGGGCGGGAGCGCCTGCGGCAACTCCAATTGCTGGCGCTGCTCGAACATCCCGGTGCGATGCCGGCAAAGCACGCTTTGCGTATCGCGCGTCAGCTTCTGGTCCGGCTGGACCAAAGACCCACGTTGCGATGCGAACTCCTTCAGGGAACACGATCATGAAATTGACGCCATCGGACGACCTGCTCGCCGAGCTTGAAGTAATTTATCGGGACCTGCATGCCAATCCGGAGCTTTCGATGCAGGAACATCGCACCGCGGATATCGCGGCCGCCTGGCTCGGCCGGCATGGCTACGAGGTGACGGTTGGCATCGGCGGCACCGGCGTTGTCGGCGTGCTGCGCAATGGCAGCGGCGCCACGGTCCTGCTTCGCGCCGACATGGACGCCTTGCCGGTCGAGGAAGCGACCGGGCTCGCCTATGCGAGCCGCGCAACCGGTACCGATCGCTTCGGCCATCACGGCTTCGTGGCCCACGCCTGCGGCCACGACATGCACGTCGCGTGGCTGCTAGGCGTTACGCGGCTGTTGGCGGAACATAAGTCCGCTTGGTGTGGCACGGTGATCGCTGTGTTCCAGCCCGGCGAGGAGACGGGACAGGGCGCGCGCGCCATGATCGAGGACGGCATGGTGCGTCGCTTTCCCCAGCCTGACGTCGCGCTCGGCCAGCATGTGGTGCCCGCGCCCGCGGGCACCGTGGGCTGGTGCGCCGATACGGTCATGGCTGCTTCCGATAGCTGGGAGGTCACGCTGTTCGGCCGCGGCGCGCACGGCTCGATGCCGCAGAAAAGCATCGATCCGATCGTGATGGCCGCCTCTGCCGTCATGCGCCTGCAGGGCGTCGTCGCCCGCGAGGTCTCGATGTCCGATCAGGCGGTGGTTACCATCGGCGCGCTTCAGGCCGGCAGCGCCGAAAACGTCATTCCGGACCAAGCCATGCTTCGCCTCAACGTGCGCAGCTTCAAGGATGCTGTGCGCTCACGTGTACTGGCCGCCATCCGTCGCATCATCGAGGCCGAGTCGGTGGCGTCCGGCGCGCCGAAAGCGCCTGATATCTCGGTACTCGGCGAGCATCCGGTTACGCGCAATGACGACGCGGCCGTGCGCAGGGTGGCGGATGCGTTCGAGTGTCGCTTCGGCAAAGACCGCGTTCAGGAGGTGGCGCCCTCGTCGGCCAGCGAGGACTTTGGGCTTTTCGGCGCTGCCTGGGGCGTGCCTTCCGTATTCTGGTTCGTCGGCGGTACCGATCCACAACGTTTCGCGGCCGCGATGGCCGCAGGCAAGCTCGAAGAGCTGCCGGGCAATCACGCTCCTGATTTCGCGCCCGTCATCCATCCGACCTTGCGCACGGGCATTGAGACGACGCTGACGGCGGCCGGCCTCTGGTTGGCGAACACGAAAGCGTGACCGCTCTGACGTGGCATCCATCATCAAAACTGACGATGTGGCATCGGTCATGAACCTCTAACAATTGCGCCGTCGATCACACGGATATTTCCAATGCACACACATCTTTCCGGTGCGCCGCGGCGCCGCATGATCGTCGGGATCAGCGGTGCAACCGGCATCATCTATGGGCTGCGGCTTCTGGCGACTCTGCGCGAGCTCGACATCGAGACTCATCTCGTGATGACAAAGGCCGGTGAACGAACGCTGGCCTATGAAACAGATCTGAAAGTGCGGGAAGTCCGGCAGTCGGCCGACTTCTGCTACTCCGACAGCGATATCGGAGCGACCATCGCATCGGGTTCTTTCCCCACCATGGGCATAATCGTAGCACCATGCTCGGTGCGGAGCCTGTCCGCGATCGCCAGCGGCAATACCGACGGACTTTTGTCACGCTCCGCCGACGTGTGTTTGAAGGAGCGTCGGCGTGTGGTGTTGTTGTTCCGCGAGGCACCGCTCCATACTGGCCACATCCGTTCGATGGCGGCCGCCACCGAGAACGGTGCCATTGTCTTCCCGCCGGTGCCAGCCTTCTACGATCGGCCGCAATCGCTGGACGACATGGTCGATCACACCGTCGGGCGCGTGCTCGATCTCTACGACATCGACGCCGGACTGGTGCGCCGCTGGACTGGCCGTCCGCCTGCGCATGCCAAGGCATCCCTAAACGTCGTGGTTTCCAACGATCAGGTCACAAAGGAGGCTTCACCATGCCGTTAACCGATTTGCGCCAGTATATCGAGGCCCTGCGCAGCCTCGGCGAAATTCAGGAAGTCGATGCACCCGTGTCGCTGAACCTCGAGCTCGGCGCGATCATCCGCCGCTGCAACGAAACCGGCGCGCCCGCGCCGCTGTTCAACACCTTCTCCGACCATCCATCCGGCTTCCGCATCCTCGGTGCGCCCGGGGGCGCCAGCCATCGACCCGGCCGACAACTGGTGCGGGTTGCAACCTCGCTCGGCCTGCCGCCGACCAGCAGCGGCCAGGATATCGTCGAGACCATCGCTGGCAGCCTCGATCTGCCGCCGGTCGATCCGGTGGTCGTCGTCGACGCGCCCTGCTTCGAGAATACGGCGACCGGTGATGACGTCGATCTCACCCGGCTTCCGGTCCCGCTCCTGCATTACGGCGATGGTGGTCGCTACCTCAACACCTGGGGCTGCATCGTCGCGCGCACTCCGGACGGCGCGTGGACCAACTGGTCGATTGCCCGGATGATGCTGGTCGACGACAAGCGCCTTTCTGGCATCGTCGCCCCGCAGCAGCATGTTGGCATGGTAGCGAAGGCGTGGGCCGATATCGGCAAGCCGATGCCGTTCGCATTGGCGCTCGGTGTCGAGCCCGCGATCCCGTTCATCTGCGGCATGCCCTTGCCCGCTCATGTCGACGAAGCCGGCCGACTCGGCGCACTGCTGGGTCGTCCGATCAAGACCGTGCGGTGCCGCACCGTCGATCTCGAGGCGCCAGCCAGCGCCGAGATTCTCATCGAGGGCCATCTGCATCTGGACGAGACGGTGCAGGAGGGACCGATGGGCGAATTCGCGGGCTATGTGCCGCTCGAGCCCGTCATGCATCGTCCGGTGTACCGCGTCTCGGCGATCAGCCATCGCAACGATGCGATCCTGCCCGTGGTCGCGGCTGGCGAGCCGGTCGAGGAAAACCACACGGCCTGGGGCATTCCAAGCGCGGCGCAGATCCTGCATGACTTGCGCGCCGCCGGCCTTGCCGTGACCACGGCCTGGATGCCGCTGCAGGCAGCGCTGCACTGGCTGGTGGTGACCGTGCCGCGGGATTGGCGTCGCCGCACGGGCATCGAGGAGAGTAAAGCGCTATGCGAAAAGATCGGCGAGACGATCTTCGCCACCAAGGCGGGTGCCGTGGTGCCCAAGGTGATCGTGCTCAATGACGATATCGATCCGACCGATACCGCAGAACTGGTGTGGGCCTTCGCCACGCGCTGTCATCCCTTCCTGGGTCATGCCATTTTCGATCATATCGATGCGGCGCCGCTGCTTGCCTACCTGCGCAAGAGCGAAAAGCTGTCGAACTCGACGGGCAAGGTCGTATATAATTGTCTGCCGCCGGACGAATGGGGCGAGATGCTGCCGGTCCGCGCCTCGTTCCATCACGGCTATCCGACTGACATCGTTGAACGCGTGAAGTCGCGCTGGGTCGAGTATGGCTTTCACTGAAGCGGCGCTAGCTGTGTGGTCCCGGGATGAGATGGTGGGGGTTTAACTTGAAGATTGACGGGTCTTTGGTCCAGGCATCACAGATGACTTGGTAGGGGGTCCGCCACTTCAGGGCCTTGAGGTGTTTTGCGAAGTTGTAAGCGGTGACGAATGCCAGGACGTGAGCTTTGAGGCTTTCCAGGTCGTCGTAGTGATAAACCTTGACTGTGGCGTCCTTGATCGTCCGGTTCATCCGCTCGGCCTGGCCGTTGGTCCACGGATGATATGGCCTGGCCAGCCTGTGCTCGATGCCATGTTGGATGCAGACACGGTCGAAGATGCGCAGACCGAGCAAGCGAGCAGTGGGCCGATCCCTGTTCTTGGGCAAGTCGGCGAAGGCCATTCCATTGTCGGTGAGCACGATGTGGATCTTGTAGGGGAAGACCTCGACCACGGTCTTGAGGAAGGCCGAACCTTCCATCTTGCCGGCGCTGTCGTGGAACTCGACATAGGTGAACTTCGAGACCCGATCGATGGCCAGGAACATCACCAGCCTGCCGTCGGTGTGGCGCAGTTCGCAGCTGTCGATGTGGACGTAGCCGATCTCGTATGTCCTGAAACGCGCTGCTGCCCGGTCTCCTCGACCGGCAGTCTTGAGATGCCATGACGTTGGAGGCAGCGATGCAAGGCGCTGCGGCTGAGGTTGGGGATGGTGTCTCTCAGGCAGCCCAGCACATCGTCCAGCGGCAGCAGGGTCTTCTGCCGGAACGCCACCACAATGGCTTCCTCGACCGGTGTCAGCACCGTGCTCCTGGGCGTCTTGGGGCCCGTCGGCGCATCGGCTGTCGTAGTCCGGCTGCGCCATTTCTTCACCGTCTTCGGGTTCAGGTCGTGTCATGCGGCAAGGGACCGGGTGCTCTCTTGCGACGCCTGGAACTCGGCTCGAACACGCGGCGTCGTGCGGGCGCAGCCATGAAGAACACTTCCCAAAGCGCATCCTCCTCCTGACGACTCAGGATTGATGATGCACCATCAGACTCCGGGACTACACACCTAGTCGTTAGAAAATGTGAGCCGACAGAGAACAGCGTTTTTACACCAGGTTGTATAATACATTGCGAAATGCCTCTGTAGCGATGGGTGGCTCGCGCTCGCGAGACTTGGGAGGCTTCGTCCCTCTCCTCCTGTTCAACGATGAAATCCACTAGCTTCACTCCGAGTAGCACGGCCAGGGCGTTGTCAATCACAGATAAAGCCAGAAACTGATCGCGTTTCAGGGCAACACCACCAACCCGCTCTGCTTGAGGACCTCGCCGGCGATCCGAATAATCGTGTCAGTTCCTGGGCTGGTACTCTCCCTAGCCTGACATATGAAGAGCGGTCGTGGCGAGATGCGCGGCCTCGTCGTCAAAACCTTCAGGCGCCCCGATCGGATGTCCGATCGCAATGTTCTCACTGGTAGGATCGCAAGAGCGTGGCCCGCACATACGAGCTGCGACATAAGCATGTGCGAGTTGCAGGCACTGATGTGCTCGGGCTCGAAGCCGGCTTGGCCGAACCATTCCATGATGATCGTATGGAGCGTCGAGGGTTCGGGGTTGGTGATGATCTGGAGTGGCGCAAGGTCTGCGGGCCCCAGCTCCCCCTTCGGTAGTACCAATCGTGGAGAAGCGATCCAGCCCAGTTGGATGCTACCCACTTTCTTGGCAACAACCCGATCATTCGGCTCTGGATCGGTCACGATTGCGAGGTCGAGCTGTCGAGCGTTGAGTTTGCGGCTGAGCAATGTGCCGACATCCACGGTCAGCTCGACCCTCAAATCGGGAAAACTGCTCTTCAACCTCGAGAGCAGCTCCGGCAATACCATCAGCGCAACGGATTCAACAGCGCCGAGCCGCAGCAGCCCACGCATGGGATCGCGTTTGTGCAGAGCCCGATCCAAGTCGCTGGCAAGGCGCAATATCTGCCTTGCCCGTACGAGAACGTCGCGGCCCGCGGCCGTAATCTCCGCGCGCTGATGGACCCGGTCGAAGAGGTTGACGGCAAGGCTCGCCTCGAGTTCTCGGATGCGCGCCGAGATCGTGGGCTGGGTCAGCCGAAGATGGCGCGCCGCCGCGTGGAACGAGCCGAGCCGCGCAACCCAATAGAAAGTCTCAAACTGCAGAAGAGTGGCCTTCATGAAAGAGAATCTTTATCAATTCTTTATCCCTTTTTCGATTATCTTCTATCGCCGAGCGAGCCGTATGATCGACCGCACGGGACGACCAACCACGAAGAAGCAAGAGCCGCTCCCGCGAAACGTCGTGAAGGGAGAATGCGATGGGGAATTGGTGGGTCGGTGCGCCTGGTGTCTGCGTCGTGGTTCTTGCCCTTGCTTTGGGCAGCCCCGCCAAAGCACAGGATGAGATCAAGATCGGTGCATTCTTGCCCGTGACCGGCGTTACCGCCGATGTCGGCGCACAGATGAAGGCGGGGATCGAGGTCGCCGTCGAACGGGCCAATGCCGCGGGCGTGAAGCTCGACAAGCCCTATAAGCTGCGCGTGATCTTCTACGACACCGAAGGCAAGGGTGATGTCGGCTTGAACGTCGTCACCCGCGCACTGTCGGTCGACAAGATCAACATCGGCATCGGCTTCATCAGCAGCGACGTCTTCACCCGTGTCATGGACGAGTTCCAGAAGGCGAAGGTACCGGTCGTCGACTGCTGCGCCGCCTCGCTGAAGGTCGGCGACAAAGTTGCCGAACGAAAGATGAAGTACGTCTTCCAGCTGAGCCCAACGGCAAGCGACATCGCGAAATCGGTGGCGGCCGCCGTGGCGGAATGGGTCAAACCGACGAAGGTCGCGATGCTGAACGAGAACACCGATTCAGGTCGCGATTTCTCGAAAACTACAAGGGAATGGTTTGCCGCACACGCGCCGAAGGTCGAGGTCGTCGCCGACGAGTTCGTCGACCACGGCGCGACCGACATGACGCCGCAGATGGCAAAATTCAAGCGCTCTGGCGCACAGGCAATTATCGGAGAGATCTACGGCTCGAGCGCTCCAATTCTCTACGAGCAATGGTACGAGTTGAAGGTGCCTGCAATTATCGCCCACATGGGTGCGACCGCCGCTGCAGGCAGCTTCATCCAGCAGAATGGCAAGGTTATGGAGCATTCGATCGTCAATGTGCGTTGGTGGCCTGCTGCCTACTCTCCTGTTTCAGAACCGATGATGGAGGCTTACAAAAAGAAGACCGGCCGCGATCCGACGAACTTCTCGGTGCAGGCGCACGATTCCGCGCTCGTCGCGATCGACGCGATCGAAAAAGCGGGCAGCTTCGACGCCGACAAGGTCAGTGCGGTTCTCTCCAGCACCACGTTCCAAACTGCCTGGGGCGACCGCAAATTCACCTCGCTCGAGGAAGGCCACCGAATGCCGATCGAGACAGTCGTTGCGCAGGTGCAGGGCGGCAAGGCCGTACCGATCTATCCCGCCGCCGTCACGAAGTCGGCGGGCGGCGCCTACAAGGCAGTTCCCCCCTACGCCTGGGAGATGAAGTAGCCCGTCGCGTCATGCACCAGGCATCCCCGCGCATCCCCGCCCAATCACTCACAGCGGCCCTTTCCGTCGAAGGACTGAGCAAGCGTTTCGGCGGTGTCGTCGCCGTCAACGATTGTTCGTTCGAGGTCGAGCGAGGCTCGGTGGTCGGAATCATCGGTCCGAACGGGTCGGGAAAGAGCACACTTTTTAATCTGCTGACGAGTGTGCTTCGGCCCGACCACGGCGTCGTCCGCTACCGGGGCGAGCGGATCGACGGGATGCCGCTTTACGAGATCGCCCGCAAGGGGATCGGCCGGACCTACCAGTCGGTGAAGATCTTTCGCGATCTGCCGGTCTGGATGAACCTCGAGATCGCAGCCATGGGGCGCGGACGGTCGGACTGGGAGATGCCGGCGCGGCAGTGGCTGGAGCGGTTCGGCTTGACCCATCTCATGGATGATGCCTCGGACACGCTGTCGATCGGCCAACAGCGGCTTCTGGAGCTGGCGATGAACCTCGCCATCTCCCCCGATCTCCTGCTGCTCGACGAGCCGCTGGCCGGTGTCAATCCGGTCGTGCGCGACACGATCGCCGATGCGATCGTCGCATTGCGTCGCGAAGGCAAGACGTTCCTCATCATAGAGCACCACATGAACTTCGTGATGCGCCTCTGCGACAAGATCGTGGTCATGGATCATGGCGAGAAGATCGCCGAGGGAACGCCCGAGACGATCCGCCAGGATGAGCGCGTGATCGATGCGCTCCTGGGAAAAAGGGCGGCCCGCGCATGATGCTCGAGATCGACGATGTCCGCGCGGGCTACGACCGCCTGGAGATCCTTCAAGGAGTCTCCCTCTCAGTGGCACCCGGCCAGATCGTCGGCATCATCGGGCCGAACGGTGCGGGGAAATCGACGCTGCTGAAGACGATCTTCGGCTATGTCCGCCCGTTCTCAGGCCGCATCATGCTGCGTGGCGAGATCCTCAACGGCTGGCGGCCCGACAAGGTGATGCGCCAGCGGGTTGGCTTTGTCGCCCAAGCGGGCGGCCTCTTCGCTGAAATGACGATTCAGGAAAATCTCCTGCTCGGCGGCTACAGCCTCGGCGATACCGGCGCCGTCCGCCACGCGATGGACGAGGTCTACGATCGCTTCCCACTCTTTCGTGAACGGCGTCGGCAGCTCGCCGGCAGCCTCAGCGGTGGCGAGCAGCGGCTCCTGGCGATCGCCCGCTCGCTTATCATCAAGCCCGAGCTGTTGCTGCTGGATGAGCCCTCGGCAGCCCTCGCCCCGCGTTTCATCGACGAAGTCTACGAGACACTCCGGAAGCTGAATGCGCAGGGAATCGCGATGCTCATCGTCGAACAAAATACCGGTATCATCCTCGACACGGCCAATCGCGTGTTCGTGCTCGAGATGGGTACAAACGCATTCGACGGATCTCCCGCCGAGCTGCTCGCCGACGACCGCATCCGGCGACTCTACCTGGGCTCGGAGGCTGCCTGAGCGATGCTCGAGTCGATCGTCGAATTCCTCATCCTGGGCATTATCCTCGGCGGTATCTACGCCCTGTTCTCGACCGGACTGACCCTGATCTTCGGCGTGCTCGACGTCATCAACGTTGCGCACGGCGAGTTCTTCGCTATCGGCGGATACATTGTCTTCGCGGCGGTCGTGCTGCTCCATCTCTCGCCAGTACTCGGCATTCTCGCGGCCACGAGCGGATCGTTCCTGCTCGGGCTCGCCGTCTACCCGTTGCTGATCCGGCCATTGAAGCGACGCCTCGGCCGCAGGCCACAGGGACCGCTCTTCCTCGTGCTGACGCTCGGGCTCTCGACCTTCCTGCAGAGCACCTTGCTGGCGATCGGCGGCGGCGACTATCTCCGCATTCCTCCCTTTGTCCGGGGCATGCTCGACCTCGGCTTCACCGCGGTGAGCTACCAGCGGCTGCTGGTCCTCGCGGTCGCCACCGTGAGCCTCGCGTCGCTGTTCCTATTCCTGCATTTCCACCGCCAGGGCGTGGCCATCCGGGCGGTCGCCCTGAACCCTGACGCCGCCCAGGCGGTGGGAATCAATCTTGGCATGATCTTTACCCTCGCCCTCGCGCTGGGCGTCGCCCTCGCCGGGATGGCCGGCGCCCTCATCGCACCCTTGTTCAATGTCTATCCCGCCGTCGGCTTTGCATTCACCATCAAGGCCTTCGCGATCACCATCCTGGGTGGTCTCGGCAACCTCGCCGGCGCGCTGCTGGCAAGCTTCGTCATCGCGATCGTCGAGACGCTGTCCGTACTGGTGATCCCCTCGCAATGGCAGAACGTGATCGCCTTCGCGATCATGATCCTCGTCCTGCTGGTCAGGCCGCAAGGTCTGCTCGGCCGCGCCGACCGCGAATGATTGTCGCCCGCACCACACGACGCTGGCTGTGGTTCGCCGGGAGTGTCGCCGCCGCCGCAGCGGCGCCTTTCGCCGTGCCGCATCCCTTCCTCTTCAGCCTCCTGATCCAGGCCACGATCTGGGCACTGCTGACGGCGAGCTGGGATCTGTTGAGCGGCTACACTGGACAGATCTCGTTCGGCCATTCCGGATTCTTTGCGCTCGGCGCCTACACCGCCGCCGGGCTCGCCTATCACGTGGATGTCTCGCCGTGGTTCGGCCTCGTGGCCGGCGCCGCCCTGTGCAGCCTGGTCGGCCTTTGCGTGGGCTTCCCGGCGCTTCGGCTTCGCGGTCACTATCTCGCGCTCGTGACGCTCGGCTTCGCCGAGATCGTTCGGCTCGTCGCACAGAACTGGATCCCGGTGACCGGCGGGCCCTTCGGCATGCACGATTTCGGCACGCTGCCGGGCCTTCCGGCCGATCCTCTCCGCCACAACGAGATTCTCTATCTCGTCGTGCTAGGCATCACGGTGGCTGCGATCGCGCTCATGCTGGTGGTTTGCGAGCACACCGATGCCGGTAAGGCGTTTCGCGCCATCCGCGAAGATCAGGTCCTCGCGGAGAGCCACGGCATCAACATCAAGGTCTACAAACTCTATGCCTTCGCATTGAGTGCAGCGTTGGCTGGGCTCGCTGGTGGTCTCTACGCCTTCTCGATCGGGCTGGTCGACCCAAATCTCGCCTCGCCCCTGACCAGCGCGATGATCCTGGGCATGGCAGTGTTCGGCGGACTCGGAACGATCTGGGGGCCGGCACTCGGCGCGGTGCTGCTTTTCATGATGAGCGAAGGACTTCGCTTCGTTGGTGTCGTCTACAACCTGATCGCATTCGGTGCCGTAATCATGGTCTTCGTGATCTTCGTGCCGCGCGGGATTGCCGGCCTAAGATTTGGCTCCCGCAGCCGCCTGTCGAGGCGTGACGTGACTCAATCGAAGCTGGGACCAAATCGGCCCCAGTCCAGCGGCGGGAGGTGACATGAGCATAGCTGAACCGGGCGGCTGGCGACTGGGCGTCGATGTCGGGGGGACATTTACGGATCTCGTGCTGCTGTCGCCTGATGGGCGCGCGACCACCCGGAAGGTGCTTTCGACCACTGCCAACTATGCAGATGCGATCCTGCAAGGGGTCCGCGAGTTGCTTGCGAGCGCGGGCATCGCCGCTGGAGAAATCGCCGAGCTTATCCATGGCACCACTGTGGCGACCAATGCCATCCTCGAGCGCCGCGGCGCCCGGACGGGCCTCGTCACCACGGACGGGTTCCGCGACCTCCTGGAGATCGGCCGAATCAGGCTATCCCGCCTCTATGACATGGACCAGCAGCGCCCAGTTCCTCTTGTACGGCGGCGCTGGCGTTTCGAGGTCGAGGAGCGCCTTGATCATCAGGGCAACGTCTTGCGGCCGATCAACTCGCACAGCCTTGACCGTGTCATCGACGCCTTGGTTACGGAAGATTTCGAGTCGCTCGCAATCTGTCTCGTCCATGCCTATGCCAACCCAGCCCACGAGCGCGCGGTCGCGGCGGCGATCCGCGCCCGGCTGCCCGATCTGCATATCACCTTGTCATCTGAAGTGCTGCCTGAGATCCGCGAATTCGAGCGCACCAGTACTACAGTGACGAATGCTTATGTAATGCCGGTCATCGGCCATTATCTTTCGACGCTTGAGACGAAACTGAACTCGCTCGGCATGAAGGCGCCGATCTTGATCATGCAATCGAACGGCGGCGTCATGAGCTCACGCCGGGCACGCCAGCGCCCGGTCCAGCTTATCGAATCCGGGCCGGCCGCCGGTGTCATCGCGGCCGCAGCGCTCGCGCGCCGGGTCGACGCACCGAACGTCATCAGCGTCGACATGGGAGGAACCACCGCGAAGGCTTCCGTGATAGAGGATTACGAGATCAAGCGATCAAACGAGTTCGAGATTGGCGGACCCATCTCCCAGGGAAGCCGGCTCAACAAGGGTGGCGGCTACCTTTTGCGGACGCCCGCGATCGATATTGCGGAGGTCGGGGCCGGCGGCGGCAGCCTGGTCACCATCGATGCCGCCGGCGCACTCCATGTTGGTCCGCAAAGCGCCGGAGCCGTTCCCGGACCCGTCTGCTACGATCTCGGCGGTACAGTCCCAACGCTCACCGACGCCAACGTCACCCTCGGTTATCTGGCACAGGATCGGCTGCCCAGCGGCCTCGTGCTCGCGGCGGAGAAGGGACGACAGGCAATCGCGACGCAGATCGCTCGGCCCCTGGAGCTTTCCATCGATGAGGCGGCGTACGGAGTCTACTTGGTCGGCTGTGCGGGGATTGCTCGGGCCGTGCGCGCCGTCACTGTCGAGCGCGGCCGTGACCCACGCGACTTCACGATCGTCGCATTCGGCGGCAACGGCCCGCTGCTTGCCGCCGAGATGGCACGGTCCCTCGAGGTTGGCAGCGTTCTCGTCCCGCTTGCCCCGGGGGTGTTCAGTGCCCTCGGCTTGCTCGAGGCCGATGTCGAGCATCACCTCGTCAGGACCTTTAACCGGCCGTTGGATGGGCTCGCGGATGAGGATCTGGCGCATGAACTCTCGTCGCTCGCCACCGAAGCCCGAGATCTGATGCTCGCTGAAGGTCATACCCAGCAACTGGAGGCCACCTCGGCTGTGGATGCCAGATATGCCGGACAGTCGTTCGAACTAACCGTGACGGTGCCTCACCTCGATGCTCCTGGCCTCGCCGCGGCCATTGCCGAGGATTTCGGTCGTGAGCACGAGCGTACTTACGGCCACCGGGCCTCTGGAGACCCCATCCAGATCGTCAATCTGCGAGCCGTCGCTCGTGTTCCTCAAGCCGCCGAGCGTCACGCCATCCGGCCGACGACCGAGCCAAACCCGGACCAGACGCAGCGACTCGCCTATTTTGGACCGCAGCTCGGACGGCTTCCAACTCCCGTCATCGACCGTTTCGACCTCGGGAAAGAGCCCCGGTCCGGGCCCCTTTTGATCGAAGAGTACGACGCGACCACACTAGTACCGCCGGGCTGTGCTGCGTGGCTCGATGCCCTTGGCAATATCGTTATTCGAGTGGAGTCGTGACATGGACCCCCGCCAACTCAGCGATCCGATCCTCCTCGAGCTGGTGAAGCATGCTCTCGACGCGATCGTCGATGAGATGGCGATCGCCCTCGTGCGCACTGCCTATTCGAACAATCTCAAGAATTCTATGGATATGAGTTGCGCACTATGCGACGCGAAAGGGCGACTCATCGCGCAAGGAATGACCCTGCCGCTTCACCTCGGCTCGATCCCCGACGCGATGGGCCACATCCTGCGAAAATTCGGCAGCTCGGTCCAACCAGGGGATGTCTTCATCCTGAACGACCCCTACGAAGGCGGCACGCACCTTCCCGATTTCTATATCGTGAAGCCGGTATACCGCGCCGAAACGCTCGCCGGCTGGGCGGCGACAGTCGGCCATCAGTTGGATGTCGGCGGAATGACGCCAGGTGGCAACGGCTGCGATGCCACCGAAATCTTTCAAGAGGGGCTGCGGATCCCTCCTCTTCGGCTCTACGACGAAGGACGACCGGTGGACGCTGTCTTCGCGTTTATCGAGCGGAACGTACGCGTCCCGCGCCAGGTTCTCGGCGATGTCCGTGCCCAGCTCTCTGCCTGTTCAGCGGGCGAGAAGGCACTGCTGCAACTCATCGAGAAATACGGTCCGGAGCGTTTTGCCGCGTGCCTCGATGCGTTGCTGGACCAAGCCGAGCGACTGGCGCGGAATGCGATCCACGCGATGCCAGACGGCAGCTACAGCTTCGAGGATTGGATCGACGATGACGGGATCGACCCTGGGGAGATCCCGATCAGAGTGACAATTACGATCGCCGGCGACCGCCTCATCGCCGATTTCAGCGGCAGTGCTCCACAGGTCAAGGGCGCCATCAACTCGCCGATGCCCTTCACAAAGTCCGCCGTCTACGCGTGCGTCCGCCATCTCATCGGCGGAGATCCGCCGAACAACGAAGGCTATTTTCGGCCGATCGAGGTGATTGCCCCGCCGGGGACGATCGTCAACCCTGTAATGCCGGCCGCCGTCGCAGCGCGTGGCTTGACCGGCTTTCGAGCAGCCAATGCAATCTTTGGAGCGCTTGCCAAGATCGCTCCTGATCGCGTCTTCGCCTGCGAGATGGGTGGTGATACCGGCATCAGCTTCGGCGGCTATGATGCCGAGCGCCGGCCCTTTGTCTTTCTCGAGTTCCTGTTCGGCTCCTGGGGCGGACGGCCGACTCGCGATGGCATGGACGCGGCGTCGAGTTCGGTCGTCAATTTCTCGAATAACCCGATCGAGATTGTCGAAGCCGAGTATCCCTTGCTGATAGAACGATATGGCTACGTGCCGGATTCGGAAGGTGCAGGGAAGTTCCGAGGCGGTTCGGCGCTGGTCCGCCAGTACCGCTTCCTTGAAGCGGAAGGAACTCTCCAGGTACGCGCCGACCGCCAGAAGCATTTGCCCTATGGGCTACAGGGCGGACATTCGGGGACACGGTCGACGAATATCTTGAATCCTGAAAGTGACGCCTGTGAATTGCCAAGCAAGTTCCGCCATATCGTCCGTCGAGACGACGTGTTTCGCCATGTCCTGGCTGGTGCGGGCGGATGGGGCAATCCCTTCGACCGGGATCCGGCGCTCGTCGCCTTCGATGTCGCCGAGGGAAAGGTCTCGATCGAACGAGCCCGGCGGGAATACGGAGTCGCGCTCGACCCGGCAACGAACGACATCTTGACGGAGGAGACGAAAAGGCTTCGTCAGGCGCGGCACAGTGGCGGCCACGACAGCCAATGAGTTCAGTGGCTGGCCTGTCGAAGATGGCGCTCGATACGCCCGCGCTCGTCATCGATCTCGACGCCATGGCGGCGAATATCGATAGGATCTCGCGGACCTGCAGCGAAAACGGCGTTGCCTGGCGCCCGCACATCAAGGGGCAAAAGACGCCGGAGATTGCCCGTGCCGAGATTGCGGCCGGCGCTATCGGCATCACCTGCGCCAAGCTCGGCGAGGCCGAAGTGATGGCAGAGGCAGGTATTCGCGACATCCTGATTGCGAACCAGATCATTGGCGCATCGAAGATCGGCCGCGTTGTCGCATTGCTTGATCGTGCCGATGCGATCGTCGCCGTGGATGATCTTCAGAACATCAATGCGCTCGCCGAGGCCGCAGGCGCGGGCAACCGACGACTGCGAATCGTAATCGAGGTCAATATCGGAATGAACCGCGCCGGGGTTGAACCGGGCGGCTCAGTTGTGGCACTCGCCGCTGCGATTACCCGATGCCCCGCTTTGCAATTTGCTGGTCTCATGGGCTGGGAAAGCCATGCGACGACGATCCCCGATCCGTCGAAGAAGCGAACGGCGGTCGCTGAGGCAATCGGCTTGCTGACATCAAGCGCAGCGGCTTGCCGCGCGGCCGGCTATCCACCATCCATCGTGAGTTGCGGCGGCAGCGGTACCTTTCCCTTTTGCGCCGAGCAACCGGGCGTAACCGAGATCCAGGCGGGGGGCGGAATCTTCGGTGATGAGCACTATCGCGAACATTATCATGTCAATTTCCAGCGTGCGCTGACCCTGATGGCAACCGTCACCAGCCGGCCGACTGCAACGCGGATCGTCGTCGATGCCGGGAGAAAGGCGATGAGTGGCGATGCCGCTATGCCAGTGCCGATCGGCCTTCCGGGCGTACAGAGCGTCAGATTGTCTGCAGAGCATGCCACGATTGAGCTGACCGTCGGCAGCGCAGTGCCGGCGATCGGAGATCGCGTCGAATTCGCGGTTGGGTACTCGGACACAACCGTTCACCTTCACGAAGAGATTTTCGCAATCCGGGGCGACAGAGTAGAAGCAGCATGGCCTGTCTTGGGGCGCGGTAAGCTGAAGTGAACTTGTCTATCGTCAGAATTGGTTGGACGACTGAGGCTGGGATCCAAGGAGAGAGCAGCTCATTGTGCAGCGATCGAACTGCTGCACTACGAAAGCAGGTAATGGCTCGATGTCGCATAGATTGCCACCGGCGACGCATGCGAGGTAGGCCGGCCCGACTGGCAGAGGAAGAACAATGAGCTTGCAGGGAAAAATTGCACTGGTAACCGGTGCCGTGGCCTCGGCGAGGGTGCGGCTCGGGCACTGGCCCGGGAGGGCGCCAAGGCTGCTGGCGCGCGACGGGAATCTCACCCGGAAAGTAGCGCGCGAGATCGGAGGCCCTGCCGGGCACTCACCTGCGACACCACCTAATGGACCCGCAACTTGGCGACGAAGCCAAGTCAGAAGCAGGCTTCGCGAGATGTGATTCTTGAACCCGAGATTAGGCCTGCCCTCGGCCTAATCCAAGAATGGTGAATTGAGCATGGTAGTTGCCGCATAAGTCCGGCTCTGCTCCACCGCCTTGATGCGCTGAAACAATTTCTCCACACGCTTCTTCGTATTAACGAGCTCCGCTAACTCATATCGCGCTGAGTGCCGCCAACCTTTCGGCGTCAATGCATCACGCTCGAATCGCTGCTATACATTCTTGAAGCGGCCTGATCTCCAACTCATTCGCCAGAACGTCAAGCTGTTCGGTCAGTTCGGATGAGAGCAAGAGGCCGTTTTGTATCTGTGCTTGGCGGCGATAATGTCGCTGGTCGCCCGGTAACCGAATGGCGCCATACCCAGGCAGCCGCGCCGAGTTCCGGAAGTCCTCTAGAGTGGTGGCGACGCTCCTCACAAACTCAGAGAGCGGACGGAAGCGTGCTACATCCAACGCAATTAAGAATTGCCCCGTATCACAGACTCGTTCGGGATGAGCGTTGAAATCAACAACACCCCGGCCAAACGGCGCCCTGTTCAACGAGCCCGCCAGCAGACCGAGCACTAGCGCCAAACCGGCCCCCTTATATCCCCCGAATGGCAGTAGCAGGCCTTCGTTGCTGTGTACCGGATCGGTGATGGGCGATCCGTCCTCGACCCCGATCATCCAATTGTCTGGTAGTGGCCGCCCCTTCAAGCGATAGCTCTTGATGGTACCATACGAGACAATCGAGGTGGCGATGTCGAGCACCACAGGCCATTTTTCGCTGGGGATCGCGATCGCCAATGGATTGGTGCCAAGAAGTGGCTCCGAACCACCCCACACGCCCATGTGATTGGCGCTCGCGACAGCCGAATAGATTCCGACCATGCCGCGCTCAGCCACAAGCGTGGCATACGTTCCGGCAGCTCCGGCATGATTGGAGTTGTGTACGCCGACCCAGGCAACCCCAGTCTGACGTGCCTGCTCGATCGCCGTTTCCACAGCACGCGCCACCACGATGTGGCCCATGCCGTTGTCGCCGTCGACGATTGCTGTGCCTGGTGCCGTCTTGGTGACCTTGATCATCGGATGGGGGTTGATCGCGCCGAGCTTCAGGCGATGCACATATTGCTTCAACCGAAAAATACCGTGTGCCGATGCACCGGCGAGGTCTGCCTCGATCATCAACGCTGCGACCTCACTGGCATCGGCTGCTGGCAGGCCTACCTTTACCAAGGCGTCCGTTGCGAAGCGTCGGGCGGCCTCGGCCGCGATCTCGACGGACGAATCGTTGTCTTTCATATCGGAAATCCTCGAACGAATGACCCTGATCGAGACGTCGACAGTGTCGCTCCTAGTGGCGAGTACCAATCAATTCGCGAATGAGCGACGAGTAATCCTTGAACGCCGCAGAATGGACGTCAGAGAAGTCGCGAGGCCGCGAAATATCGATATCGACCGTCTGAATAACCCGGCCCGGTCGCGCACTCATAACCACGACACGATCGGCCAACAGGATCGCCTCGGAGATGCTGTGCGTCACGAACAGTACCGTTTTCGGTTGATGCTGCCAGATCTTCAGCAGCTCGATCGAAAGTTCCTCCCGGGTCATCGCGTCCAGTGCGCCGAACGGCTCATCCATCAGGAGCAACGTCGGTTCGCATATCAGCGCGCGGCACAAGGCAACGCGCATCTGCATGCCGCCCGACAGCTCGTTGGGGTACTTCCGTGCGAATTCGGCAAGCCCGACCAACTTCAGCAAGGCCATCGCGCGCTTCACCGCAACCGGGCGCTCCAGCTTCGCGATCTGTGTTGGCAGCAAGATGTTCGATAGCACGTCGCGCCAGGGCAGCAGCGCCGGCCGTTGGAACACCATGCCGACGTTCGGCAAGGGATCCCTACCCCCGGTGTGCAGATCGATACGTCCGCTCGTCACCGTCAGCAACCCCGCCAACATCTTCAACAGCGTGGACTTACCACAGCCACTGGGACCGACGATGGCGACGAACTGGTTCTTCGGGATGGACAGCGATATGTCGCAGATGGCCGGAATGTCGCCAGTGCGAGTTCGGAATGTCTTGCCGACGTTCACGAAGTCGATAAATGACTCGACCGGAGCAACCTCGGGCCAAATTTGGGCGATCTTGCTCGACATGCTGCCCCTCTCAAGCCGGAACGCCGAGCATATGCTCGAGTGACGGCGCCCAAGGCGTGAATAGCTTCTCGACAAGGCCGACAACCGAGAACAGCGCGACGCCGATCAACGCCAGCAAGACGATCGAAGCGAATGCAAGGTCTGTCTTGAGCTGGGACGACGACAACAAAATGACATATCCCAGGCCCGAGTCGGCGCCGACGAATTCGCCGATCACTGCACCTACCAGCGCCAGCGTGATCGAGACCTTGGCTGCCGCGAAGATGTAGGGAATCGCATTCGGCAGTCGCAGATGCCAGAGGATCTGCCAGCGATTCGCTCGGATCGACTTGAACATCGCCATTGCGTCACTGTCCGTGGCCTGCATGCCTGTCACGGCATTGATCACTATGGGAAAGAATGAGATCAGGAAGGCGATTACGACCTTCGAAAGCTCGCCGGTGCCGAACCAGAGGATAAGGATTGGGGCGATAGCGTTTTTGGGAATCGACTGGAATGCAGCGAGGATGGGGTAAAAGGAGCGCCAAACAAGGCTGGAGCTGACGAGCGCGGCTGCAATTGGGATTGCGCCCAGTACCGCAAAGATGAAGCCGATGATGGTCTCCAGAAGAGTCACTCCGATATCGTTGACCAGGGTAAGCCGCCATTGCCAGAGCGCATCGGCGATACGCGATGGTGCCGGCAATAGCCAATTCGGGATGTTGAACAGGCTGGTCCCAGCCTGCCAGATCATTATCAGGATGATACTGGTGATGATCGCTGGCCCCATGTGGGCAACCGAAGCGACCATCCGGGTGCCCAGCTTCATGGCGACACCTTGGGCAGGAAGTCGTTGGTATAAGTATCGGTGATCGGCACATTCGCCTTGAGATTGTAGGCCTTGGCGACGATGTCTCGGGTCAGGCTCGCCTTGTCCTGAGAGATGAAGCCGAGTTGGTTTCCGCTCTCCGGGTCGGCCAGCGACTTCACGATCTCGACCTCCTGCGCCGCCGACGATGCGTCGAGGACTGGAAAGGTCTTCTTCATGATCTCGCCGGCGGCGACCGGATCAGCGAATGCTGCACGCATGCCCGCCAGCGAGGCCTTCACAAAGCGGCGAACAACGTCGGGTTTGGTCGCGATCGTCTGATCGGATGCCATGATGCCGTTGCTGTAGAGGTCGAAACCGTAGTCCCGGAACCGCAGCTTACCGATCTCGATCCCGGCTTCTTTCGCACGGCCGGAGATCGTCGGCCAGCCGAGCTCGTAGTCGACGACGGCGTCGGCGCGGCCGGTGAACAGCAACGGGTAAAGGCCTGCCGCGTCCACGGTGACCCACTTCACCTTGCTGTCGTCGAAGCCGACCTTGGAGGCGAAAGCCGGGAACAGAAGTCTCACGGAGGCACCGGCTGGACTGCCGACGTTCTTGCCCATGAGATCCTTGGGTGTCGAGATCGCCGCACTTTTGCGTGTCCAGACGACGTAGGGGCATCGTGCGTAGATCATGGCGATAGCCTTGACCTTGATGCCCTCGCCGCGCGCCAGGATCAGAGATCCGTAGTCTCCGAACGCGAAGTTCACGTCGCCGCCAGCCAAACGCTTGACCGCATCAGCGGCGCCGTAACCCCGCTGGATTTCAACATCGAGCCCCTCGCGTTCATAGAAACCCTTGGCCTTGGCGACGTAGAAGCCGGCATGCCGACCCAACGCCTGCCAATCCAGGCCGAGCACCACCTTGTCAGCGGCGAAGGACGGTGTCGCCGCTGCCATTCCCGCCAACCCAGTGAGGGCGATCATAAATGTCGTTCCTCGCCTTCCCATCATCGTCGTCATGGTCGTTTCTCCCGGATGCTTTTTCTTGAGCTGATCGAGGTTTGGCCGTTGGATGTTCTAGCGGCTACCCCCGACGTCCTTTTCGGAAAGGTGTCCGACCGTTTCGCCAGACTCCACAAAGGTCCGCGTGACTTCGCGGGCGCCATAGATCCAGAGGATGGTCATCTCCGTCGAACCGACGTTAATGAAACGATGCGGCTTGCCGGCGGCAATGAAGGTCGTATCGGGTGCCTTCAGCCGGAATCGCTCACCGTCAATCTCCGCCTCCGCCTCGCCCGCAAGCACGGTGACCTGTTCGGCGCAATTGTGCGCGTGCAGCGGCACCATATTGCCCGGCGGGAAGGTCGTGATCCCGGTCGTGATGCCTTCCACGACCGGAAATTTCTTAATGAGCGGCGTTGTCTTGACGCCGCCGCCACGATCGACCGAAGGAAGGTCGTTGAAGCGCAGGATGAAGCTTTCACCATTCATAAGCGGATGCCTTCCCTAGGCCGGCATAATGACGGTGCTGCGTCCCTTCTCGTCCTCGCGCTCTTCTCGATAGAGACTGAGCTTATTGATGGCCGGCGCATCCGTCACGGCAAACAACACTGCCGGATCCTTGCCGATCTGCATGTGCGAGTGCCAGGCCCAGGTCGGTACGACGAACACGTCATTCTTGTTCCATTCGAGCCGCTTGTCCTCGACGACGGTACAGCCTGAGCCCTCGGCCACACAGTAGATTGTGCTTGAGGTGTGTCGGTGGCGTAACGTCTTCATGCCGGCCGTCAGCATCTGGAGGGTGAATGACATGGTTGGCATCACCGGCCCACCGGTCTCGGGATTGACGTACTCGAGGATATAGCCGTCGTAGAGATCAGGTTTCCCAGTCGCCAAGCGATCGAGCGTCGGACGCACTTCCTCATAGCGATAGACGATCTGTGGCGAATAGGGCTTTTTCGACTCGTTGATGTTGCGTGGCTTCACGCCTCCGGTCGAATAGAAATCAGTGGTGCCGTCATAGATTTTGCGGACGGTCTGGACCGTCTTGCTGACGTCGCCCTCCTTCCAATAATCGTGATCGTAGAAGGTGCAGCCAAGCCCCGCGACCAACGGAACGTCGAGGACATTCAGGTAAGTCACTTCGCCGGTACCGTCATTGCCATGGTCGTGCCAGAGCCAGCTCGGATTGATGACCAAGTCCCCAGGCACCATGGTGCACTTCTCACCCGCAACCGTAGTGAAACAACCGGTACCCTCCATCATGAAGCGGCTGGCACTGGTCGTGTGCCGATGGGCCGGCGCACTCTCACCAGGCGAGAGGATCTGAACGTCGCCGAACAACGTGTTCGTCATGTACGGCTTACCGGCCAAGCCGGGGTTGGCGAGGATCAGGCCTCGGCGTTCAGCCTCATTGATGCCAATCACCTTTGCCGATTCCAGCATCAGTCCCTTCATTTCCTCCCAGCCCCACAGATGCGGCAGCACGCCGGTGGTCGGCTTGTCCGTTCGATAGTCCGCATCCCAGTATTCCAGATAGTGCGCGCGGCGCACACGTTCGGCGAATTCGGCGCGTTGATTATGGGCGAGCGGCAGGGACATCGTGGCGGTGGACATTTCAATGCTCCATTTATCGTCCTGTTTACCATCAGGCAGATTTGTTTACTTTTAGAAAACATCCGAGTCAAGCATCACACCGAGCGCAGTTTCTTGTACGCACGATTGCTTCGCCCGTGTATCAGCGTTGCTGTCGAGCCCGGTTTGCCTATACAAGACTTCACACAGCACACTGCGGAACGGGCAGATGAGACGGATGGCCATCAACAATCAAAAGCAATCGGTCAGGCGAGTAGCGTTCGCAAAGCCCGGTGCCACTCCCTCTAATCCATTCAAGGACACGCGGCGCAAAGTTACCCCGTCCGAGCTCGTGCCATCGGCTAACGGCGGTGCGTCATTCAACTTTAGCGAGCGGCTGCGCGAGTTGCGGACTAGGCACGGGCTTTCACTCGAAATGCTGGCGCAGAAGACGGGACTGACGAAGGGCTTCCTGTCATTGGTCGAGCGGGGGCTGAAGGCACCCTCCATTTCGACCCTGCTGAAATTGTCAGAAACCTACAACGTGTCCGTGGGAGACCTGCTCGACGAACGCATGTCGTTGGATCCGCCCTATTCGCTCGTGCGCCGGACCGAGGGTAAAAAGTACGCCAAGGACGGCAGCCTGTTCGGCTATCGATACGAAGCCATCGCGTTCCATAAGGCCCAAAAGAAGATGGAACCATTCCTTGTCTCGCCACCCATGCGCATGCCTCAGAAGTTCTTCCAGCATGCGGGCGACGAGATGGTATATGTGCTCAAGGGCCAGGTCGACATCCAGCTCAGTGACGACCAAGTCATGCTGTTTCCGGGCGATTGTCTTTATTTCGACGCTGCAACACCGCACCGCTCGCGCAGCGTTGGCAAGGAACGCGCCCTAACGCTGGTGGTGGTAACGCCCAGCTGATCAACCATGTCGACCACTGAGCGGAGCTTGCCACCCGGTCAGGCGCCTCACTGCAGGCGGCCGCCAGCAGCCAAACCTTGAGCGCAAGAGGGCAAGGTCCTCACGGCCGAGATGGATGTTCGAGCAATCTGCAAGCCAGACGAATCCCACCCGCGGCGATGGGCGGCTAGTGTCGGCTAATTAGCGTCCACTTTACCGAGCCTCTTTACGGCCGCGTCCACCAAGCTCGTGTCAACGGCTTCGGAGAGATCGACCTTTGCCTTGGCCATTCCCTGTCCGACGAACCAGTCTTGCTGAGCCGCCAATCCCTTCATGTCGATGGTACCGTTCGGATCCATGTAGACCCACTGGATCTTGTCGTACAGCGCCGCGTCTTTGAGGCTGGTGTACTTTTGCAGGATCTTGATGATCTCACCGCGGTTGGGGCCGTGCTTCATGGCCTGGTAGTAGTCGCGGGTGCCCTGGAGATAGGCGACAGTGAAAGCCTCGGCCTGTGCGTGCGACTTGACCGTCCAGTCCTTGTTGTAAAGCACTAGGCTTGATTCGAGGTACGGGTGCTTGATGATGTCCGCTGCCCGGTTGAGAGGAAAGGCGATGCCCTTCTGGTCGAGCAATGTGACGTACGGCTCGGCGATCACTGCAGCATCGATCGCGCCGGTCTGAAGCGCCTGTCCCATGCTGGGCCACGGCATATTGACGACCGTGACGTCCGACATCTTCAGTCCGGACAATTCCAACATCCTGCCGAGCATGAACTGCATGACGCTGCCCGGAGCGTTATTGCCGACCTTCCGGCCCTTGAGGTCAGCCATGGATTTGATCTCGCCCTTGAGCGCGTCGCGCACGATGATCGTCTGGCTCGAGTTGCCTGGCACGTCGCGCACCCGAGTGAGCACGATGCGTATGGGCCAGTCCCGGGCGAAGGCGTTGACAAAGCCTGCACTCATGCCGCCGCTTCCCACTTGGAGCTGATTCGACGACAGCGGCGCCACCACTTCGGCGCCGGAAATGAACCGACGCAGCACGACCTTGATGCCCTGCTTCTCGAAGTAGCCTTTCTCGACACCAATATAAAAGGGTGCATCAGCCAGGACGCCGAGCTCAGCCACCACGACCTCGCTGCCGGCCGCTGCGGCAGGGTAGGCGAGCCCACCGGTCGATGCTGTGACAGCGCTCGACGCTGCTGCAAACTTTAAGACATTTCGACGTGTATGGACGAGTTTCATGGTTTCCTCCCTTTGCGTTGAAAATTATCGCCACGGCGTGAGACGCCGCTCCAGTTCCTTGAGGATGGCGGCAAAACAGATGCCCAGTACGGTGATGCAGATGATGCCGACAAACATGCGATCGACGAGGAGAAGCTCCCAAGACGACCAGATCAGGTAGCCAATACCCGATCGCGAGGCCACAAACTCGGTTGCCACGAGCACAACAAGGGCGAGGCCAAGCCCGATTCGCAGGCCGGAGAAGATGATCGGCAGGATCGCCGGGATGATAAGCCGGGTATAAAGCTTGCGGCGCGGTGAACGGAAACTCCGGGCGACATCGAAATAGGCTTTGTCGATCGACAACACGCCTGTCATCGTGTTGATCGTGGTCAGCAGGAACACTGTCATCGCCACGGCGGCAATCTTCGATCCATCGCCGATGCCGAAGGCAAGCATCAGCAGCGGGAAAATCGCAATCTTGGGAATCGGGTAGATTGCGGCGACCAATGGATCAATGGCCGCGCGGATTAAGCGATTTAGGCCCATCGCCATGCCGAGGGCGATGCCCGCCACGGTGCCGATGCTGAAGCCAAGCGCGAGGCGATAAAGGGTCGCGCCGACATGAGTGAGAAGCTCTCCCGATTTCAGCAGCTCCCACGTGGCTACGAGGATGGTCGACGGCATGGGAATGAAGCGCGCGTCGATCATCCCCAACCGCCCCACCAGCTCCCACACGACGAGCAACAACACCGGCGAAAGAATCGTCACGATGCGCTCGCGCGCCACAGGTGGGGTCAGCGACCTAGCCATCGGCTTGTGCCCGTGCCGTCAGGACTTCCTCTTCGAGGGTGCGCCAGATATCAAGACTCAGATTGCCGAACCGAGAATCCGCCCTCATTTCCGCGGCATTGCGCGGCCGGGGAAAATCAACGGAAATGATGCGCTTGATGCGGCCCGGCGCCGCCGTCATCACCACGATGCGGTCGCTCAGCACGATCGCCTCGTCGATAGCGTGCGTAACGAACAGCACCGTCTTGCGGTCCTTTTCCCAGATACGCAGCAGCTCCTGCTGCATGATCAGCTTGTTCTGCGCATCGAGAGCGGCAAAGGGCTCGTCCATCAGCAGCACATCGGGATCATTTACATAGGCGCGGGCCAGGCTGACGCGCTGCCGCATGCCACCGGAGAGTTGCCCTGGATAGTGGTTGGCAAACTTTGCAAGGCCGACCATCTCGAGAAACGGCCGGGCGCGATCCAGACGTTCCTGCTTCGCCACGCCACGCATCTCCAGCCCGTAGGCCACATTGTCGATGACGCTCAGCCAGGGGAACAGGCTGTGCTCCTGGAAAACCATCGAGTTGGATGGGCTGTCCGTCCCTTTCCGGCGATGGATGCGTGCCGTTCCAGAGGAGGCAGTCTCGAGATCCGCCAGGATGCGCAGGGCAGTCGTCTTGCCACAACCGCTCGGACCGAGAAGAGAGACGAATTCACCTTTTGCTACGGCAAGCGAGAAATCCTCGAGCGCGATCGTCTCGTGCCCCGGCATGCCGAAGAGCTTCCTCAAGCCGGTGGCTTCGATCGTCGCCTCATCCGTCAACGGTCGACCCTTTCCCGCAACGAAATCGAGCCCGCCTTTTTGACGATCATCCCTCATCTCCAATCGCCGCGACCATCACAGCTAACACAGTGTCGAATTCCTGAAAAGAAATATCGATCAATCGATCAAATACTGGCTCATAGGCGCTTCAATGGTCCCGTGCGAAGGTTGACAGCCCGACACCGGCAGGCGAGGCATGCGCGCGTAAACATCAACCGAGGTAGGACGCAAATGGCAGGCCAAAGTGAGAAAGCGCCTTCACGAGACGAAAGGAGGTCTGTCGGCCGGCCCCCTAAGACAAGCAAGCGCGAGGTCAGGAACCGCATTTTGGATGTCGCGGAACGCGCCTTCGCCGAGCATGGCGTGGACGGCATTTCTCTTCGGCAGATCATGGCAGAAGCGGACGTCAGTATGTCCCTCGTTAGCTACCACTTCGGGACGAAGGAGCGGATGTTGACGGCGGTGTTCGAGCGGAAAGCCGCGCCGCTCTTCAAGGAGCGCTACGCACTTCTCGAAGCCGCGATTTCTGTCAAACCGCGGCCTGACCTCGAAGGGATGCTCAAGGCGTTCTTCCTGCCATGTTATGCGAGAAGCAAGACCGACACCTTTGGTCGCCTGTCAGGCCGTGTCGCCGGCGATCCGAGCCTGATCTCGAAAAGCATAACAGCCATTTTCTTCGACCCCTTCATGCATCGGTTCATCGAGGGCCTCCGCCTCGCCCTGCCAGGACTATCCGAGGACGAACTCTACTTCCGGTTCCACTGCCTGCTCTGCATACTTAACCAGACACTGGTCCAGCCGAACCGGATCTCCGACCTGTCGCACGGTCGGCGGACCCTAAAGGACGGCTCCGCAGCGTTCGCGCGCATCATCCCCTTTCTCATGGCTGGGCTGAAGGCAAAGACGAGGCCGATTAAGAACCTCTAAATATGGAGCGAGGAAAAGAATTGATTCGGCACCAGCTGTCGCTTAATAATTGATCGATTGATCGATTAATTTTGGGAAGATCATGCAAGGTCTGGTTTGCCGTGAGTATGGTCTGCCGCCGCGGCTGGCGTTCGAGGACCTTCCCGAGCCCACGCCCTCGGCGGACGAGGTGGTCGTCGAGGTCGACGCCTGCAGTATCAGCTTTCCTGATGTGCTGATCGTTCAGAACAGGTACCAGACGAAATTCCCCACGCCGTTCGTGCCAGGCGGCGAGCTGAGCGGCACTGTGCGAGCGGTTGGCAGCAACGTGGTTGCGTTCAAGCGGGGAGATCGGGTTGCGGGTTTCGGCCTGACTGGCGCGTTTGCCGAACAGGCGACGCTGCCCGCATCGCGTCTCGGCTTGCTGCCCCGCTCCATCTCCGCCGTCACCGCCGCTTCGTTTCCGCGCAACTACACCACGGTCTTTCACGCGCTCAAAGACCGTGGCCGCTTGCAGACCGGCGAAACGCTGCTGGTGCTGGGCGCCGCCGGCGGCATCGGCCTGGCAGCGATCGATCTCGGTCGGACGCTTGGTGCGCGCGTGATTGCCTGCGCTTCGACGGCGGAGCGACTCGAGCTTTGCCGGCAACAGGGAGCGACCGACCTGATCAACTATGTCGAGGGCGATCTTCGCGCGGAGCTGACCGCACTGACCGACGGCCGCGGCGTGGACGTCATTGTTGACACGGTGGGAGGCCCACTCGCGGAGCGCGCGATGCGGAACATGGCCTGGAACGGCCGATATCTCGTAATCGGCTTCGCCAGCGGCGAGGTTCCCAAGATCGCACTCAACATACCGCTGCTTAAGGGCTGCTCCATCGCCGGCGTCTTGATCGGCGAATTCGCGCGCCATGAGCCTGACGAATTTCGCCACAACATGGATCAGCTTTTCGCATGGTTGGGCGATGGCAAGCTCAATCCGTACGTTGCGCGCGTGATGCCGCTGGCGCGCGCCACAGAGGCGCTGGTGGCGATGTCCGCGCGCCAGACCGTCGGTAAGACGGTGCTCGTGGCACGGGACGATGTGCAATGATCGACAAGCGGCACGCCACGACCCGGGAAGCCCTTGAGGGCGTGAAAGACGGCTCGACCGTCCTCGTGAGTGGTTTCGGTGATGCCGGCATGCCGTTCGATCTTATCTTCGCCCTGATTGATCAAGGTGCGCGCGACCTTACACTGGTGGCCAACAATGCTGGAGTGGCTGACGATGCCATAGCCCAACTGATGGACAAGGGCCGTGTACGCAAGGTTGTGTGCTCGTTCCCCAATGTCGGCCGGGGCGCGCCGGTGTTCGATCGCCTTTATGCAAGCGGTGAGATCGAGCTCGAACTGGTCCCGCAGGGCACGCTGAGCGAACGCATCCGCGCCGGGGCGGCCGGATTGGGCGGCTTCTATACGCGCACCGCTGCCGGCACCGAGCTCGCAGAGGGCAAGGAAAGTCGTGAAATGGACGGCAAACTGTACATTCTCGAGAAGCCCATCGTGGGCGATGTGGCATTGCTCGCCGCTCACAAGGCCGATCGCTGGGGCAACCTGGTTTATAGATATGCAGAGCGCAATTTCGGCCCGGACATGGCCGCTTCCGGTCGGCTCACCATCGCGCAGGTAACGGAGATCGTGCCGCTGGGCGCGCTTGCGCCCGACGTCATCACGACGCCTGGCATCTATGTCGATCGGGTCGTCGAGGTGAGGCCATGAGCAAGCGCAGCGAGATCGCGCGGCGGGCAGCACGCGATCTGCCGGACGGCGCCTACGTCAATCTCGGAGCGGGCCTTCCGACATTGGTCGCCGACCATCTAACGGACGACAAGGAAATCCAGTTCCACAGCGAGAACGGCCTGCTCGGCATTGCCCCTGCTGTCGACGACGCGAATCACTACGGGTTGATGAACGCCAACATCCAGAGGGTCAGCCTGCTGCAGGGCGGATCTGTGTTCAAGCACTCCGACGCCTTCGTGATGATCCGCGGCGGACACATCGACTACGCCCTGCTGGGCGCCTATCAAGTCTCAGAGGCCGGCGATCTGGCCAACTGGTCGACCGGCGACACCTCACGCGCTCCATCGGTGGGAGGCGCGATGGATCTCGCTGTCGGTGCCAGAGAGGTGTGGGTCTTGATGGAGCATTGCACCAGGACCGGCGCTCCGCGCATCGTCGAGAGCTGCACCTTGCCACTCACCGCTGCGCGCTGCGTGTCGCGCATCTACACCGACAAGGCTGTGATCGAAGTGCGCGCCAATGGCTTGGTTGTCACCGAGCTGATCGGCACCGACTTCGCCGCGCTGCAGGCGCTCACGGCTGCGCCGTTGCGCGAGGGATTCTGAAAGGGCAATCAAATATGGCAAAGCAAATACGGCTGAATGCCTTCAGCGCCGCCACCCCTGGTTCCCAGGCATCGTCGCTTTGGAACTATCCCGGCAATCGCGCCGCCGAATACAATACGACGCGCTATTGGACGGACTTGGCGAAGATTCTCGAGCGCGGTCTGTTCGACGCCTTGTTCCTGGCCGATTCGACCGGCGCCAACAACGTTTACGCAGGAAGCGAGGCCGCTGCCCTGCGGCGCGCCGTCGCCATACCGCGGCTGGATCCTGCCATGGTCATTCCGGCCATGGCCGACGCCACCACGCACCTCGGCTTCGGGATAACTGGAACACTAACTTATGAGATGCCACACCTCTTTGCGCGCAAGATGACGACCCTCGACCATCTGACCAATGGGCGGGTTGGATGGAATATTGTGACTGGTTACCTGAAGAGCCAAGGCACTGCGATGGGTCAGAACGCCATTGACCATGATCGTCGCTACGATATGGCAGAAGAGTTCATGGAGATTGTCTACAGACTATGGGAAGGCAGCTGGGAAGAAGGAGCCGCCTGTCGCAACAGGGAAAATGGCTGGTTCGCCGATCCCAGCAGGGTACACAAGGTTCGTTTCGAGGGCGAATTCTTCAAGACGGAAACGATCCATCTGTCCGAGCCGTCTATCCAGCGGACACCATTTCTGTACCAGGCTGGCGCTTCCGGCCGCGGTCGCGCCTTCGCAGGCAAGCATGCGGAAGGAATCTTTGTCGGCGGCCCCTCACAGAAAGTGCTGGCTGACCAGGTGGCCAAGCTGCGCGCAGAATGCGTCGCGCAGGGTCGCGGCCGCGACGATATCCAAATTTATGCGCTGGCTACGACCATCGTGAGCGATACTGAAGTTGATGCCAAGAACAAGTACGAAAACTATCGACGCAACGTTCATCACGAGGGCGGCCTTGCCCATCTGTCCGGATTGATGGGAATCGACCTTTCGAAGTACAGCCTTGATGAGCCGTTGAAACACATCGAGACGGATGCCATGCGGTCTGTCGTCGAGTCCTACACCTCCGCCGATCCGAATCGCGTATGGACGATTCGCGAACTCGCCGAGCATCAAAGCCTGGGAGGTCGAGGGCCCGTATTCGTCGGCACGGCCCCTCAGGTCTCCGACCAAATGCAGGAGTGGGCGGAAGCCTGCGATATCGACGGCTTCAACCTTGCCTACATCATTGCGCACGAAACCTATGAGGACGTCGCTGACAAGGTCGTGCCGGAGCTGCAACGTCGCGGCGCCTATCCCGCGCGATATGAGCCGGGTTCGCTGCGCGAGAAGCTGTCACCGACACACAAGCCGCATCTGATGGCGCCGCATCCGGGGGCGCAGTACCGGACGGCGCCCTAAGCGACGTCTACGCCACGGCTCCCGCCTACGCCGTTCCCGATACGAGATGATCCGGCTCTGGACGGGCATGAACGTTCTGGAAGAGTGCAACATCCAGTCTAAGCTTCTCACGCAGATCTACGAAGACGATATGCGTGGCCTATACGAACAGTTGATGCATCGCATGTGTCGGCCGCTGTGCCTTAGGCCGGCATACTAATATGCGACTGCACCAGCTTTCCCATTAGAACATCTCCCGCGGGTGACCGGGCTGAAGAACCGGATGCGCTCGCCGTAGACACCATTGAGCGAGCGACGATCAACGATCGCTTGCCGGATGGCCTACCGACGGAGCCGTGGTGAAGATCGATTCCCCATCCATGATGTGCAGGCTGATCAGATCAGCAGTTCCGGTCGCATCGCCGCAACGATCGCACACGAGGTTCGCAATCCACTCGGAGGGATGTCGACGGCGCTCGACACCATCCGCAAATTCGGAAGCGATCCGAATACCCGAATGGTAAGCCTCGATTTGATTGAGCGGGGTCTTTTGAGCATAGGTGATGTAGTCGATTCTGTGCTCGCGTTTCACCGCATGCTGCAAAATAGCCGCCTAACCGCATCCGACCTGGGAGATCTTCAAACTTTGGTTGGGCCGGAGATGGTACGGTGCCAGCTTCGTTTGGCATGGAACTGCGATATTCCCAGTGTGGTCAATGTAGCGGCAACTGAGCCCAGGCAGATTGCGCTAAACCTTCTCCTCAATGCCTGTCAGGCATCGCCACCTGGGAGTGAGGTTGGATTTGGTGCATGGCTTGACGATGCTGTTCGGTGCTACCCCACTCTGGATGGCGATCCTTGCCGATACGGGCGCGACTGTGCTCGTCACCAGCAACGCACTGCGTCTGTTGCAAGCTTCTGGTCGTGCCGCCGAGCGACAGATCACACCGCCATGGCGGCATGCCGGTAGGTCTCATTTCGGCTCATGATGGCCCAAGCCATGCGCGCCGTTTTGTTCGCCAAAGCAATGGCCACGACGAGGCGGGGTCTGCGGCCGAGCAGCGAGACCAACCAAGGATCGTCCTGCCTGCTTTCGCGCGAAGGAGCACAGCATGCGCCCCGCTGACCAGCAGGCGTCGAAGGTAGCCATCGCCTCGCTTGCTGATCCGACCGAGACGGTCCTTGCCACCCGTGGAGTTCTGTCTCGGCACAAGGCCGAGCCACGCGGCAAACTCCCGCCCTCTTCGGAACACTCCCGATCCGGTACCGTGCCGGTGATGGCGATAGCGATAATCGGCCCGATCATCCCTGGGGTGGTGGCCAGGCGCTGGCTCATAGAGCTGCCCTTGTGCCACGCCAGGATCTGTGCCTCGAGCGCAGTGATCCGCGTCTGAAGCTCAGCGATTTGGCTGGCTATCACCCGCAGCACCTGCCGTGCCAGGGCGGGCACGCGCTCGTCTGCGTTGTCCTTAACGATCGCCATCCGCTCGACTGCTTTGTGCAGGCCTTGCGCCGCGACGAGACCGAACTCAGCCAGTTGTCCACGCAGAGCGTTGACGAGATTGTCCGTTGGCGAATCAGAAAATCTCGGGCGCGGTGCATCATCATCGCCGCCTGCTGCTCGGTCGTCTTTACCGCCACAAAGCGCATAGATGGGCGTCCTACCGCCTCGCAGATCGCCTCGGCGTCGACTGCATCGTTCTTGTTGCGCTTGACGTACGCCTTGACGTACTGCGGCGGCATGAAGCGCACTTCATGGCCGAGAGCCGTCAGCTCGCGTGCCCAGTAGTGCGCCGTCGCACACGCTTCCATGCCAACCATAGACGACGGCAAGCTGGTAGAGAGCGCGATGACTGCGCCGCAGCCGCTTGCACAACACGACTGCTCCGGTCTCGTCGATACCATGGACCTGGAAGACGCGCTTGGCCAAATTCAATCCGATCGCGAAGATACGCGATTTTCAGCGCCTTTGGGATCTAGCCATCGTCCCATTCCTTCGTTAGGGCTGTCAATTCTGTCCTGATACCTTGGCAATGCCTTCACATTGGGAAACTTCTAGCGTCGCGCTAAGATTGGGGCCGCCTGATGCAGGGGAACAAAAACACTGTCCAGTGTTGAGATCGACGATTGCAAGTGCGAGAGGAATTCTGCCCCGACCCAGCCTACGCATCCGAGAGCATCCCAGGATATGCACCGAACGCTGCCGTTGAGCAGTCCTGCGAGATGGATCGAAGGATAACGAAGAGGTCGTTTTGTTCAGATTACGTGACTTGTACGCTTTTCGTGCAGCGTCTCTCCGTGACAGGCCGATAAAAATGATGCGTTCGCCGTCACGGGATGCCGACATAGACCACGGCAACAATCTATATCGACTCGACTCGATGCTTGGCGCTATGCGATCCCGGATACGCAAGCTCTAGCCTTGGTCCGATTCGCAAAAGATTGAGCATGATCTGCCTACGCAGAGACTAAATGAGGGACGTTACGGAGTCGGCTTCAAAGCAATTGCTGCGAGTGAGCTCCCCGCTGCGGCATTTGACGGCGTACAATCGACGAAGCTCGCCGTGTTCTGGATCATAAAGGACCATCCGGATGCGTCGCTCCCGCTGGCATATTTCCCAAAAAGAAAAGCCGGTGGCGGTATTGTGAAAGCTACTGCGCTCGTTGGGGATCCGCCGTACGTGAAAATGAGATCACCGTCGGTAGTCGGATTCAGACTGATCCCCGCGTTGTAAACAACAGCTGCATCATCCACTATTGCGGAAGTATTTTTGAATTCAGAGATCGAGATACCTTGCCAGCTCGCACCGCTTGGAAAAGCGATCGTAACTGTATCACTTCCACTTGCTGCTGCCTGACCGACAAAGATTGCGACGGCGGCGTTTCCTGTATTGCTATTTGAAACAATGAGCGAGAATGGCGTACCGAGCGTGTCCGAGATTGTCGGATTCCCAGTGCTTCCTTGATACCAGTCTGTCGCTACTATTAGGAGATTCCCTGCGGTCACGTTGTGTTGTGTCGTTAACGACGTGAGGGGATTTGCGCGCTTAATCGCCGAGGCCACGTGCTGAATGCGACTTCCACCGCCGCTACTTGTCGCTGAAACTGTTATGTTGCCCGGTCCATTCGTGATCAAAATGCCTTGCCCGGCAGTTAGTGCTTGAGGTTGAGGAGCTCCTCCGGTCGAGCCAATCAAGAGCTGCCCATCGCTTAGATGGTCCGACCCCACCGAGCCTTCCAGCGTTATTGTATTGGATTGCATTTGTACCGCCAGCCGGACTTGAGCAATCTGCCAATGCATTCAAGTCAGCCATCACCTGGTTCGCATCAGCGATCTGCCCATTGGTGAGTGTGTAGGGCAGCGCACACTCTGCATACGCAAGCGAACCAACAAGCATGCAGCAGCTCGACAATGCAATGCTTGCGACCATCGCCCTGTATTGAACAAAACGAGCTACAGTCATATTTGATGGCCTCCAATAATTGAAGCCGGAATGCTCTCATAGCGAGCACGAACCTTCAAAGTTCTTGCACGCATACCTTAAGCGACAATCGATGGCACCATTGTCCGGCCGGTGAGCTCGGCACGTGCTCGCCCTCGCAATAGCTGCGAATCGGCGTGTTGCCGGTATCGCACCTGGCAGATGTCCGAGCCGCACCAGAGGTAGGAGACCATGACCGCGCTGCCGCCGCCCGCCGGCGTGCGGGCGAGCCGGCCCAACTCGTCATAAGCATAGGCGATGGCGCTATTGGCGAGCGGGCTGCTTTCCTGCTGGAGCTGCAGTGCGCCCAGCGAGCCGATCGGCACGTAGGTATAGGGCGTCGTGCCGGTGCCGTCAGTCATCAAGGACAGGCGCGGGAAAACCTGGCCAACGGCGGGAAGCGCGAGGCCGATCCCCGCAATTGGATCATCTCCGACGGCAACTTGTACGTGTTCGCCAGCACCGCCAACTTCGCCAAGGACCCGCACGACAATGCCGCGCACGCGGCCGCGAACTGGCGACGCCTCAAGACGGCACCGACGATGCAATGATCAGTTGAGCTCAGACCTTTTTAGCTAAGTACTTTGAAGCTGGCCCAATCTGGTCCGATGAGAGGACCTTCGGCCCAACGCACAATCTCCAGTTCGAACAGCTTACCGTTTCCGTCTACGTGGAGAAGGACGTGCAAGTCAGCCCCATCTCTGTCCTTCATCGTTCCTTCGGCTGGCAGTGGATGTTGCCCTTTGTACTTTGGGCGTTCGTAACCGGTGATGCAAAAGAGAAGCCGAGAGCCGTCTGCAGCTGCTTCGACAACCGTACTTTGCGCCAAATCTCGCTTTACCGCGTAGCTCTGAGAGGGAGGCAAAGCATCAGCGATTGCTATAACGATAGCTACTTCGGTTGACGTTGGGGAACGCATCGCTCATTTCACCGGAAACACTGAACCAACGCTGATATCGCCATTTGGGAGCGCGTAAGCGCGATATTCAACTGTGATACCGTTGATCTGGACACGTCCAGCGAAGTTTACGCCTGGCGAGACATATGGCAATTCCGGAGAAATTCGTTCTCTTATGGCTTGGTTTACTTGGGGCGGATTAAGGCCCACGGCTTCGAGCCTCGAGGCGTAATGCTCTGTCTTGAAAGATATGTCACCTGGAGCTTTCACAGCGCTGGGTGGTCCCCCTCCGGTGCCACCAGGCTGCAAAATAAAATTCTGCTCAGATGCGGGATTACGTCGTTGGTTTGGGTCTGGATCGTTTGCAAGACTTAGCGGTGGTTTACCCTCTGGCCCGGACGAGTTGGAGCATTGCGCCGCGCCGGGCTTGGGCAATTGTGGTATGGTGAAGGCCAACAATCCGAGAGGATCAGTTGTGCTGATAGGGTTTCCTCGAACATACGGGTAGAGATTGCCGACCATATCGGTAACTTCGCCCAACGGATCGCGCGACAGCCATCGTCCGGCGATTGGATCGTACGCCCGGTAGTTGGTCAGATAGAGGCCGCTGTCGGCATTGTAGAACATGCCGCCGTAGACGAAGTCGGTGACCGGCGCCGTTGCCTGCAGCGGCACGCCGTACGGATCGTAACTATAGGCTGGCGCACTCGAGGTGCTAGCGAAAGCGCGCCGCACCGAGCCGATCTGGTCGATGCCATAGTAATAGGGCTGGGCCGGCGAACCGGGGACGTACTCGCTTTCGCCGTAGTAGCCCCGGATCGGCGCATTGCTGGCGTTGCGTGCCTGGCAGATGTCGGAGCCGCACCAGAGATAGGAGGTCGTGGTCGCGCTGCCGCCGCCTGCAGGCGTGCTGGCGATCGACACCCGCCGGCCGAGGCCGTCGTAGGTAAAGGCGGTCGCCTTGCCCGACGCGCCGGGATAGGTAATGCCCAAAAGCCGGTTCTCGGCATCCCAGGTATAGCTGCGCTGGCCGTCCGAGGTCAGGTTGCCGTTGGCGTCGAAGGTGAGCGCCTGGCCCGAGAGGTTAGTAAGCTGGTTGAGATTGTTGTAGGTTGCGCTCTGTGTGCCCGCGACAGGATAGACGGTCGAGACATCGCTGCTCTCGGTGATGCCGCTGATCTGGTTCTCGGGCGTCGTGGTGTAGGTGTAGGTGGAGAACTGCCCCGCCGTGAGACCCGTGTTGCTGATGCCCGAGAGCCGGCGATCGCCGGAATTGGGCAAGTAGCTCCAGGTGGTGGCCAGTGTGCTGCTGGCGAGGGTTCGGC
Organism: Pseudomonadota bacterium; assembly: GCA_018242505.1. GTDB lineage: Bacteria > Pseudomonadota > Alphaproteobacteria > Reyranellales > Reyranellaceae > Reyranella. Next base: position 57,603 of record JAFEBU010000013.1, read on the forward strand.
TGGTGAGCTGGCCGGTCTGGCCGAGATAGCTGAGGGTGAAGGAGCCGAGGTCGCTCGCGTGCGTGATCAGCCGGCCGATTGCATCGTACTGGAAAGTCTCGGCCCCCGCGCCTGTCACGGTGCGCGAGGCCAGCCGGCCCAGCTCGTCATAGGCATAGGCGATCACACTGTTGGCGAGCGGGCTGCTCTCCTGCTGCAGCTGCAGCGCGCCCAGAGAGCCGATCGGCACGTAGGTGTAGGGCGTCGTGCCGGTGCCGTCGATCATCGAGGTCAGGCGCGGGAACCAGGGATCGTAGGTGAAGCTGACGTTGGGCGTCGGGTTCACCGCACTGGTGTAGGTGATGCCGGTGGGCCGATCGTCCTTGGCGTAGCTGTAGGTCTTGACCTGACTCAGCGCGTCCGTGACCGACTTCAGCCGGCTGGCGGTGTTCTCGTAGGCGTAGGTGTAGGTGACGGTGCTGGTGTCGGGGTATTGCTTGCCCGTGAGCCGGCCCTGCACATCGTAGGTCCAGCTCGTGACGTTCGTCTTGGGGTCGGTCAGGCTGGTGAGCTGGCCGGTATTGTTGTAGCCGAACTGCGTCGTCTGGCCGGACGGATCGGTGACAGACGTCTGACGGCGGTTGGCATCGTATGAATAGGTCCACGTGCGAAGTTGGCGGTCCTGGTAAGAGACCAGGTCGAGCTTGTCGTAGGTATAGGTGTCGGCCGTCCCGTCGGGGTACGTGACCTTGGTGACACGATCGGCGGCGTCGTAATCATAAGTCGCCGTCCAGCCCTCCGAATCGGTGAAGGTCCGGACGCGGGCGAACGAGTCGTAAGTATAGGTTGCCGCGGTGGCGCGACGCTTCAGCGCCTCGTCCTGGAAGCGCGAGCCGAAACTTTCGAGCGTAAGAGAGGGATTCTTGCGCCGTCTCCGCTGCGCCGGAGCGCTCGACCCTGCCGATGCCTGAGGTCACCTTCGACCCGGGTCCGCCAGCGCCCGCTCGCCGCGCAGCAGCTGGTGAGCCCGATCGCACCGCCCGCGATGTCGCCGCAAGCAGGGCAGCGGACTTTCGCACCGATTCTCTCACAATTTCTCACGGGGTGAGAAACCTCCGATGCCGATGGCATCGGCATTTCAGGCCATTTTCTCATTTTCTCGCCACACCCCTCGGCGAGGTAATAGGATACCGCTGAGATCCTTGCTGCAGCGGTGTATGGTTGAGTTAAGATAGAGAACGCGACGCGGACTTATAAGGCGCCCACCATTTCGCATCTCGTGCTGCAATTTGAAATGGCAATGCAACGCCGGATACAGATATGACGCCGGCGTCTTGATAGGCCACAAGCAAGAATCTGTCGGCCGACGGAGAAGCCTCGACTTGTTCTACTGCTTCCTTGAGAGTCAAAGAGTTGGCTTCCACAGATTTTGCAATGCTCAGATAATATGGGAGCGCTAGCCCCCAAAGGGTCTCCGATCTCTTAAGCATTTCCTCGATCGCATCGATGCTAACGGCGACCGGTGTGACCTTGTTTTCAAAATCGCATTTACTCACAGCCAAGCAACGTGAATGCGTATAGTTGCAGATTTCATCCACCTCATAGTGAAGGTAACGCATGTGGCTGCTTCCCTAATATACGCACCATGGCGCGTACCATGGGCGATGTCCTCCCCAATCACGGCCAGCGCTTAGTGGACCAAAATGGAAATGAAGTAATGTGGGACTTGGGTTCGGAGAATAGTCCATGCGGAATCCGTATCCACCGCATATAAAACCACAGATTCGCCCGCCTCCACCCGGACCCAGCAATTTGAATTGTAGGCCATTGGGATCAACGTTCGAGACTGGGTTAGATGCCGCGTACGCATACAAATTCCCCGTACCGTCAAAATCATATGAGTTACCGGCGATAGCCAGTGGCGGCGTGTTTTGAGGTGGCAGTTCAGCTGAGGGAGGCAGAGCACGCAATATGATCTCGTCCCGCATGGTGGTCGAACGCCCTGGCTCTTCGAGGATGGACTCCGCGAATAGCGAGCCCGCATTTATTTTGGCAAAGCTTGTGTCGGTGAGTGCGACTGTCGACCCCAAGGTCGTCGAAATCGACACTGGTGTCGTAGAGCTTACTATTTCGCCCAACTCTCCCAACGGATCGCGCGACAGCCATCGCCCTGCGACGGGATCATAAGCTCGATACTTTGTGAGATAGAGGCCGCTGTCGGCATTGTAGAACATGCCGCCGTAGACGAAGTCGGTGACCGGCGCGGTGCCCTGGAGTGGGATGCCGTAAGGATCATAGCTGTAGGCTGGTGCGCTCGAGGGGCTGGAAGCGCGGCGCACCGAGCCGATCTAGTCGACGCCGTAATAATAAGGCTGGGCTGGTGCGCCGGGCACGACCTCACCCTCGTCGTAATAGCCCCGGATCGTCGTGTTGCCGGCATCGCGCGCCTGGCAGATGTCCGAGCTGCACCAGAGATAGGAGGTCGTGGTCGCACTGCCGCCGCCTGGCGGCGTGCTGGCGATCGACACCCGCTGGCCGAGGCCATCGTAGGTGAAGGCGGTCGCCTTGCCACTCACGCCGGGATAGGTGATGCCGACCAGGCGGTTCTCGGCGTCCCAGGTGTAGGTGCGCTGGCCGTCCGAGGTCAGGTTTCCCACGGTGTCGAAGGTGAGCGCCTGGCCCGAGAGGTTGGTGAGCTGGTTGAGGGTGTTGTAGGTCGCGGTCTGCGTGCCTGATGCGGGATAGACGGTCGAGACGTCGCTGCTCTCGGTGATGCCGGTGATCAGGTTCTCGGGGGTCGTAGTGTAGGTGTAGTTGGAGAACTGGCCTGCCGTGAGACCCGTGTTGCTGGTGCCCGAGAGCCGACGGTCGAATCGCCTCCGCTTGATTCCCTGCCCCCTCATCCTGGAAGCACGAGCCGAAGCTTTGGAGCGTGAGGTAGAGATCCCTTCACCCGCTCAGCTACAGGGCGTTGGTCGCGCTGGTCGCCCTCGTGCTCAAGACGATCCGCGCCCAGCGTCAGCGCCACTAAGCGTTTAACGCTCGTGGGCGCCTAGACTTCCGTGTGCGCATCGCTGTTTTTGACTTTGGTCGCCTCGTTGTAAATCCCTCGGCCCATTTACTTTGATCCAGTCCATATCGATCCACATAGAAACCGTCAGGATATCGCTTGAACCCCGCCAACTTCCTGAGCTGCCTAATCGCCTGTTTAGCTTTGCCAATGGTTGTGTAAATGCCGACCACCTTGACATCTTCATCGTCGCGGCCCTCACGGGCAACATGCTGAAGGAGGTAAACTGAATGTAGTGCTTGCCTTTCAATCTTGTTTGTCATTTGGCACCTTGTCTATTTACATCCTCTATCGGCCCATTTCTTTATCTTACTGTGCTCACTTCCGGGACCCGTGGGATATTTCCCCTCACCGTATTTGCCTCTGAGAAGTTCGTCAGCGAATTCTTTGCCTGACTGGCCGGGCTTTGGCTTTTTTCCTTTGGCCCACGACGGAATATCAGTCGATCGTTCTTTGTCAGATTCTTTACCCATTAGGCTAATCGTGTCTTCGATCGTATTCCCAATGGCATTGATCAGCCCCATAGTCTGCCGAGTCAGCTGCTTGTTCTCTGGAGTTCCAGGGATGAAAACTGGTGGCAGTGGGAGAGGAATAGCTGGCCCCGGTGCGACGACTTGGAGGCCTTCTGGATCGGTCAGATTTGTTGGATTGCCGCCAACATATGGATAGAGGTTCCCCATTGGATCGACGGCTTCGCCCAGTGGATCGCGCGACAGCCATCGTCCGGCAACAGGATCGTATGCTCGATAGTTGGTCAGATAGAGCCCGCTGTCGGCGTTGTAGAACATGCCGCCATAGACGAAGTCGGTGACCGGTGCTGTGCTCTGGAGCGGCACGCCGTAGGGATCGTAGCTGTAGGCCGCCGCGCTCGAGGGGCTGGCGAAGGTGCGTCGCACCGAGCCGATCTGGTCGATACCGTAGTAGAAGGTTTGATTGGGCGTCCCTGGCACGAACTCGCTCTCGCTATAGTAACTACGAACGGTCGCGTTCGACCCGTTGCGAGCTTGGCAGAGCTTGTCACCGCACCACAGGTACGACGCCGTGACTGCGCTGCCGCCGCCCGCGGGCGTGCTGGCGATCGACACGCGGCGACCGCGGCCATCGTAGGTGAAGGCCGTCGCCTTGCCCGACGCGCCGGGATAGGTGATGCCCACCAGACGGTTCTCGGCATCCCAGGTGTACGTGCGCTGGCCATCCGAGGTCAGGTTGCCGTTGGCGTCGAAGGTGAGCGCCTGACCCGAGAGGTTGGTGAGCTGGTTGAGAGTGTTGTAGGTCGCGGTCTGCGTGCTCGCGACGGGATAGACGGCTGAGGCGTCGCTGGTCTCGGCGATGCCGATGATCTGGTTCTCAGGCGTCGTGGTGTAGGTGTAGTTGGAGAATTGGCCCGCCGTGAGGCCGGTGTTGCTGATGCCCGAGAGGCGGCGGTCGCCTGCATTGGGCAAATAGCTCTAGGTGGTGGCTCACAAATGGTGTCTACCGCCTTCCGCCTCTTCGCTCTTCACCGGCGGCATATTGCGGCAACTCAGAAATCGCCTGCTCGAATGCCATTCTGATTTCAGTTTGGCTAAATGATCGATCCCAAAGCTCTGTCATTAGGTCGACCATAATGACTTCAAGAGGAGGTCGGCCATAAGGATTGCTGTCTCGCAAGGCGACACAGCGCAGGGCAAATGCGCGTGCCTCATCCAGACATTGCCCCTCCCACGGTACTTCATCTTTAGCCGTCATCTCGATCTCTCGCGTTGTCGTCGACAGTGTCTACAAAGGGACTGACTTACCACATGCTCAAAATCTTCAGAAAGCAGGCGAGGAATAGAACATCACTGCAAAGAAGGCTCCAGGTCCGCTACCAATGCGCAAGAGGGGTGCTAGCGGATTGCTGGGCGGCTGAATACCCGGTTGAGGATTGTTCGGTGCAACGCCGCCGGGATGGGCTTGCTGCTCGGTAATCGGGTTGGCTAGACGCAGCACCGTCCGCTGTTGCGATGGCGCCCGTCCAGACATCGATCTCCGCCTTGAAGATCAGCGGCAGGCCTGTCAGGCACAGCAGCAACAAGAAGAGCGTGCACACGAGGCTCGTCCACTTGTGCACGCCGTACCATGACCTGAGCGCCTTCGCTGACACCGGCCCCTACTGAGTGCGTTGTTGTGCGAAGGTTTCCTGGCGGTGGTGCCAGTGCAGCTGCAACAACAATCAGAAGTCCGTAGACAGCGAAATCCAGGCCGTGCGTGGCATACCGCTGATCACGTAACCGGTCGGATTGGCGATCCAATAGTTGCTGTCGAGCAGGTTCGTGACGTTGGCGCGCAGCACCACCGACTTGTTCTGAATTGTCATCGCATAGCGCAGGCCGACATCGAGAGTCGCCCAGCTCGGGACCTTCTGGGTGTTGTCGGCGCTGACATAGGCCTCGCTGGTGTAGGTCGTGCGTGCGATAGCGGTTAGGCCGCGAACGAACGGCGTGTCCCATTCGAAGCCGACATTGGCCTGTATGCCGGGCGCGCCGATCGCGAAGTTGCCATCGTACTGATGGCCCTGCGTCTTGGTCAGGCGCGGATCGAGGAAGGTCACGCCGCCCAGCGTACGAAGGCCGGACAGGATCTCGCCGAAAAAACTAAACTCGATGCCTTGATTGCGCTGCTCACCGTCGATACTGAAGATCTTGGTGACGGGATCGACCACTCCGCTCGGCAGGGTGATCTGGAACGCCGACAGAGTCGCGCCGAAGCGGCCAAGATCGAGCTTTGCGCCCACCTCGTACTGAGTCGAACGGAATGGCGGGAAGACCGCGTTCGGATTGGCCGCGCCCGCCGGTGGCGGTGTACTCGGCGACAGACCTTGGATGTAGCTGCCATAGAATGAGAGCTCTTTCATCGGCTTGACCAAAAGCGCGACCGACGGCGTCACGGCGCCACTGACGAAGTTTGCGGTTGTCGCACCTGACGTCGGAGAGAAGCTGGACGATTCGATTTGCTGATGACGCATGCCGACAATCAACTGCAGCTTACCATCGACCGCCGAGAGAGTGTCAGCGATCGCCACGCTCTGCAGCAGGTTGGTGCTTGCGAGTGCCTGCGGGTACGAGGAGAGTGGGGTAAGCCCTGCAAACAGGGCCGGCGCATAGATGTTGGTCAAATAGTTATTGTAGGTGGTCTGCCCTAGCCATGACGTCTGCTGCAGCAGACTGCCGCTGACAGCGACCTCGTGGATGATCGGTCCGGTCTCGAATCGGGTTCTGACACCAGCCTGACCAGTAAAGGCTTGCGACCTTCCGGTCTGGAAGGTCGAGGTTGAAGACGCCGACCCATAGTAATCGAGCAAGGTGGCACCTGGCGCCTCGCGCTTGTCGTAATCGAAGGAATTGGCACCGAATGCGCCGAACACCATTGTATCGGCTGAGATGTCATATTCGGCGCGAAGGATGCCGGTGATGCTTTGCGAACGCGCATAGTCAAACGATTGCGCAAGGTTAATTCGGGGATCGGGAGCGACTGGGACCTGGATGCCGGGCACCGGTGTGTAGCCCCGCGATGCACCCTGCATCCAGTCGTTCTGGTAGATCACGTCAGCGAATAGCCGCAGCTTGTCGCCGCGATAGTCGAGACCGAGCGACGCTGAGCCGTTGCGCACCCACTGGCGGTCAATCGACGTGTTACCGCCACCGAAGGTGCCATTAAACCGGACACCGTACTCCTTCTGGTCGCCATACCGGCGGCTGGCGTCAACAAGGCCGCTAAAAACCGAATTGGAGAGATACTCGACGGTGAAGCGCGTCAGAGGATCGTGGGCCGCCCGTTTGGTCACAAGGTTGATGCCACCGCCAATACTTCCGCTCGGCGTCATACCGTTGAGAAACGCTGATGGTCCCTTGAGAAGTTCGATGCGTTCTACCGGCGCCGGATTGACTCGAAAGTCTGGCACCAGTCCATAGAGACCATTGATCGCGATATCGCCATTCTCGACGCGGAAGCCACGGATGGTCAACGCATCATAGCGGTTGCTACTACCGATGGCGGCCCGGACTGACGGGTCTGTATTGGTCAGAACCTCAGCAACGCTCTTTGCTTGCTGGTCGCGAATAGTCTTCTCTGTGTAGCTCGCGATACTGAACGGTGTATCCATGTAGTCCTTGTTGCCGAGCAGGCCGATGCCCGCCCCGCGCGCGACCTGTCCGCCCGCATAGACCGGCGGCAGGTTGTTGACATGCTGACCTGTGACCACGACTGTCGGAAGTTGCACGGCATCGCGGCTGCTTGTGTCGGTTGATGACTGCTTCTTTAAGATCACCGTGCCGTCGCTCAGGACGTACGTAAGTCCAGTGCCGGCGAGAAGCCGCTGCAATGCCTCCGCGGGCGCCATGGTGCCACTCACACCTGAGGTCGACAGACCGCGGATCAGGTCGGTACCGACCGACACCTGCCAACCGCTTTGCTGGCCGAACTGCGTCAGGCCACCGGCTAAAGATTGTGCCGAAATATCAAATTGGCGCGCATTCGGTGCGTTTGTGGGTGCTGGTTGGGCCGAGACATCAAGAGCGATGTTCCCGAAGGCGGCGCCAGCAAAGGCTGCCAGAATCGCAAGGCGCACCCGCCGCCGCGGTCGGGCATGCTGTCTGGCAATCTTCATTCGTCGTCTCCGTTCCCTTCGAGGCGGCCTAGCAACTGGGTGCCTCTCGAAAGCGGCCCCTGAGTAGGAGACGACGGACCGGCGCAAATTTTCAGAAATAGTCGATCGATGATGATCGTTTCGGAGATGTCCCTACGCGCCGGACAGGATCAACAGCCACGGCGTTATCCGATGAACGGTAGCACCTTGTGCCTGCGCCACAGCGCGCAGTGCTTCGACCGGATTAGAGAGATTGTAAACACCGGTCATGGATCGGCGAGCAAGCTCATCGCCCCGCAAGACAATGATGCCGTTGAAATATGGCCGCAGTGCCTCGACGATCTCTGACACCGGCTGGTTTTTGACGATCAGCCGATCCCGCATCCAAGCGCCGATCTCCTCGACGGGCAGATGCCCGCGCTCAACTGGCTGGCGTGTCGTCGCGCGGATCCAGTCACCAGCCTCCAATCGTTCGGAAGCGGCAGGTTGTGCCTGCACTGCATCAACCTGAACCAGCCCCTGGTGTACAGCCACGTCGACCCCGCCAGGATCGACTCGCACGTCGAAGGCAGTGCCGAGATCGGTCGCCTTTACGTTCGATGCCTCAACCACGAAAGGGCGATCCGCTTCATGCGTCACCTCGAAGAAAGCTTCGCCCTTCAGGAGCCGCACACGTCGCGAGGCATCATCAAAGTCAACGCTAATCGCACTCAGCGGTGCGAGCCGCACCATGCTTCCGTCGGATAGTGCAACGGTTCTCTGCTCCGCCGTGCCCGTCGCGTAGTCAGCAGTCAGTCGCATGACGGCATCAGGGGCAGCAACGATTACCAGCGCCGCCAAAAGCATGCTGGCGGCCACGCCGGAAACCGCTTGCCAGCGTCGGCGCGGGGCAGCGAAGACAACGGGTCGCCAATCGCCCGCTTGTTGCAGGTGATCGAGCGCATCGGATGTGCGACAGATCTCGTGCCAATCGACCGCGTGAGCAGGATCCGCTGACAACCACGCGTCGAAGCGCTGGCGCAGGGCCGCATCGTCTGGAGCCTCGTGCAGAGCAAGCAACCACTCGCTGGCCCTTCGAGGCATCGTCGTCGCCGGATCGCCGGCTGATTCCATGGCTCTCCCCTAAAGCGCCGCTCCTCGGCCCGGCTTTAATCGAGCGGCCTGACGGCCTTCGGTGGGACACTCATAACTAATGAACGACTGGAGAGCATGGATTTTCAGAGGAAGGCTACTGAATCCTGGATGGCCTGCACAGCCGAGCGCGGCAATGTTCGAGCCCGTCGATCACCAAAGTATGTGCCAGCCCTATCGAAATGCCCAGATGAGTCGCAATCACTTTCAAGGTACAGCCGCCAAAGCGATGCATTTCCAGAGCGATACGCGTGCGTTGCGGGAGTTCAGCGAGTGCAGCCTGCAAAATGCGGATCTCTTCCCTATCGGCGACTACCGTCTCCGGCGACGGATGATCTCCAATAAGTTCAGCCATCATCTCCGGCTCGGACGTATCGTAGTATCCATCGCGACTCTGGCGTCGTCGGCCGTCGACCGCCAAGTTGCGCACGATACGGTAGAGATACCCTACCGGTTCTTCGATGAGTCTTTTTTCAGACGAACCGGCGAACCTCAGATAGGCGTCTTGCACGACGTCTTCCGCACTTGCTCGGTCACCCATGATCCGGTTGGCGTAGATCAACAGATCATGCCGATGGACCAGGAAGAGCTCTAGGTACCGCAGTTTTGACGCACGCTGATACTTCCCCATGGTTCTCGCTGTCGTCGACACACACATACGAATAAACGCTAGTTGCAACTGCTTCGCAATATCATTATATTCGGAAATGCATTATCAATGGCTGCGATGTGCTGGCGTCTCCTTGCGCTACCGAACAAGTTGTTCGAAACGAACTATGCGAATGAGAATTGATCGCATATTAAAAATTGGGTAGCATACCCTTCGATAAAGGGAGACTCCGTGATTAAAGATTTCCTCTTTGCAGTCATCTGCTTCTTCGTGGTGCTGCCCACGGCAGCTTTCGCTAGGGCGAATTGCAAGGCCAATCCCAAATCCGAATGGATGAGTGAGGCGGACGCCAAGGCCAAACTGGTGGCGCAAGGCTACAAGATCGACAAGTTCAAGGTCGACGGAAGCTGCTACGAGATCTATGGCAGCAACGAGGATGGCAAAAAGGTCGAGATCTACTTCGACACCAAGACACTCGAAGTGGTGAAGGCCGAAGTCAAAGACTGACCTTGCAGGTTTGGGATCCAGTTGTCCGGTTGCTGCACTGGGCACTTGCCGGCCTAGTCTTCTTCGATCTCGTCTACGACGACGGCGGCTATCGCCATCGTATTGTGGGCTACGCTGCTGCCGTTGTGGTCCTACTGCGGCTCTCATGGGCCACGATCAAGCGATCGCACAGCCTCAAACCATCGATTGTCGAGACACGCGTATATTTGCGGCAGCTCATCGCCGGCAAGCCACCACGCTCGAAGGGCCACGACCCGCTTGGGCTTTGGATGGTGTGGTTGCTTTGGGTCCTGGTGCTGCTGCTGGGAATCACCGGCTGGATGAGCAGGCTCGACATGTTCTGGGGCGACGAGCGCGTGGAGGGGATGCACACCTTTCTCGCCAACATGCTAATGGCGTCGGTGGCCGTACACGTGCTCGCAGTCTGCGCCATGAGCCTCATATGGAAGGAAAATCTGCCTTCCGCCATGATAACTGGCCGCAAGCGGGACCACAGCTAGACCTGCTTTGGCGATCAGATCACCTCAGCCTGCATGCTCGATCTTGCAGATGAACTCAAGCTTGGTGCAATGCGCGACACGTCTCTTCTAGATGTTTAGTCCTTATTTTTCTGGAGCGGATTGAGGGTGCGCAAACCCAGCAGATCTATCGGATCTCCTCGCTATCGCTAGGGGCTGGAAAGGCCTCTCTCTGCGAACAGCTCCAGTCGATAGTCCAAAAGGCGATAGCCCAAGCGGGCCGCAACTGCCTTGACCAGCGAACCAATAGCAGCCTCATCAAACTCGAGTATTTTACCGCTCTCGACATCCACCAGATGATCGTGACGCTCGTGCCGGACTCCTTCATAGCGACCTCTGCCGTCGCCGAAGTCATGTCGGACGACGACGCCGACCTCCGCAAACGTGTTAAGAGTCCTGTAGATTGTGCTGAGAGTCAGTCTGTGCTGTCGGCCCACGCGACGATAAATCTCAAAGGCATCCGGATGATCGGTCGCCTGCTCAATAACTTCAAGGACGACACGCCTCGCTGGCGTAAATTTCAGTCCATTTTCCCTACAGCGCTGCTCAAATCGATCCATCTTTATCTCCGAAGGAAGAACTGGATGGGAACGACCAGCTCCATGGTCTCGCCTGGCTGGTCGGGTGGGAACGGCGGCATTGGCTGTGCCCGCTGCAGAAGATCGATCCCCTCCTGGTCGAGACTGGCGATGCCGGATGTGCGTTCCAGCCTCGACATAAGGACACGACCGTCCCGGCTCAGGACGAATCGCACGTACACGACGCCCTCTTGGTGGTTGCGCTGTGCGTCGCTCGGGTATCGCTTGTAGCGCTGCAGGTGCCGCATTAGCAGCGCCTGCCAAGTCGGCAGGCTAGCGGACGGTGGATCGGATGAGACCGCGCCTGATCGAGGCGCCGCCGCCTGTGCGGCTTCAGTGGGCGCAGCCTGCGGCGCCGATTTCTGCGGCTGCGGAGGCTTCTTCTTCTCGACTTTCCTTTCGCGTGGCTTGGGAGGTGGTTTGAGGTCGACCGGCGGCGGAAGATCCGGCGCGGGCAGCACAACCTCCGCCTGGAGTGGTGGCGGTTTCAGGTCGACCGGTGGTGGCGGCTCGGGTTCCGGTATCATCTCACTCAGCTCCGGCCCCGGCGGCGCGTCGGTTGGCGCCGCGGCCGGAGCTTCCGGCAGCGGCGCCAACTCGACCATCACGGCCGCCGGCGGCGGCGCAAACGGTGCGTCGGCGGCAGTAACGCGCAAGGCAAGCACGACCACGAGCACATGCACGGCGAACACCAACAAGAAAGCGCCGGCCCAGCGTGTAAGCTCGCGCTTCATAGGCGCGGCCTCACTGCTCCAGCCCGACAAGGGCGATCTTCAGATAGCCAGCCGCGCGCAGTACGTTCATCGCCTGCATCAGCTCACCGTAAGGCACCGACTTGTCGGCGCGCAGGAAGATGCGTTCCTGTTTGTCGCCACTCGTCGCCTGGTCCAGCGCTACCCCCAACGCGTCACGCGCGACGGGTGTGTCCCGGAGTATGAAGGAAAGGTCGCTCTTTACTGTCAGATAGAGTGGCTTGTCAGGCTTAGGCTTGCGCTCGGCCGTCGACACCGGCAGGTCGACCGGTACATCGACGGTCGCCAGCGGCGCCGCGACCATGAAAATAATGAGAAGCACCAGCATCACGTCGATGAACGGCGTGACGTTGATCTCATGGTTCTCCTCCAGCTCGTCGCTGCCGTGATCGAGCTTGACCGACATCGCGTCCCTTTCAGGTCTTTCCGAGATCGCGCGAGACGAGGCGCAGGACGGCTGCCGCGTTATCGCCGACCAATGCACGCACCATCGCGATGCGCCGCGAGAAATGATTGTAGATCACGACGGCAGGGATGGCAGCAGCGAGCCCTAAGGCCGTCGCCAGCAGCGCCTCGGCGATGCCCGGCGCCACCACGGCGAGATTCGTCGTCTGCGACCTCGAGATGCCTATGAAGCTGTTCATGATGCCCCACACCGTTCCGAACAGGCCGACGAACGGTGAGGTCGAGCCGATCGTGGCCAACACGCCGGTGCCGCGCAGCAGCCGACGCGCCGTCGACGCCTCTAGCCGCTCGAGCCGCGACGCTACGCGCTCCTTCAGCCCTTCGCGGTCGGCGCCGGCCTCGGCCGACAGCGTGATCTCCGCCCGGGCTACAGCCACTAACGGATCGTCCGGCGCGGCAGCGAGCGTGCGCGCTGTATCGACGATCGCCAGCAGCCGTCGCTGCCGGCGCGCCGCCGCCTCGACTTCCAGAGCCTTGGCCACGAACACCGTCCAGGTGAGCACCGAGGCGAATGCGAGTCCCACCATCACGGCCTGCACCAAATAGTCGGCCGTCGAGAACATTCCCCAAACGGACAGGTCTCGCGGAAGGGTCGCCGTACCGGATGTCGGAACAGGTGCCGCTTCTATTTGCGAAGACGACAGCGGGGTAGCGCCGGACTCGGACGCTGTAGGCGCTTGTGTTGCGGCGCTGGGCGCTGAGGTCGCAGCACTCGGAGTTTCCTGATCAGTACTAGGCACTTGGGGTGCAGTGCTGGACTCCGCAGCGCTGGGCGCCTGAGATGTGGCCTTGGGTGCCTGCGTGGCGGCGCTTGGTGCTTGGGCGAGTGCACTGAGCGGCAGCGAAAGAAGAATAGCGAGAAACGCCAGGAGGAGACGCATGAAATCGATGCCTGCTTCTTGTTCTTCCAGCCCGCTGCATGCCCGGCCAACGGGCTTCACATCAGAGCTCCGCCCAGTAGCGAATGAGGTTGTGATAGATACTAGTCAGATTACGCACTTCCGGATCGTTACGACCCAGTCGCGTCACCAGCGCTTGAAGGATGTTGTCGAGATCGAATGTCATGCGGCGCGCATGATTGTCTCGGATCATGCTCTGCAGCCAAAGAAAGGAGCAGATGCGCTCACCATGCGTGACCGGCGTCACCATGTGCAGGCTTGTCGACGGATAGAGCACAAGGTGCCCTGCCGGCAGCTTGATGGGCGGGGTGTTGCGCGCGCCGTCGATGATCAGCTCGCCACCATCATATTCGTCGGGCTCGCACAGGAAGAGCGTGACCGAGAGATCGGTGCGAATACGCAGGCCTGTCATGTGATCGCCGCGGACGCAGTTGTCGACATGATCGCCAAAAAACTGGCCGGGCCTGTAGCGGTTGAAAAGCGGCGGAAAGATGTGCAGGGGCACCGCCGCCGAGATGAAAGTGAGATTCGCGGTCAGCGCGCGAATCACACGCTGGCCCAGCTTGCGCGCGACCTCCGAGTCAGGCGGTAGTTGCTCGTTCTGCTTCACCTCGGCAGATTGGGCACCCGCGGTGGAGCGCCCGTCTTCCCATTGCTGGGTCGACATGATGTGGCGGAAGTCCGCCACATCATTCTTGCTCAGGACGTCTGGAATGCAGATCAGCATTTCACCAGTCTAGAACTTGACCGTACCGACAAGGAAGACGCTACGTCCCGGCGCCACCATGATGAACGGTTGCGCACTCTGATAGAAGGAGTCGTAGTAGGTCTTGTCGAAGATGTTCTGGGCGTAGACCTTCACGCTCGCATGATCGCTGATCTTCGCTTCGGCAAAGAGGTCGAAGCGCCAGTAGGACGGCAGGACCGTGGGATTCGGCGGGTTCGGATAGGCAACGCCGCCATTGGCCGCCAGCAATGTGCCACCCAGTACCTGGGACCTATAGACAGCCTGCCCGCCGAGTTCCAGCCAGTCCAGCACCTTATACTTGGTCATCATGTTGAAGGATTGGTTGGCGATGTTAGCGAGACCAAGGCCGATATTCGTCGGCACGATCGAGTTCGTCACCCAGGTGTTCATGAGGACGAGACCACCCAGCACGCTCCACTTGGGCGTGATTTTGCCGGCGACCTCGAAGTCGAGGCCCTGTACTCGATAGGACGCGCCGGCGACAATCTGACCGGACGTGTAACCGGGTAGGCCGGCCGGTGCCGTCTCGCGGGCGTTTGAGACGTCGGTCTGGAACGCTGCCGCGGTTGCCAGCAGATGCCGGTCGAAGAATTCCCACTTAGTACCGATCTCTATAGCCCGGCTGGTCTGCGGACCGAAGATCTGAGCGGAGTTCTGTGTTGGCGAAAAGCCGCCATACGAACTCGAGGTCGCATCCAACTCGCTACCGACTGGATCGGCCGCCGTTGCATAGGCAACATAGACGCTAGCATTCGGCAGTGGCTTGACGGTGAGGCCAGCGTTCCAGCTGACGATTCCGAAATCGGCCGCGTTGTAAGCCGTATTGTTTGCAGAAGTGATGTGATAGTCGTCGAACCGTACACCGCCATTCACGAACACGAAATCATTGTAGTTCGCCGTTTCGATCAAGTAGACGGCGTTTGTATCGACGCTGTATCGTAGCGGGTTGCCCGTCAGGGAGGGCGAGCCCAAGCCGTAAAGATAGTTTGTCGGATTGTTAACGCTGACGATCGGCGCACCCGTTGAACTGAAAAAAGCCGGCCCGGTTGTAAGCTCGGAAGTAAGCCCGGTATAGGTGTCGATGCTCACGCGCTCCCGCGAGAACTCCGCCCCTACGATCGTAGTATTTTTTACTGGCCCCGTGTTGAACTTGAAGGTGGCCTGAGGCTGATCGGCGATCACCCAGACGGGCTCGTAGCGGCTCTGCGCGTTGAGCTGCGTGTAACCGGAGAAATGGGTTGGCGTCGACGCGTAGGGTGCTGTAGGGCCCGATGCACTCGGATTCTCGGGAATTGTTCCAATGTAATTCAGCAGCGAATAGCTTGCTCGGAACTTGTTCTCGAGTGTGAGCCAATCGTTCGCCCGCCACTCGAGGTCGACCGTGCCCATATCCTGGGTGGTCTGCGTGAAGTCACGGTTGGTGATGCCGTAGTAGGTATACCGCGGCACACCCGTCTCCGTGACCGGCAGATGGGCCGGCTGATTGTAGGGCACACCGAAGTCGGGTAGGCCCCAGAGATAGGTATGCGAGTAGTCGGCTTTGATAGTGAAGTCGTCGGTTGGCTTGGCTGTCACCGCGAGGGCAACGCCCCACCGGTTATCGGTGGTATCGTTGCGCCCGGCGACGTAGGCGCCCTGGCCCAGCGCATTGAGACGGACGGACACCTTGTCGTTGATGACCTGATTAAGGTCGGCGGTGGCACGCTTGGTGCCGTCAGTGCCGATCGTTCCTTCAGCGCGATAGAAGTTCTGGTCCGACGCTTCTTTGGTGACGATGTTGATCGCTCCGCCGGTCGTGCCGCGGCCGGCGAAGGACGAGGCCGGACCACGCAGGATCTCGACCTGCTCGGTGTTGAAGGTCTCGCGGATGCTGACGCCCGGATCGCGCACGCCATCGACGAAGATATCGTTGCGCGCGTCGAAGCCGCGGATGAAAAACCGATCACCGAACGCATTTCCGCCTTCTCCCGTGCCCAAAGTCACACCAGCGGTGGTTCGCGCGATCTCGCGAAGCGTAGTCGCGTTCTTGTCGTCCAGCGCTTCCTTGGTCAGGACCGTCACCGACCGCGGCGTGTCGAGAATGGGCTCGGAGAATTTCGAAGACGACAGGCGGTCGGCCTTGTACGGCGCTTGCGAATCGGCATAGGGATCGCCGCCGGGGGCGATGCTACCGCCCTGCACCTGCAGCGTCGGCAGCGTTGTCGCACCACCGGCGACCGGTGCCGCCCTTGTGCCTCCAGAGGTTGGAGTACCCTCCAGTGTGATCGCGCTTGCCGAGGCGAACCGGTACGTGACGCCGGTCCCTTCGAGCATCCGACTCAGAGCCTGTCCCACGGTGTAATTACCTCTGATAGGTGGCGTCTGGCGCGGCGACGAGGCCACCCCTCCCGCCAAAATCTGCAGCCCAGTCTGCGCCGAGAGCGCGGCAATACCCTGCCCCAAGGGCAGCGAGGGGATATTCAAATTGTAAGTCTTTTCTGGGCCCGATGGCGGTTGAGGTGGGCTGGTCGGAGCGATCTGGGCCACGTCTTGGGCTAGTGCCGGCGAACCGAAGCCAACTGCGACGGAAGCTACCGCCAACACCCAAAGCGCAACTCCGCCTTTCAGCACACTCTTCTCAAGGGCAACGTGGCTCACGCGAATCTCCCCAATATCAACTCACCATCGCCCAAGTTTTCTCACATTTTCTCCCTAATCGCAATTAAGAGTCATTCACATAAGCAATGTTCATTACGCATAGGTAGATTTTATGTCGCATTTGCAACATATAACAAACACACCTCAAAGGTGGATAGATTAGGTTTTTTTTGTATTTTTAGGCCCTTCGGTCAGCTGCACTTTTCATTCAGGGTGAGGAAGTCCTCATGATTGGAGTACCGATTGCTACAAATTGGGATATCTCATATTGCATTTACTACTAAACACGGATAAGTTATTCGAGTGGCGTTGTGTGCGGTTTTCGAGCACCCTCCCCACCTTCCAACGGTGAGGGTGGCGGGTGAGGTTTGTGGTCTTCGAAGATCGAATTGCGTTTTATATTGAGCAGCTGAAGCCAGCCGAACAGCGTGTAGCACGCACTCTCTTAGCTGAACGGGAACAAGTGCTTGTTGCGTCTGCAGCCTCATTGGCGCTCAAGGCCAAGACGAGCGATGCCACTGTCGTCAGGACCGTTCGTCGCCTTGGATACGCAGGCATGGATGATCTTCGCCATCAGCTGGCAGCAGAGCTGGGGCAAAGTCTCACAATCGCCGATCGGTTAGTGAGGACCCTGCACAAGGTCGGGGACGAGACCGCTAGTGCTTTTAATGTTACGTTGGACATCCATCGTGACTCGATCGAACAGCTTCGGCGTGAAATCACATCCGATACGTTCGGTAAGGCTGTAAAGCTCATCCGTTCGGCTAGGCGGATCGCAATCTTTGGTATCGGACCGTCCGGTGCAATCGTTGACTATTTTGCAACGCAATTGCGGCGCTTCGGCTTTGACGCAAGCTGCCTATCCAATACGGGGCTGCTTTTCGCCGACGATTTGCATCAGCTGCGTCCTCATACCGTATTGATTGTCCTCGCCTATACCAATGTCTATCGTGAGGTCTCAGCTCTCCTGAGCGAGGCCACTCGGCTCAAGTTGAAGAGCGTGCTTTTGACAGACACTCTCGCCAATAAGCTAAGGGGCAAAGTCGACCTTGTCCTTCCGGTCGCACGAGGCAGGGTCGACATGCTGAGCATGCACACGGCGACACTCGGTCTTATAGAGGCGCTGCTCGTCGGCATCGCCTCCAAGAAGTCGAAAACAACTGTCCAAAATCTTGAGGCACTCAACATTCTGCGCGAACAGTTGGTCGGCCGACCGATTGCCCTTCCCATTAAGCAAGATTCCGCACGCGGTCGCGAAATCGTAGCCGCCAATAGAAGGGAGCCTGCCCCTCGATCTGGTGAAAGTTGAACGATTGTCGAGACATACGAGGACGCCGGCGCGCGAGCTCAAAATCAGAAACGAGGAGCGTCGCTCGCGGAGTCTACTTCTTCACGGAGGCCTATCAAACGTTCGATCATGGGCTGCTCAGCGCCAGATCGACAGCCAGGTACTCCGTCATTACACCGCGGTCCTCACCGAATGGGTGCCCCGCTCCTCCCTGCCGCCAACAGCAACAGTGTGATCTACCAGGCGACGCGCCTTACAGCTTTCCGATTCGTAGGTTTCCATAGAGGCTGTGCTGATTCACGCCGCCAACAAGCGTGGCGTCACGAGGAGGGCCCTGGCCGAATGGAGCTGAACCGGAGCGACATGATGCCAAAGGCGACTTCGCCGCATCGAAGGTCGAGGCTCCTCACGGAATAGCCTGCTTCTCGAGCATCGCGATCAGGGCACGCCAAGGCTTGAGTTCCGGCTGGCCGGGCTTGCGCGCCCCGAACATCAGAAGGATGGTGCGGCCACGCGCGTCGAACGCTTCGATCGAGGTGATGACTCCATCCTCGGTCGGCTTGCGCACCGAAAAGACATGCGCCACCCCCAGCTCGTTCAAATGCAGACTGAAGGTCGGATCAAGCACGTTGAACCAGCCACGAGTCTCGACCAACCGCCGGATCGGCCCGGTATGAATCTGGATGCACCCTCTCGAACTGACAAAGATCATGATCGGAAGGTGTTGTTCGCTGGCCGCTTCCAGGGCAGCACGCAACGCGCGCGCCGGCAACTCGCGCGCAAATTCGCTACCGACCAACCGCAGCGCCTGCAGCCGGCCAATATTGAATTTGCCCAGCATACCGAAGAAGTCGTGCGTATCGTTCAAGGCCCGCCAGGCAATGCGCAAACCCTCGATATCGATCTCGCTGTCGGGTCGGTCGATTGTGTCCGGCTTGCGTGGCGCCAGGGCGAACGGAGCCGGCCGGGTGACTGTGTGCCGCGCAATCAGTGCGTAAAAAGCATCGCGGTCGGTCTCGTCGGTCGCGTAGATCTTGTGCACCGCTTCACCCGATGCATCAAAGAACTGCAGGCTGAGCCGCTCGGCGCTCTTCGACGACTCGCGCACGGCAAATCCCAGCCGCCACTGGCCGAGGAAGAGACGCAGATCGATATCGGAACCAAGGACCAATCCATGGGGACCGCTCACCTGAACAGTCTCGAAGCACCCATGCCGCTCGTGCACGCAATGCTCGTTGCGGGTGAGGCACATAACTCGGCCGACCGAGGGCATCTCGGCCAGCAACGTCCGCCAATCGGCGGCCAGCGGCGTTGCCGTCGTCCCGATCCCCAGCGCCACCAATTCAGCTTCACTGACGCCCAGCGTCACAGCAGCATCACGAACCCGCAGGGCCGGCTTTGCATCACGCAAACGGATCCACCGTCTGGCAAGATCGGAGTTGGGCGTGAAGAGCATGGCCGCTCCTTCCATGGTTTCCCCGGCGAGGACAATCTTTACCCCTCCAGCCCGATGCCCCGGTCCCGGCCAAGACCGTAGAGGGAAGCGCCATCGGCACCCAGCCCCGTGCCGATGGCGCAGGCAGCTTCGAAAGGGAGATAGCCGAAACTGCCAATCAGGTGATCGCGGAAGTCGAAGCCGACCAGAAAGAGATGCCTGCAGGGGGATTGATCTGTGCTGTGTAGATATTGCAAGTAATTATTAATTGCATATTATGTTTGGCATCGTCAACTGCGATTGGACGGCCGCCCATGAACAATCCTTCGGAGCGAAGGCTCGCTTCCGCCCCAGCCGCATCTCGGCTTCAAGCGCGCCGGCCTGATTGAAGTGCTGCCGGACTTCTCGATCGCGATGGATGCTTTGCTGTTCGGTACCCAACGCACCTTGCATATCCATCTGCCACCCTGTTCAAAAGTCAGCAGCGATGAAGCCACAGTGGTCGCTTTGTGTGGCTTGCGCAAAGTGACCACGATGGGCCGTTCATGGCGTCACTCGACCGCTTGATGGCGCCGACCGCATCGCGTGTGGCCGGCATCCGCCTCAAGGCCTTCGCCGTCACCCTTGGCCGGGCCGGTTTGCGACTCTCCCCTCCCCCAGGGGAAGCTGGTGCTCGCCTCAACTGATATGACGTTGCTGGCGCAAGGCAAACAGCCACCTCCGGCCCCATCTGCCCACTGATCGATTAGCTCTCTAAGTCTGCTGATCGGTAACGGGTATGCATGATGTAGGTCGTCCATGCTCGACAGTCCCCGATTTTCGGCGGTGATGCCTTTGCCTCCTGAAGCATCGCTCCTACCTGTCGTCAGCGGCTTATATGGCGATCACGTAAGTCACTGGATGAGGCTGGCGAGGCCAATGGGAAAGTCACTCTAGCAATGACGCCACCACTAATCCGGTTCTCGATAGAAAGGGCAAATGAATAGCGGTCGGCAACAGCCTTCGCGATCGATAATCCCAACCCCGCCCCTTCTATGTCATTCGGAGCTGCTCGGAAGAAGCGATCGTAAATGCGAGGCAACGCGTCGGCCGCGATGCCACTTCCGCGGTCGCGAATCTCGACGAACGCTTTGGATTCGCTAATATTCAAACGCGCGTCGATGCTACTGTTGGCAGGACTGTAACGCACTGCGTTGTCCACGAGAACGGACAATAGGGTTGTTAGATCGACCGACGATACCAGTATTGTCGCGGTTGTTTCAGCATCTACAACAAAATCAATGTTCCGACTTGAGGCCGCTGGAACAAGACCAGCGATCACCTCTAGAAGCATTTCCCTTAGATCAGCGGTAGAGGACGACGCTCCTTCCGGTCCCGTCTCGACCTCGGCCAGCTTTAGCAATTGGTCAGCCAGCGAGCGTGCACGGCGCACCGCCTGATGGAGCTCGGGAATGAGCTCGCCTTCCACCGCCTCTGAAGTTCGGTTCACTCTCTCCGAAAGCGTGTCTGTCAAAATCTGCAGCGCTGTGAGTGGCGTACGCAATTCATGCGCAGCATCCGATACAAAGTGGCGCTGTTGCACGATCGCCGCCGTCTGTCGCGCAAGAAGCTGGTTCATAGCCTTGATGAATGGCTTCATCTCTTCTGGCATGCCATCAAGCGGAAGGGCTTTGGTGGTCTTCAGGCTGCGTGCCAAGATTTTCTCGCTAGTCTCATCGAGATGTTGAAACAAACGACCTAAGGCCAGGGCCACCAAAAGCCAGACTATGGGAAGCGCAGCGAAGATGGGTAAAGCTGCACTGAGTGCAAGATGTTGCGCTACCTCGTCGCGAACCTCCTGACGCTGCGAGATTTGGACTGTTCTACCATCACCCTGGAGGGTAAAAACTCTCCACGGCGTACCATCGATCGTTAAACTAACGAAGTCGCTCGATCTCTGCTGCGGAATCTGCAACTCGCTGTTGCTATGAATAAGATGCCCCGCATCATCCCAGACCTGCACTACGATCTCGTCTTCTGGATCATACTGAATCAACGGTGACGACTTCGCAGACGCACTCGGCTCAAAGTGGATCGCCATTTGTGCCACCAGGCCATCAAAGACAAAGTTGGCCTCTTCGCGGCCCATCATGTAAGCGACACCAGCTGATACCAAGCTAATGGTTAGCAAGGCTGCCGCCGTCCAGATTAGAACTGTCAGCCGGATAGACCTCATGGTGCAGTACGCATCACAAGCCATCCAGCGCCGCGGACGTTGCGGATGATCTCTCTGTCGAACTTGCGGCGAATACTATGAATCAGGACGTCGACGGCATTGCTGTCGATTTCATCGGGACTGAGGTAGATCTCGCTCTCAATTGCTTTCCGTGAGACGATTTTTCCAGCTTGGCATGAGAGGACCTGCAACAACGCGAACTCGCGTGTGGGTAATCGGATCGACTTGCCTCGATAGCTTGCGATATGTGTAGCAAGATCAATGGTTATCTCGCCTGCCGTCATCACCGAGTGTGGGCGCTCCTGATGCCGACGCAAGACGGCTCGAATACGCGCGAACAGTTCTTGAAGCGCAAATGGCTTCACAATGTAGTCATCGGCGCCAAGATCGAGGACTGCTACGCGACTCGCAATTTCGGCACGGGCGGTGATGACCAGGACGGGCGTATCGATCTGTTCCTCTCTCGCTGCCCGAAGAAGGTCGACGCCAGACTGGCCAGGAATTCCGAGATCGAGAAGTACGGCCGCGTGATCTTGCCGACGCCAGGCCTCTATGCCTTCTTGGCTATTGCGCACCCATTCAACGAGTATGCCCTGCTCATGGAACGCTCGTGTGAGCGCCTGGCCAATCATCGGGTCATCTTCAATGAGGAGTAGGCGCATTTGAGGTCAGAGATTATCAGCTAAATGAGTAAACACTAATCTTCTCCACTCACCAGTGAGCAGTTGATAATTTATTTGCGCCACACCGTCGCGATATGAATGGAGGTCGTTCTTACCAGATCGCGTCATGCTAGCAGGCACGCGTGGCATCGAATGAAAAGCGCTTCGATGAGCTGTGCGCCAAAGCGGGTCTTCGCTATTCACGAGCGGTACATGCCGTTATGACAGCCTTGTCCACGGTCGAGACTCCGCTCACGACCTCTGACGTCCACCGTATCGCCCGAAGGCGCGGTCATCGGCTTTCCTTGAAGACGGCCTACCACTTGTTGAAGGCGCTCGTGGCCGGTGGTGCTGTCGAACGCTATGACTTTGGCGATGGTGTTTCTCGTTACGCTCTTCGCACCGAGTTCGCGCGGGGACATATCATTGATGTGACAGACAGTACTGTGATTACATTCACGGATATGGAGCTCAGCGCTCAAGTGTCGAAGGTGGCTGAAAGCTTGGGTTATCGACTAATCCGCTACCGCTTGGTCATTTATGGTAAGGTCAAGTCCAGGCCTCGATGACCGCACCCTAAGAAGCATCGCTTACCCCTGCTGCCGTAGGTTCTCTGGTTATTTCACCGGCTCACTGACGAAGGCCACCTTGCTGAGGCCTGCCTTGGAGGCGTCAGCCAGCATCTCGGCGACATAGCGATAGGGCACGCTCTGATCGGCCCGCAGATAAACCTCGGGCTGCGGCCGCTTCTCGCCCTCCTCGATGAAGCGCTGCGCCGCCTCCTCGCGGGTCAGACGCTCGCCGTTCCAGAACAGCGCACCTGTTCCATCGATCGCAAACTCGATCTTGTCGGGCTTGTGAACGTCGGTATTGGACGTCGCCTTGGGCAGGTCGAGCTTCACCGCATTGGTAAGCAGCGGCGCGGTGACGATGAAGATCACGAGCAGGACCAGCACGACGTCGATCAACGGCACCATGTTGATCTCGGCCATGGGCTGGGACGACGATTTGCGGTCGAAGCTGCCGAACGCCATGACGATTCTCCTGTCCTAATTGACGGCGGACAGCGAGACGCCGCCCGGTCGCGGCGCAGGCCGCCCCTGAGCCGAAGTCTGCAGCGCATGGCCCATCGACAGGAAAGTCATCAGCTCGAAGGCGAAGGCATCGAGCTTGGCCGTCAGCACGCGGTTGGAACGCGTGAGCCAGTTGTAGCCCATGACCGCCGGCAGGGCGACAGCGAGGCCGATGCCGGTCATGATCAGCGCCTCACCCACGGGCCCCGCGACCTTGTCGAGCATGCCCGACCCGCTCATGCCGATCGCCACCAGCGCGTGGTACACGCCCCACACGGTGCCGAACAATCCGACGAACGGTGCCGTCGCGCCGATCGTCGCCAGCACGGTCAGCCCGTTCTCGAGTGCCGTCGTCTCCTCGTCGAGCACCTTCCTGATGGTGCGCGTCAGGAACTCCTGCTGGCTACCCGCCTCCTCGAGCTTGGCCGCACCGAACTTCTCGTGGTGCGCCTGGGCGTGCAGCGAGTGCGCCGTGAGGTGGCCGAACGGCTCGTTCACGCCGTGCACGCTGAGCTCGTTCTGCACGGCCTCGAGAGAGGTGGCGCTCCAGAAGAAATTCAGAAACTTCCGGCTCCGGTTCTTGCGCACGACCTGGCTGATGCCCTTCATCACGATCAAGTACCAGGAGATCGCTGACATCACGACCAGGATCACCAACAGGATCCGGATCACGAGATCGGACTGCGTAAGGAAGTGGGCAAAGCCCAAGCTCTGTGTGTCACTCATACGCCACCTCTTTACTGCAACACGAATTTGATCGGCACCAGAACCCATACAGGCTGCGGCACACCGCCTTCGCTATAGGGTCGGAACTGCGCGGCACGGACGGCGCTTAGCGCCGATTCGTCGAGCGCCTGATGCCCCGACGAAGTCTGAAGCGAGACCTGGCTCGGCCGGCCGGTGACGTCGATCAACACACGCACCATCGCCACACCCTGCTCGTTGTCGCGGCGGGAGCGCGCGGGATAGACCGGATTGGGGCGCACCAGGAAGCTCACCTGCGAAGCGCCGACCGTTTTGGGCGCAGCCTGCGCCTGTGTCGCCGGCTGAGAACTCGGCGCCGGGGCCGCCTCCTGCGGCGGATGCGGCCTGGGCAGCGGCTTTGCGATCTGAGGCTTTGGCTTCGGCTTGGGCGGCGGCGGAGGTGGCGCCTGAACCGGGAAAGCGGGCGGCGGCAGATCCGGCGGCGGTGGCTGGATCGCCGATTCGAGCTCCGGCTCCAGTTCCGGCGGCGGCGTGTCCTCGGGCAGCGGTACCTCGATCTGCGGCTGAGGCGGCGCTTCGGCAGCCACCATGCGCACTTCCATCGGCGGTGCCTCACCCACGACGATCGGCGGCGGGTCGATCTGGGTCAGCGCCCAGCCGCAGCCGACATGGAAAAAGATCACCAGGGCCAGCAC
>JAFEBU010000014.1 GCA_018242505.1 Pseudomonadota bacterium
AACATAGATATAATTGAGAATTTCTCGATTTGCCTGACCGGGCATCGAACTTGCTTTTCCGAGCGATAGGCCCTAGAAACGCGCCACTTCGCACGCGGGTTTGCGGTTCGACGGGGAGACATCCCGTCGCTCGCTCCGGTGTCCCGCAAGGGACGGCGCCCGCGGAGGCTCAACCGGAAAAGGAGAAACGGCATGGCAATGCCGACCTTCACGATGCGTCAGTTACTGGAAGCAGGTGTCCATTTCGGCCACCATACCCGGCGTTGGAACCCCAAGATGAAGCCGTATCTCTTCGGGGTGCGTAACGGCGTGCACATCATCGATCTCACCAAGACCGTGCCGCTTTTGGAGCAGGCACTGCAGCAGGTGCGCCAGATCGTGGCCAACGGCGGCCGCGTCCTGTTTGTCGGCACCAAGGCTGCTGCAGCGGATCGGGTGGCCGAATCGGCCAAGCGCTGCGGGCAGTACTACGTGAACCATCGCTGGCTCGGCGGCATGATCACGAACTGGCAGACGATCTCCGCCTCGATCAAGCGCTTGCGTGAACTCGACGAACGCCTCAAGGGCGATGTCGTGGGCCTCACCAAGAAGGAGCAACTCGACCTCACCCGCGAGCGCGACAAGCTTGAGCGATCCTTGGGCGGTATCAAGGAGATGGGCGGCACACCTGACATGCTGTTCATCATCGACACCAACAAGGAAGCGATCGCTGTTCAGGAGGCGCGCAAGCGCGGCATCCCGATCGCGGCCATTCTCGACAGCAACTCCGACCCCGACGGCATCGACTTCCCGATTCCGGGCAATGACGATGCGATCCGTGCCGTGTCGCTGTACTGCGACCTCATGTCGACCGCCGTGCTGGACGGCATCCGTGCCGAGATCGCAGCTTCGGGCGGCGATGTGGGCGAGCTTTCCGAACCTCCGGCCGAGGAAGTCCCCGCGGTCCCTGCCGAAGGGGCAGCCGAGGCCTCGCCGGCCGAATAGCGGGCCCCTCTGGAAAAAGAATAACGGGGCCGGTCGCAAGACCGGCCCTTGTCGTACCGAATGGAGCTTGAAGATGGCTGAGATAACCGCATCGCTCGTCAAGGAACTGCGCGAGAAGACCGGCGCCGGCATGATGGACTGCAAGAAGGCTTTGAACGAGGTCCAGGGTGACCTCGAGAAGGCGATCGACTGGCTGCGCACCAAAGGCCTATCGGCCGCCTCAAAGAAGGCCGGCCGTGTCGCGGCCGAGGGCTTGGTCGGTGTTGCCGCCCAGGGAACCAAGGGGGCCGTGGTCGAAGTAAATGCGGAGACCGACTTCGTCGGGCGGAACGAGCAATTCCAGAAATTCGTGGAAGCGGTCACCAAGATCGCGCTGGAGCAGGGAGGCGACCTCGGCAAGGTGGCGGCGGCGCCGTTCCCGGGTACGGGTCGCGACGTGCAGGCCGAGCTGACCAACCTGATCGCGACCATCGGCGAGAACATGACGTTGCGCCGCTCCGCATCGCTTGCGGTGCCGGATGGCGTCGTGGTCGCCTACACGCACAATGCCGTCGCATCCGACCTCGGAAAGATCGGCGTTCTGGTGGCGCTCGAGTCGACCGGCGACAAGGCGAAGCTGGCGCCGTTGGCCAAGCAGCTCGCCATGCACGTCGCCGCAACCAATCCACTGTCGCTGTCCGTCGCTGAGCTCGACCCCGCAGCCGTAGAACGCGAGCGCGCGGTATTGGCCGAGAAGGCCGGGCAGAGCGGCAAGGCAGCGGACATCGTCGCCAAGATGGTGGAAGGCGGCCTGCGCAAGTTCCATCAGGAAGTCGTGCTGCTCGAACAGGCCTTCGTGATCGACGGCAAGACCAAGGTCTCGAGAATCATCGACGAGGCGGCCAAACAGGTCGGCGCACCGGTGCGTATCGCCGGCTTCCTTCGCTTCGCGCTGGGCGAGGGCATCGAGAAGAAATCCGAAGATTTTGCGGCCGAGGTGGCTGCTCAGCTCAAGAAGTAGTAAGGATGACTTCCCGGTGCGCGGAGGTTGCCTGCGCACCCAAGAACCCCTTTGAGGCACTGATGCCGCCGGCTCCCCGCTACCGTCGCGTCCTTTTGAAGCTCTCGGGCGAGGGTCTCATGGGGGATCGAGAATACGGTCTCGACCCGGCGATGGTCGGTATGGTGGCCCAGGAGATCAAGGCCGTGCACGATATGGGCGTGCAGGTCTGCCTGGTGATCGGCGGCGGCAACATCTTCCGCGGCGTGTCGGCCGCAGCCTCGGGCATGGACCGGGCGAGCGGCGACTATATGGGAATGCTTGCCACGGTGATTAATTCATTGGCCATGCAGAGCGCCATGGAACGCAAAGGGCTGCAAACGCGTGTACAGTCGGCCATTCCCATGACCACCGTCTGCGAACCCTATATCCGCCGTCGCGCAGCCCGCCACATGGACAAGGGCCGGGTGGTGATCTTCGCCGCCGGGACTGGCAATCCTTTTTTCACCACCGACACGGCTGCCGCTCTGCGCGCAGCCGAGATGGGCGTCGACGCAATGCTGAAGGGCACGCAGGTCGACGGCGTCTATTCGGCCGATCCGCGCAAGGACAAGACAGCCAAGCGGTACGACCACCTCACCTACATGGATGTGCTGTCGCGCGATCTGCAGGTGATGGACGCGTCGGCCATCTCGCTCGCGCGCGAGAACCGGATTCCGATTATCGTATTCGACATTCACAAACCCGGCGCTTTCGCCGAGACGATGGCCGGGCAGGGCACTTTCACGATCATCAAGGGTGAGGGCTGAACATGGGCACAGACCTCAAGGAACTCGAGAAGCGCATGCAGAGCGCGATCGAGGCTCTGAAGAAAGATCTCGGCGGGCTGCGGACCGGTCGAGCGTCGATCAATCTCCTCGACCCGGTCATGGTCGAGGCCTATGGGCAACGCATGCCGCTCAATCAGGTGGGCACGGTGAGCGCACCCGAACCGCGCCTGCTCACCGTCAACGTCTGGGACAAGGGCCTGGTCATCTCGACCGCCAAGGCGATCCGCGAAGCCGGGCTCGGCCTCAATCCTGCACCGGACGGACAGATGATCCGCATTCCGATTCCCGAGCTCACCGCCGAGCGGCGGAACGAACTTGCCAAGCTCGCGCACAAATATGCCGAGCAGGGACGTGTCGCCGTACGTAATGTGCGGCGTGACGGTATGGAGGCGCTGAAGAAGGCGGAGAAAGACCATAAGATCTCTCAGGACGAGCACCGACATAAGTCCGAGGAGGTGCAGAAGCTCACCGACCGCTTCGTCAAGCTCGTCGATGAAACGCTTGCCCAGAAGGAAAAGGAGATCAAGACCGTCTGATGTCGACTGCGCCGCTGCCTGCCAATGCCGGTACAGTGCCGGGGCCGCACCACGTCGCCATTATCATGGATGGCAACGGCCGGTGGGCTAAGGCGCGTGGCCTGCCCCGGGTCGCCGGACACCGTCGCGGCGCCGACGCCGTACGGCGCATAATTCGTGGCGCGGCAGAACTCGGCATCCCTGTCTTGACGCTGTTCGCCTTTTCGACGGAGAACTGGACGCGGCCGCAAGCTGAAGTGAGCGATCTGATGGGGCTGCTGCGCCACTATCTGAAGCACGAGCTCGACGAGTTGGCGCGCAACGGCGCGCGACTCCGCGTGATCGGCGATCGCGACAGGCTAGCATCGGATATCGTGCGTGACATTGGCGAGGCGGAGGCCAAGACCCGAGGCAATACCCGCATCGATGTGAACATCTGTATCAACTACGGCGCACGCGACGAGATCCTGCGCGCGACCCGCAGTCTCGCGCGCAAGGCGGCTGCCGGCGAAATCGCGGTCGACGATATCGACGAGGCACGGTTCGAGAGGGAGTTGTTGACCGCCGGCGTGCCCGATCCGGACCTCCTGATCCGTACGAGTGGCGAGCAGCGGATCAGCAATTTCCTGCTCTGGCAGTGCGCCTATGCGGAGCTCGTCTTCGTCGACACGCTCTGGCCCGACTTCGAGAAGGGCCATCTCGAGGAGGCCGTCGTCGAGTTTCGACGGCGTGAACGGCGCTATGGCGGCGTTGGCAGCTAGCATGTCTGTCGCCTCGCCGCGGCGCTTCCGTGGCTTGCTGACGCGTGTCGTTTCGGCGGTCGTTCTTGCGCCCCTGTGCCTGGCGGCTATCTGGTTCGGCTTCCCCTGGATCGACCTGATGGCGGCGATCGCCGCACCAATCATGCTCGGCGAGTGGATCAGGCTGACGCCAGGCCGCCCTGCAGCGCGCAGCCTTGCCCTTCTTTATGGAGCGGCCGCGGTTGTCGCCTTGCTATGGCTGCGGCACCAGCCCGACTTCGGCCGCGAGACCGTGCTGTGGGTCATCGTCTGCGTATGGATGACGGACATTGGCGCCTACCTCCTCGGCAACCTGGTGGGAGGCGCGAAGCTCGCCCCGGGCATCAGCCCCGGCAAGACGTGGTCGGGGCTGATCGGCGGCATGTGCTTCTCGGCCGTCGCCAGTGCAGCGTGCGGTTTTGTATTCGAGCGCGGCGATAGCGTTGTGCTTGCGCTCGTCGGGGTCGGTATCGCCGCCATCGCGCAGGCTGGCGACCTGGTCGAGTCCGCCGCCAAGCGGCGGGCCGGGGTCAAGGATAGTGGCCGGCTGATCCCTGGCCACGGTGGATTGCTCGACCGGATCGACGGTCTGATTGCAGCACTGGTCGCTGTCGCATCGGCGCGCTTGATCGCCGGAGGAGCTTGGCCATGGGTATGATCCGCTGGACCGCACCTTCACACGAGAAGCCGCGCAGCATAACCATCCTCGGCTCGACCGGTTCTGTCGGCCAGAGCACGGCCGACATCGTCGATCGCGATCCCGAAAGCTATAACGTCGAGGCGTTGGTCGCAGGGAACTCGGTCGAGGGGCTTGCGGACCAGGCTCGGAGATTGCGGGCGCGGCTTGCTGTTGTCGCCAATCCGCAGCGCTATCGGGCTTTGAAGGATGCACTGGCTGGCACCTCGATCGAAGCGGCAGCGGGACCGGAGGCAGTGGTCGAGGCGGCATCGCGGCCGGCGGATTGGGTCATGGCGG
The DNA here is from genome assembly GCA_018242505.1 of Pseudomonadota bacterium. GTDB lineage: Bacteria > Pseudomonadota > Alphaproteobacteria > Reyranellales > Reyranellaceae > Reyranella. Next base: position 5,064 of record JAFEBU010000014.1, read on the forward strand.
CCATCGTCGGGTTTGCCGGCCTCGAATCGACCCTGGTCGCGGCGCGGCGCGGTGCCATGGTTGCGCTTGCCAACAAGGAAGCGCTGGTTTGTGCTGGCCGGCTGATGATGGAGGCCGTCGAACAGTCTGGCGGCATGCTTCTGCCTGTCGATTCGGAACACAATGCGATCTTCCAGGTGTTCGAGGCCAGCCAGCGTCACGCCATTGACCGGCTGGTGCTGACAGGGTCGGGGGGGCCATTCCGGGACTGGTCGCTCGAGGAAATGGCGTCCGCTACACCCGAGCAGGCTCTGGCCCATCCGAACTGGGACATGGGTCCCAAGATTTCGATCGATTCGGCCACCATGATGAACAAGGGACTCGAATTCATCGAGGCGAACCTGTTGTTCGGCCTGCCACCGGAGCAAATCGAGATCGTGATCCACCGCCAATCGGTGATCCATTCGATGGTGGCGTATCGTGACGGCTCGGTATTGGCTCAGCTCGGCACGCCCGACATGCGGGTGCCAATCAGTCACGCCTTGGGCTGGCCGGCCCGGATCGACGGGCCTGCCGCACGCCTCGACTTTACCGATCTGGCGCCGCTCACCTTCGAGCGGCCTGATTCCAGCCGTTTTCCCTCGCTACGACTGGCGCGCGAGGCGCTGGTCTTGGGTGGATTTGCACCGATTGTGTTGAATGCGGCTAACGAAGTGGCTGTCGCGGCCTTCCTGGCACGGAGGATCGGCTTTCTCGACATTGCGCGGATCGTCGAGGATGTGCTGGCTGCCAGTTCGGCGCCGACGGCACCTGTCGAGTCGCTTCAGCAGGTCCACGCGGCGGATCTGGAAGCGCGCGGTCGGGCCGAGGAAGCCATCCGCAGACACAGCCTAACTAATTGAAGAAGAATGAAAATCATGCTCTGGTGAAACATGCACGCTGTTGCCAGCCTGTTCACGACCTACCTGCCATACTTCATCCTTATCCTGACGCTGCTCGTGTTCGTGCACGAGTTTGGTCATTACTGGATCGCGCGGCGTTTCGGCATTCACGCTGAAGTTTTCTCGATCGGTTTTGGTCCCGAGCTGTTCGGCTGGACAGACCGGCGCGGCACTCGCTGGAAGATATCCATGATCCCGCTGGGCGGCTTCGTGAAGTTTCTCGGCGACAGCGACGGGAGCAGTGCCCTTCCGTCGAATGAGCCGCTATCTGCCGATCAGAAGCGGCATGCCTTTTTCAATCAGCCGCTGTATGCACGCGCTGCGGTCGTGCTGGGTGGTCCAGCAGCCAATCTCCTGTTCGCCGTGCTGCTGCTGACGGGCGTCTTCTACGTCGCCGGCGAGCCTTATTCACCTCCAGTGGTGGCGGTCCAGCCCGGCGGACCGGCGGCGAAGGCGGGTTTGCGCAGTGGCGACGAGATTGTGCAGCTGGACGGGACCTCGGTCGATCGCTTCGAAGATATCCAGAGCACGCAATTCCTGTATCTCGCACGTCCTCTGTCGGTCGAATACCGCCGTGGCGACAAGCTGCTGAAGGGCGAGATCATCCCGCAATATTGCGAACGCACCGATGGTTTTCACAACACCATCCGGTACGGCAACCTCGGCATCGACGAGCTTCTCCGCCCGGTGGTGGGCGGATTCACGGCTGACAGCCCAGCCCAGGCGGCAGGCCTCAAGGTCGGTGATCTGCTGCTTTCCATCGACGGCAAGCCGGTCGAGTATTTTTCGCAGATCCCCGAACTGATCGGAAACCGTGCGGGCCAATCCCTTGCCGTCACATATGACCGAGACGGCCGGCGTCTGCAGACGACGATCGTTCCGCAAGCCGATCAGGTGACGGACTGCTCGGGTTCCACGCACACTGTGGGTCGCTTGCGGATTCGCGCGGCAAACGCGACCGAGTACCGCGATCACGACATTCCGGGCGCCATGTGGGCGGGCGTCCGTCATGTGTGGAACATGACGACGATGTTCTATACATCGATGGCCCAGATCGTGACGGGTACGCGGCCGGTCGATGAACTTGGCGGTCCGATCCGCATCGCCAAGGCCGCGGGCGAAGCCTCATATGCCGGTTGGGCGGGTATCCTCAATCTCGTCATCGGCCTCTCGGTTGTTCTGGGCGTGTTCAATCTTCTGCCTGTGCCCATGCTCGATGGCGGTCATCTGGCGATGTATCTCTACGAAGCCGTCCGGGGGCGCCCGCTCAGCCTCAGGGCACAGGAACTCAGCCTCAAAATCGGATTTGCGCTGATCGTTGGCATTGCACTGGTTGCGACCTTCAATGACGTCAATGCCCTCAAGTATGTGCTGCGGTGACCTGACACGATGGAGGAGGATGCTCTCAAAAGCGCTGTAAGGTCTTGGGGGACAGGATCTTGGGGAACAAATGGGGTAGCTAACGCCCTGTTGCCGGTCTATGAAGCTGCGTCCCGAAACGTGGGCTATCGGCAGGTCCTGAAGGTGGCAGGGTGAGGTTGATCTTTCGTTGGGCCGCTCTGGCCGTTGCCGCAATGCTCGCATTTGGAGTGCCGGCCTATGCACAGCGTGCATCGGGTACCGGTGCCACGATCACGGCAGTGCAGATCCAGGGCAACGTGCGTGCCGAGCCCGAGACGATTCGTTCTTACCTGCAACTCAAAGAAGGGCAGGCCTACGATCCGGCGGCGGCAGACCGATCGCTGAAGGCCCTGTTCTCGACCGGCCTGTTCTCGGACGTGACGATGGACATGCAGGGCTCGACCCTGGTTGTGAAGGTCACGGAAAACCCCATCATCAATCGGGTTGCCTTCGAGGGGAACCGCAAGATCGAAGACGACAAGCTGCGTGACGAGATCCAGTCCAAGGCGCGGCAAGTCTTCACGCAGGCGCGGGTGCGAGCCGATGTCGAGCGCCTGCTTACGATCTATCGCCGTAGCGGCCGCTACAATGCCGTCGTCGAACCCAAGATCATCAAGCTCGAGCAGGGACGCGTCGACCTCGTGTTCGAGATCAATGAAGGCGACGTAACGGCCGTCAAACGCATCACCTTCATTGGCAACAAGGAGTTCGGCGACGGCACGCTGCGCGGCAAGATCCGTACCGTAGAGAGCGCCTGGTGGCGCTTCCTTTCGTCCGACGACCGTTTTGATCCGGATCGCCTCAACCTCGACCGCGAGCTGCTGCGTAAATTCTACTTGTCGGAAGGGTATGCCGACTTCCGGGTCGAGTCGGCCGTCGCCGAGCTGTCGCCGACGCGGGACGGATTTTTCCTGACGTTCACGATCCACGAGGGCGAGCGTTACAAGCTGGGCAAGGTCGATATCAGTACCCGCTTCCAGGGACTCGATGTCGACACGCTGAAATCCTACCTCTCGATGGACGAGGGCGACTGGTACGACGCCAACGAAGTCGAGAAGACCGTGACGGCCCTGTCGGATGCCGTGGGGACGCTTGGCTACGCCTTCGTCGATGTGCGACCCAACATCCGGCGAAATCGCGAAACGCATACGATCGACATCACTTTCAACATTCAGGAAGGCCCGCGGGTCTACGTCGAACGCATCGATATCTCGGGCAATACGCGAACCCTGGACAAGGTGATCCGGCGTGAATTTCGTCTTGCCGAGGGTGATGCCTTCTCGACCGCCAAGGTGCGACGCAGCGAGCAGCGCCTGAAGAATCTCGGATTCTTCGAGAAAGTCGATATCTCGGCAACACCGGGCTCGACGCCGGATAAGACCGACCTGCAGGTCCAGGTGGTAGAGCAGAGCACCGGCGAAATCTCGTTCGGCGCCGGCTACTCGTCCGTGGGCGGCATCCTGGGCGATATCTCGATCCGTGAGCGCAACCTCTTGGGCAAGGGGCAAGACCTGCGACTCGGCCTGTCGCTCGGAACATTGAGCAGCTTGGTCGACCTCAGCTTCACCGAGCCCTATTTCCTCGACCGCCCGGTCGCCGCCGGCTTCGACGTGTTTCGGACCTCGAATAACCGCCAGGCCATCGCGTCTTACAGCGACGCCAGCCTCGGCTTCGCGCTACGCGCCGGCTGGTCCTACACCGAGCACACAAGCCAGACGGTGCGCTACACGCTGCGTGACACAAATATCTATAATGTGCAGTTTTTTGCCTCCCCGGTGGTCCAATCGCAGGCAGGCGAGTCGCTGACGTCGGAACTCTCGGAGACGCTGGCCTGGGATACTCGCGATAACCGGCTCAATCCAACCAAGGGGTTCCTGCTGCGCAACACCATCGCCGTAGCGGGCCCGCCGGGCGACAACTACTACTTCCGCACCACGGCGGACGCGACCGTTTATCAGCAGATTGTCGAAGACTTCGTCGCCTCGATCAGCGGGTCGGTGGGCTATATCGCCCCACTCAACAATACGCTCCTGCGCCTCACCAACCGCTTCTTCATCGGCGGCGATTCACTTCCAGGTTGGGCGGTCGGCGGTATCGGCCCTCGAGACGCCACCACGGGCGATTCGCTGGGTGGCCAGTACTACTATACCGGGATCGGGGAATTGAGCTTTCCGCTCGGCTTCCCGAAGGAGATCGGCGTCGTCGGCAAGGCATTCGTCGATGTCGGGTCGCTGTGGGGTGCAATTCCGCAAGCCGGCACCAACATCCTCGACAACGGATCAATGCGTGTCGGCGCCGGCCTTGGCGTGCAATGGTTTTCGCCATTCGGCCCGATCCGTATAGACTACACGATACCGATCGCTGATCAGCCCTACGACAGGCGTCAGGCCATCCGCTTCAGCTTCGGGACCCGCTTCTGAGGGGGACGGCGCTGCCATGAATATGCAGACCGACAAGACCAGCGTCGCAACCACAGCCGCTACGGCGGCAGACATCAGGCGCATCTTGCAGATGATTCCCCATCGCTATCCGATGCTGATGGTGGATCGCGTGATCGAGATGCGCTTGGATGCAAGCGCGATCGGCATCAAGAATGTCAGCATCAATGAGCCATTCTTCCAGGGCCATTTTCCGTCCGAGCCTGTTATGCCGGGCGTATTGATCGTCGAGGCGATGGCACAGACAGCGGCCGTGCTGGTGGTTTCGACTTTCGGTTCCGACTCCGAGGGCAAGCTGGTCTACTTCATGTCGATCGACGGGGCACGGTTTCGCCGGCCAGTCGTGCCCGGCGACCGCCTCGAGCTCCATGTGGCGAAGGTGCAAAGCCGCGCCAACGTCTGGAAATTCGCCGGCAAGGCGATCGTCGAAGGCAAGGTGGCGGCCGAGGCCACGTTTGCCGCGATGATCCGTGACAGGTAAGGGGAAACACCATGCCCGATACGGCCACCAGCCACCGCATGCTGCACACGATGATCCGCGTGAGGGATCTCGACAAGTCGCTCGCCTTCTATACCGGTCCAATGGGCATGAAGATGCTGCGCAAGCGGGACGTTCCTGAAGGCAAGTACACGCTCGCCTTCGTCGGCTACGGCGACGAGAAGGATCATTGCGTCGTCGAACTCACCCATAACTGGGAGCAGGACAAGGCCTACGAGATCGGCACCGGATTTGGTCACCTGGCCGTCGGTGTGCCGGACGTCTACGGGATGTGCGAGCAGGTCAGCAAGGCGGGCGGCAAAGTCACGCGCGCTCCGGGCCCGGTGAAATTTGGCACCACCGTTATCGCCTTCGTCGAAGATCCGGACGGCTACAAGATCGAACTGATCGAACGGAAATAGCTGGCGGGCGGGGGCTGGTCGGGTCGTCGGCCGTTCAAATCAGCCGCCAGCTGTGGAGCACCACCATCACGAGCGCCGTCGCGATTGCGACGACCAATAACCTTACCTTGAGGCGGGGTCGGCGCGCATTGTCGTTGGCCGCACGGCCGAGCCGCACCACGCGCGGCATCGGCCTTGGCTTCTGCGCGACCGCCCAGGTCGTAACCCGGCGCGATCCGTGGAACGATTTCGCCATCATCGCTCCCTTTCCGCCGGCTCTGGCGGTTCAGCCCCGCATGTGCATGGGCTTGTAAGGCCGTTCGGTCTGCCCGGTGTAGAGCTGGCGTGGGCGGCCGATCTTCTGGTCAGGATCCTCGATCATCTCGTTCCACTGTGAAATCCAGCCAACCGTACGAGCCACGGCGAACAGCACGGTGAACATCGAGGTCGGTATGCCGATCGCCCGGAAAATGATGCCGGAGTAGAAATCGACATTGGGATAGAGCTTCTTCGAGATGAAATAGTCGTCCTTGAGCGCGATCTGCTCCATCTCCATGGCCAGTTCGAGCAACGGATCGTGCTCGATGCCGAGCGAGGTCAGCACCTCGTGGCAGGTCTGGCGCATGACCTTGGCGCGCGGATCGTAGTTCTTGTAGACGCGATGGCCGAAGCCCATCAGCCGGGTGTGATCCTGCTTGTCCTTTACGCGCGACAGGAAGCCCGGAATGTTCTGCTTGCCGCCGATCTCGTGCAGCATGTTGATGACGGCCTCGTTGGCGCCGCCATGGCTCGGCCCCCACAATGAAGCGATGCCGGCGGCGATGCAGGCGAATGGGTTTGCGCCGGAGGAGCCGGCAAGGCGGACTGTCGAGGTCGAGGCGTTCTGCTCATGGTCGGCATGGAGCATCAGGATGCGGTCCATCGCCTTCTCGATCACGGGATTGACCTCGTACTCTTCCGCCGGCACCGAGAACAGCATGCGCAGGAAGTTGGCCGAATAGGAGAGGTCGTTGCACGGATAGACGAACGGCTGGCCGACCGAATACTTGTAGGCCATCGCCGCGATCGTCGGCATCTTTGCGATCAGGCGGTAGGAAGCGATCATGCGCTGGCGCGGGTCGTTGATGTCGAGCGAGTCGTGATAGAAGGCCGCCATCGCACCGACGACGCCACAGCACACCGCCATCGGATGGGCATCGCGGCGAAAACCGCGATAGAAGGTGCTGAGTTGTTCGTGAACCATCGTGTGGTTCGTGATGTCCTTGACGAACTTTTCCTTCTGCGACTTGTTCGGCAGATCGCCCTTCATCAGGAGATAGCAGACCTCCATGAAGTCGCTCTGCTCGGCGAGTTCGGCAATGTTGTAGCCGCGGTAGAGGAGGATGCCCTCGTCGCCATCGATATAGGTGATCTTGGAACTGCACGAGCCGGTCGAGGTGAAACCCGGATCGTAGGTGAACATCCCGGACTGGCCGTAAAGCTTGCGGATATCGACCACGCGAGGCCCGATCGTGCCGTGAATGATCGGGAATTCGTAGGATTTGCCGGTTTCGTTGTCGGTCAGCGTTGCGGTCGATTTGGCCATATGACTACTCTTTCAGGCTCGATTTGCAGGTTCGCCGGCACCCTAACAAGCCACCCCGAATGGCGCAATTGTGCCCCCGGGCCGCTATTTCGCGGAGTGTTGCAAAGCGCGGGGCGCGTCCAAATGACTGACCTGGTCAGCGCCGTGCTGGCCACATGACCGGTAGCAAAAAAGTGACAAGTGCAGTTGGTCGTACCGAATGCAATGAGATGCGGAAAGGGACGTAAGCCAGTGCCGTCATGAAGAGGGCGGGGGCGTCAACAGCAGCGCAGTCGGCTCGCGGGAGAGCTGCGCCGAGTTCCCGAGTCGTTCAGGGATCATCATGATCGGAAGAATCAACAGACTGCTTGTGGTGATTCGGCCGGCAGCGACCGCCATGGCAGACTTGCAACGGCATGCCCGACCGTCGTTCTTCAGGGCCAGCCGAAGATCTATCCGCCGGCAGCCTGCAGTCGCAACCGGGTCTCGTCAGGGCCGAGCACCGAGAGGACCTCGAAGATACCAGGCGAGACGGTTGAGCCGGTGAGGGCCACACGCAGCGGCTGGGCCACTTGGCCAAGTTTCACGCCCTGGCTGTCGGCCAGGCGGCGCACGGCCTCTTCCATTGGCTTCTCGCGCCAGTCGTGCTCGCCCTCGAGGGCTGTCGCAAGCTTGGCCAGCAACGCCTTGGCCTCGGGAGTGAGGAGCGCGCGGGCCTTGTCGTCGGTGATCGGTGGCGCGCCGCTTCGTGCATAGAAGACGAGATTGTCGGCAAGTTCCACCAGCGTGCGCGATCGCTGCTTCACGCCATCGAGGCCGCGCTCGATCCGCTGAAGGCCGGCTGCGTCGATGGTGCCGCCGATCTTTGCTTCGATCTTGGGCAGCACCAGGGGCAGCAACTCGGCATCGGGTGCCGCGCGCAGATAATGCGCATTGAGGTTGGTGAGTTTTACCGTGTCGAAGCGTGATGGCGAGCGGCCAACGCCCGCGAGATCGAACCACTCGATCGCCTGTTCGGTCGAGATGATTTCGTCGTCGCCGTGCCCCCAGCCGAGCCGCAACAGGTAGTTGCGCAACGCGGCCGGCAAGAACCCCATGTCCCGATAGGCATCGACGCCCAGCGCGCCGTGGCGCTTGCTGAGCTTGGCGCCGTCCGCGCCATGGATCAGCGGGATGTGCGCATAAACCGGCTCCGGCCACCCCATGGCCTTGATGATCTGGAGCTGGCGGAAGGCATTGTTCAAATGATCGTCGCCCCGGATCACGTGCGTGACGCCCATATCCTGATCGTCGACGACGACGGCCAGCATGTAGGTCGGCGTGCCATCGGCACGCAACAAAATCATGTCGTCGAGTTGCGCATTATCGACGGTGACCTCGCCTTGCACGGCATCCTGGATGATTGTCTTGCCGCTCTGCGGTGCCCGGAGCCGAATGACCGGCGCTACGCCGGGCGGCGCATCCTTCGGATCGCGATCACGCCAGCGGCCGTCATAACGCATGGGTACGCCTGCTTTGCGCTGCGCAGCGCGCATCTCCTCCAGCTCCTGTGGCGAGGCATAGCAGTAGTACGCCTTGCCCTCAGCCAGCATCTGACGCGCCACCTCGGCATGGCGGCTGGCGCGCTCGAACTGGTAAGTGACGTCGCCGTCCCAGTTGAGGCCAAGCCAGGAGAGACCGTCGAGAATGGCTTCGATCGCAGGCAGGGTCGAGCGTGCGCGATCGGTATCCTCGATCCGCAGCAGGTATTTGCCGCCGTGATGGCGGGCGAACAGCCAATTGAAGAGCGCGGTACGGGCGCCACCAATGTGCAGGTAGCCGGTCGGCGAAGGAGCGAAGCGGGTGACGACAGTCATTGGTGCAGGATGGTGCGGGTTTTGCCGCAATTAGGCCGAAAAGTGCGCCGTAGGTAGGCGAGCGTCTGGTATCTGTCAAACCGCGACAGACGGGCGCTTGGCAGATCTGGGGCTGACGGTGAGGGGAGAGCGCGTGTTGGGGGCACGCACCTGGATTTTGGGGCAGCTCGATGCCGAGCGCGGTCGCTGGATGTTGTGGCTGCCGGTGGCGATGGGATTCGGCATCGCGATCTATTTTGAACTGCCGAGCGAGCCTGCGCTGTGGCTCGGACCCGCGCTTGTTCTGGCGAGCTTCTCGGCAACCCTTCTGACACCGGCCGGTACGGCAATCCGCGCTCTGTGCATCGGACTCGTCGCTGCTTCGGCAGGCTTCGGTCTCGCGACCTGGCGTACTGCCGATCTCGCCGCGCCGGTGCTGGGCCGGCCGCTTTACAGCATCAATGTCGAGGGGCGGATCGCCGACGTGCAACGCCTCCCGGAAAGTGCGCGCGTGGTGCTCGAAGCCGTGCGGTTGAAGGGACGCGGTGCGCCGCCACCGGAGTTGACACCTGTTCGAGTTCGGGTGTCGTTGACGCGTGGCGCACCTCCGATCGGTGTGGGCGACCGGCTGCTGGTCCTGGCCAACCTCTCGCCTCCGGCAGGTCCTGCGGCCCCAGGCGCCTTCGATTTCCAGCGCGTCGCCTGGTACCAGCAGATTGGCGGCGTCGGCTATGCCTTGGCGCCGGCGGTGGTGATCGAACATGGTCGGCCTAGTGGCTTTGTGCGCACGGTCGACGGTCTGCGGGCCAAGATCACCGCGCGCATTCTCAGGGCCTTGCCCGGACCGGAAGGCGGGGTGGCGGCCGCACTGCTGACGGGCGAGCAGACGGCGGTTACGCGTGACATCAACCAAACCATGCGCGACTCGGGACTGGCCCACATCCTTTCGATTTCCGGCCTGCATATCGTGTTCGTGGTGGCGCTGGTAATGGGCCTCCTGCGCTACGGCATCGCGCTCGCCCCACCCGTCGCCTTGCGCATCGATGCCAAGAAGATCTCGGCCGTCGTGGCGCTTCTGGTCGCATTTTTCTACACGGCACTTGCCGGGGCGCCCGTGCCGGCACAGCGCGCCTGCGCGATGGCGGCTTTCGCGCTTCTGGCAATCCTGTTCGACCGGACAGCACTCTCGCTGCGGCTGGTTGCCTGGTCAGCCATCATCGTGCTCGCCGCCGCTCCTGACGCCCTGACCGGAGCTTCGTTCCAGATGTCGTTTGCCGCTGTCGTCGCCCTGATCGCCGCCTGGGAAGCGGCCGCGGGATGGCGGAGGCGATGGCAGGAGCGTATCGAGGCAACAAAGCATCGTTGGCTTTGGCGCCTGTTGGCCGGCTTCGGGGCCAGCCTTGCAACGACGCTGGTCGCCTCGGTCGCGACCGGTGCCTTCGCCGCCTATCATTTCAATCGCCTGTCGTTCTTGGGCGTTGTCGCCAACCTGCTGGGCGTTCCCTTGACCGGATTTTGGATCATGCCGTGGGGCCTGCTCGCCATGCTTCTGATGCCGTTCGGCTGGGAGAAGGTCGCGCTGGTCCCCATGGGGTGGGGGATCGAGGGGCTCGACGCGATCGCCGCTCACGTGGCCGCGTGGCCGCAAGCAGCCATGCTGGTCTCGTCGCTTCCCGGCGCCAGCCTTTGGTTGTTGACGCTGGGCGGGCTGTGGCTCTGCCTGTGGCGCCGCCGTTGGCGTTTGGCCGGGCTGCCCGTGATTGTGATTGCGCTGACGCTAAGTCCCGGCCGCCCGCCGGATCTGCTGATGAGCGAGGATGGGCGCGTCCTCGGCCTGCGCGACCGCCATGGAACGCTTCAGGTTGCCTCCCGGCGCACCGACCGCTTCGTCACCCAGGCATGGGCGCGCCGCAGCGGCCAAGGGGGAGCACACAAATGGAACGCAAGCGCCGAGGAACAGGCACTGGGCCTTGGCTGTGCCGCAGGTCTTTGCCGTTGGCAAAAGGGCCCCTGGCATGTCGCGCTGGTCAGCAACGAGCGTCATCTGGCCGAGGCCTGCGCCAGCGCCGACATCGTGCTCTCGACGGTGGATGCGATCGGCCATTGCCGTGGACCACGGCTGGTGATCGATCGGCGCAGTGCCTGGCACGAGGGCGCTCAGGCGCTCTGGCTCGATGAAGCGGGCGTCCGTCGCCTGACCTCCAATGCCGTGAGAGGCGATCGTCCGTGGGTACCCTACAGTTCCAGTCGTCGAATGGCGATGAGAGCGCCGGGGGCCTGAGCTGCGCCTCGCATCGACGTCAGATTTTGTTTTTGATCAAGCCGGGATACATCACGGCGTCACCGTGCTTGGCCATGTAGGACAACTCCTCGTCCGAGATGTATTCCGGCGTCTTGCCGGTAATACCGCACAATGTCTCGACGATGATGTTGCGCTTTACTTCGCTCACCAGGACGCACGTCCGGTGATAGGCCTCTGACACCGTGCGGCCGAGGACGGTAAAGCCGTGCCGACGCATGATGATGCAGTTGGTGTCGGCGATGAATGTTTTGATGGGTGCGACATCTTCCTCGACATTGATGCTGGCCGGCAGGTAGTGCGCCGGCTTCTGCATGAGATAGCCGAAGGTGAGGCTGAAAGAGCGGATCTTTTCGAAGCCGGCGGCAAGAAAGGCGATGGTCTCGTCGTGATGCAGATGGATCACGCAGTTCACATCGGGGCGGAGCCGCAGAATCTCGCGATTCATCTGGTGCCCGACTGTAGTGGCCCGCTCGCCCTGCAGGATACGGCCGTAAGGGATGTCGGTGATCACCAGGTCCTCTGCCTCGACCTCTTCCAGGCTGACGCCCTGCGGCTTGGCGTAGCAGACGCCATCGGCATAGTCGGGATGCGGCACGCGAATGACCATCCCCCCGACACTGCTGTTCACCAGGTCGCGGGCGGCAATGCGATGGGCGTAGGTGACATAGGCCTTGGTTACCTTCGGATCGAAGGTGACGCTGGGATCTGGCGTGAGCTCGTTCACGCGATAGACGGGGGCGGTGCTGCCATCCATGGGAAGGGCTCCTTGATCCTGAAACTCATTCCGGCTTGATGCCGAGCCGGTCGGCCAGATCGCGCCATTTGCGCGTGTCGCGTGCCATGGTCTCCGCGAATGCTTTCGGTGTCGAGACGACTGGTGTGACGTCGAGATTGCGCATTTTCGAACGCCCTGGATCGGAGAGGAAACCCTGCGCCAGAACCTGCTGCATGCGCTCGGCGATTTCGGACGGCATGCGCGCCGGTGCGACAAGGCCGTACCAGAAGACATCGTCGAATGGCTTGATCCCAAAGCTGTCGAACGTTGGCACGTCGGGCAAGGTTGCGGAAGGCTGGGTGACGGCAAAAGCAGTGAGGCGGCCCTCTCGCACCAAGCCGGCCGAGCCGGAAGGATTGTCGAGCATCACGGCAACCGTGCCGTTCATCAGGTCAGGATAGGCCTGACCTGATCCCTTGTAGGGAGCGTCGATCAGGTCGATCCCCGCGATCAACTCGAATTTTCTCGTAAGCAGATAGCCCAGTGTGGACACGCCCAACGATGCGCACACCAGCTTGCCGGGTTGGGTTTTCGCAGCAGCAATGAAAGCCGGCAGATCCTTCGCTCCCGCTGAAGGGCCGCCGATAAGGATATAGGGCGTCGTGCCCAGCAGCGTCACAGCGGTAAAGGATGTCACCGGATCGTAGGGGAGGTCCTTGCGGAATACCGGCGCAGCAGCATGGCTGCTCGAGGTGGCAATGCCCACGGTATATCCATCGGGCGCTGCATGGGCGACCATATCACTGCCGATCGTCCCACCGGCGCCTGGCTTGTTATCGACCACGACAGGAACACCGAGCGCCTCGGATAGATGCTGCATGGCAAGTCGCGCGACGGCATCCGTTCCACCGCCCGGTGGCAGCGGCACGACGCAGCGGATAGGGCGAGTGGGCCACGCTTCCCTGGCTCGAACAATGGTTGGAAAGAGAAGGACCGCTGGCGTGGCCTTGAGAAGGGTGCGACGTGACTTCTGCTGCATGCTCAACTCTGGCAAAGTATGGATGTCATCTTGTCCGGTCAACCATACAACTCTACGAAAGCGGCAATGCAGTCGCAAGTTCCCAAGTACGTGACGATCAAGATCCTGCTCGAGGCGCGTTTCGAGCGAGACATGCATGCCGGAGACCGTCTGCCGTCGGAAGCCGAGCTGTGTGCCGACTTCGCGGTAAGCCGGTCGACCATTCAGCAGGCACTGCGGCTTTTCGAGCGCGACGGCGTGATCCGTCGGGAGCAAGGACGCGGTACGTTCTATGTCGGCCCAGCAAAGGGTCGCACCGAGCAGGAACCAAGCCAGTTGCTTGAAGCCACGATCCGTGGTCGGGGAGGCAATGAGGTTCGTGTGCTACGCAAGCACATACAAAGGGCGCCCGCCAGGATCGCATCGCGGCTCAGGCTCACAGCAGAGGATCGTGTCGTTGCCTTGGAGCGCCTCGGCCTCGTTGAAGGCGGTCCGATCGTTTTCATCTACAGTTTCCTGCCCCTCGCGATCGGTATGCCCCTCCTCGAAGCGGAGGCGCAGATCCGCCAGATGAGCCTTGCTGCCGTCCTCAACGATTTCCATGGCTGCAAGATCGACCGTGTCCAGCAAGTGATTGCGGCGCGGTTGGCAGACCCGCGTTTCGCTGGAGACCTAGGTGTCGATGTTGGCGTTCCGGTGCTGGAGGGCGAGCGGACCTACTATGCCGGCAAAGACAATCCTGTATTCTGCACCGTCTCCTATTATCGTGGAGACCGCCACAACTTCACGATGCTGATCAAGGATTGGCGATAGTCGGCAATCAATCCAAAAAACAGATTGATACGAACGCGGGATTGAATTGGAAGGATCCGAGCGTACCGGTGATCTTAGGCGGCAAATTTTACTTGAGAGTGTGATGGTAACGTCGGCCGCTTCTTCCAATGCCTCTGCCGCCCCGCAGCAACGCCCCGTCGGATTGGCGATGCGGCTGCTCCCCGGTGTCGCCCTTTGTGTCGCGGTGACCATCGCCTCCATGGTGCTCGAGGAGGTCGAGAGCCGAATATTCGGCCGTGCCTGGCTGGAGGCGCTGGTGCTGGCGATCCTGGTCGGTACGATCGTGCGTACCGTCTGGACACCGAGCCAGCGGGCCTTCGCGGGCATTTCCTTCTGCGCAAAAACGCTGCTCGAGGTGGCAGTGGTGCTGCTCGGCGCTTCGCTCAGTGCCGCGACGATCCTGGCGACGGGACCGGCCCTGCTGGTGGGAATCATGGCCATCGTCATTGTGGCCATCACGGCAAGCTACGGGATCGGTCGCCTGCTTGGGCTGCAGCATCGAATGGCGGTTCTGGTCGCCTGCGGCAATTCGATTTGCGGGAACTCCGCGATTGCGGCGGTAGCCCCTGTGATCGGCGCCACCGGCGAGGATGTCGCTGCTTCCATTGCCTTCACTGCCGTCCTGGGTGTCGTCGTCGTCCTGGGGCTTCCGTTCCTGCCGGATTTTGTCGACATGAGTCATCTGCAGTACGGCGTGCTGGCGGGGCTCACCGTCTACGCTGTGCCGCAGGTGCTGGCAGCGACCGCACCAGTCAGCGCCATCGCGGTCCAGATCGGCACCTTGGTCAAATTGGTGCGTGTTCTGATGCTGGGGCCAGTCGTACTGTTGCTGACCTTGCTGACTCGTCGGCTGCGCGATCAGGCCGACGCGTCGTCCCAGGACGCCGCGACCGGTGACCGTCCGAAGAAAACGCGCCCGGGACTGCATAAGCTGGTGCCCTGGTTCATCATTGGCTTTCTGCTGCTAGCGCTTCTGCGATCTCTCGGGTTATTGCCGCAATTCGTCCTGGCGCCGACTGCTCTCGCGGCGAACTGGCTGACCATCATTGCCATGGCGGCGCTCGGCCTTTCGACCGACCTGCGGAGCGTGGCCCAAGCCGGCGGTCGGGTAACCGTCGCAGTTACCCTGTCGCTGATCGTGCTCGGCGCAATGAGCTTCGGCCTGATCCACCTGATCGGTATTGCCTGACCTTCGCCGGCGGGCGATCGGCCCCTGCGGCCACCCCCATGATGGCGAGCATGCGTTCCGCCGCAGCCGTCCGGTGACGTTCGATGTGCTGTACAGCGTAGAATGCCCGTTCCGGCAACGCGACCTTGACCTGATGGAGAAGGCCCGCTTCCAGGCCGGGGGCGGCGACAGAACCTGAAATGGCTGTGGCGCCAAGGCCAGCTTCGACGGTAGCCCGGATGGCTTCGTTACTCGGCAGCTCTAGGGCGACCTTGAGGCGTGTCGAGGGGACGCCGGCGGCCTCGAGCGCCGCCTCGAATTCGGAGCGCGTACCGGAGCCAGGCTCGCGCAACACCCATTCCGTGTCGACAAGCTGCGCCAACTCGACTCGATGTGCCGAAGACCAGGGGTGATCCGAGCCGACAACGACGACGAGTTGGTCGCGTGCCACTTCGATTGCAGCGAGCATCGAATCGTCGACCGCGCCCTCAATGAAACCGAGCTCGGCCAACCCTTCGTGAACCGCGGCAGCAACTTGGGCGGTGTTGCCGACACTCAATCGGATGTCGATCGCTGGATAGGCGCGCCGGAAGGCGACGAGATGCCTCGGCAGCCAGTAGCTTGCGATCGTCTTGCTGGCGTGTATCGCCAGCGTGCCGCGTTGCAGGCCGCCCAACTCGGACAGGACCAGTTCGGCCGCTTCGGCCCGCGCCAGGACGGCACGTGCCTCGTCCAGGAAGAGGGTTCCGGCTTCGGTCAGCTCGATGCCACGCCCAATCCGATGGAACAGTCTGGCGCCGTGCCGCGTTTCGAGCGCGGCAATGGCTGCGCTAACAGCCGACTGCGCCAGGTGCAACGACTCGGCAGCGCGCGTCATGTGCTGACGTTCGGCGACCGCCACGAAAACACGGAGTTGCTCCAGCGTCATGCGTGGCACGATACCATTCGGGCAGCATGGCGGCCATGCAACGAGGCGATTTGCAAACGGCCGGCTTCTGAAGAAGGCTGTCGGTGTTCCGGGATGTCCCGGAACAGGCGTTCTCAGGGCGGGGTGGAAGTCCCCACCGGCGGTGATTGCGAGTGATCGCATCAGCCCGCGAGCGCCCGCTTCTCTCCCGGGAGGCGGGGTCAGCAGATTCGGTGCAATCCCGAAGCCGACGGTAACAGTCCGGATGGAAGAGAGCGCGATGTCTGTGCTTTCCGGCGGTCCGACGACAAGTTGGCCTGTGGGCGAAGCGTCAGCTCGTGCACCCTGATTCTGGCCTCGATCGTCACGTGAGGAAGCTATGAATCAGTCAGACAAGCCTTTGGCACCAAAAAAAGCAGATACGCGAGCCGACAGGACGCAGTTTGCCTTCGTTCAATCCTGCTGGCACCGCGAGATCGTCGATCAGGGAAGGGATGCGTTCCTTGCAGAAATGGCCCGTTGCGGCGTCCCAAGGGACCGGATCGATCTCTATGAGGTCCCGGGGGCTTTCGAGATCCCGCTGCACGCGAAGCTGTTGGCCCGGACAGGCCGGTATGGTGCCGTCGTCGCCTGTGGCTTTGTCGTGGATGGAGGCATCTACCGGCATGAATTCGTCGCGACCGCTGTCATCGGTGCATTGATGGCTATTCAGTTGGAGGTCGAAGTGCCGGTGATTTCCGCGGTTCTCACGCCTCAGCAATTCCATGAACACGCCGAGCATCGGAAGTTCTTCCACGAGCACTTCCGCATCAAAGGCCGGGAAGCCGCCGCAGCCTGTCTCAACACGGTCGAGAAACTGGGGCCTGTCCGCGCCCTTGCGAAAGCAGCCTGAACGATGTCCGGGCGGGCGACATCGAAACGCCGTGCGCCCTCTTCGTTGCCGCTGCTCAGTTGTAGCGGCGATAAAGGCCCGCGAGCCGACCTTGAATCTTGACACGATCCGGTCCGAAGATCCGTGTCTCGTAGGCGGCGTTGGCCGGCTCGAGCGCAATCGAGGCGCCTTTCTTGCGCAAACGCTTCAGCGTTGCCTCAGTGTCGTCGATCAGCGCGACGACAATATCGCCCGTCTCGGCGATATCGGCACTCCGGATGATGGCGATATCGCCATCCTGGATGCCGGCTTCGATCATCGAGTCGCCCTGTACTTCCAGGCAATAGTGCGCACCAGAACCGAGCAGGGATACCGGTACGTCGACGGTCGTCGAGTTGTCGCGCAGGGCCTCGATCGGGGTGCCGGCCGCGATGCGCCCGTAAAGCGGCAGGCTGAGCGCCTGAGCTTCATTCGCGGCCTGGAAGACGCCGCTGAGCGGTACACGCTCGCCGCGGACGACTTGCGGCACGAAGCCCTCGCGTGGCTCGGCCATGCCCGGGCGCCGGGACTCGGCCAGGAAAGGCGTGACGTTGGCCGCCGGCAACGCGGCCGCCTCGGGAAGCTTCAGGACCTGCAGGGCGCGAGCCCGATGCGGCAGGCGGCGCAGGAAGCCGCGCTCTTCGAGGCCCGTAATCAGCCGGTGAATACCGGACTTCGATTTCAGCCGCAGTGCCTCCTTCATTTCATCGAAGGACGGCGATACGCCGGCATCGTTCAGACGCTTGTTGATGAACAACAGCAGTTCATTTTGCTTGCGGGTCAGCACCGACTTCTCCCCGAACCAGCTACCAGATTTCGGAACAAATCCTGAAACCCACTACATGTTCTAGTTTAGTTCTTGATTCGGGTCAAGTTTTCCAGAGAAAGCTGGGGATCAATACCCTCCAGGAAGGCCGGCAAGATCAATCACTTGAACCATCTCTCCCGCCTTGCGGGCGGGGTCATGGGCGGGCCGAACGAGCAGGGCTGTCGACATGGCGAGGACCGAGAGCATCGAACTGTCCTGAATTTTGTGCGGCTCGACGGAGAGGGTGCCGTCCAGGGCGCGGCTGAGGCGGCTGCGGACATAATCCTCGCGGGTGTCGTTGGCATTGACGTCGACCGCAAGCCGCGCCGGCTGGCTCGCCACAAGTGCGCCGGACTGGCCCAATAGGCGTTCGAGGGCTGGCTTCAGGAACAGGAGGGCGCAGACCATGGTGGAGACGGGATTGCCGGGCAGGCCCAGGACACGAGCGCGATCCCTTGCGGCAAACATCAGAGGCTTCCCGGGCCGCATGGCAATACGCCAGAAGTCCATCGTGAACCCCAGCGCCTTCAGCGCGTCCTGGACGAGATCGTGGTCGCCCACCGATGCCCCTCCAAGGGTGATCAGGAGATCGTGCTGCGCGCCGGCGGCGATACGGTCCCGGATCAGAGCCGCATCATCCCGGGCAATGTCGAACAGCGTCGGCTCGCCGCCCCAGCTCCGGACCAGGGCGGCGACGGCAATGCCGGAAGAGGAGACGATCTGATTGCGGCCCACCGGCTCGCCCGGCATCACGAGCTCATCGCCCGTCGACAGGATCGCCACGCGCGGCTTCCTGTAGACGCTGATCCACGGCAGGTTCATCGCGGCCAGAAGAGCGATGTCGCGTGTCGTGAGGACCCGTCCGGCGGAGTAAGGCATCTCGCCCGCGCTGAAATCGAGGCCGGCCTTGCGGACATGTCGTCCCGGTGCCGGGGCCTCGAGGATCGTGATCCTGGCCCCCTCGGCCTTGGTGTCTTCCTGTATGACGATCGAATCCGCCCCCATCGGCAACGGACCGCCAGTGAAGATGCGCACGGTTTCGCCTGGCTTTAATGCGTGATCATAAGAACCGCCGGCAGGCGCCTGGCCGACCAGCGTCAACGTCGTCGGCACAGCCGGAATGTCTGCGGCGCGAACCGCATAGCCGTCCATCGCGGAAAGGTCGGCCGGAGGTTGGGTGAGGCGGGCTGTGGGCGGTGCCGCCAGCACGCGGCCGGCGGCATCGGCGATCGAGACCAGCTCGGCCGGTAGCCGGTCGAAAGCAGCAATCACGCGGGCATGGGCCTCGTGAACAGTCAGCATGTCATCGATCTCTGTCGAAGGTTCCGGACTTGCCGCCGGATTTGTGCAAAAGCTTGATCTCGGAGATCACCATGCCGCGGTCGACTGACTTGCACATGTCGTAGACCGTCAGGGCCGCAACGGACGCCGCTGTCAGCGCTTCCATCTCCACACCGGTCCGACCCTTGAGCTTGCAGGTCGCCTCGATATCAACCGCATGGCGGTCGGCATCGAGCGATAGCGTCACCTCGACAGCCGACAGCGACAACGGATGGCAAAGTGGAATCAGCTCGGCCGTACGCTTGGCCGCCATGATGCCGGCAAGCTGCGCCACGGCGAGTACGTCGCCCTTGGCAGCTTTCCTGTCCCTGATCAGGGTGAGCGTCGCAGGCTGCATGACGACGCTCGCCGTGGCGACAGCCATGCGCTCGGTCTCGTCCTTGACGCCGACATCGACCATGTGTGCGTTGCCGCGCGCATCAAAATGGCTGAGGGTCTTGCTCATGCCGCCTTCGCCAGGATCGCGCGCACAGCCCCTTCGACGTCGGGCTTGCGCATGAAGCTTTCGCCGATCAGGAACGCCGAAGCACCGACCCTGGCCATGCGCGCCAGATCCGCCGGTGTGCCAAGCCCGCTTTCGGCCACCAGCACACGGTCCTTGGGCACCTTTGGAGCGAGCTGCTCTGTGACTGCCAAGTCGACGTCCAGGGTCTTGAGGTTGCGGTTGTTCACGCCGATCAGGTCGCTGTCGATACCGATCGCGCGATCGAGTTCGTCGTCGTCATGGACCTCCACCAGGACATCCATGCCGCAGAGGTGGGCGAGCCGCGCAAGCTCGGCTGCGAGTTGGTCATCGAGGCAGGCCATGATCAGCAGGATACAGTCGGCACCAAGCGCTCGCGCCTCGAATACCTGATAGGGGTCGATCATGAAGTCCTTGCGCAATGCCGGCAGCGTCGTGGCATTGCGCGCCAGGGTCAGGAACTCGTCCCGCCCCTGGAAGTAGGGCTCGTCGGTCAGCACCGAAAGGCACGTGGCGCCGCCGCGCTCATAGGCGCGGGCAAGAGAGGGAGGATCGAAGTCCGGCCGGATCAGCCCCTTGCTGGGAGAAGCCTTCTTGATCTCGGCAATCAAGCCATATCGACCGGCGGCGACCGCAGTCTTCAGCGCGCGAGCAAAACCGCGCGGCGCGTCCATTGCCCGGGCGGCCCGCTCGACTTCGCCTTGCGGCCGACGCTCGCGGGCTGCCGCGACGTGGCGGCGCTTGTCGTCGACGATCCTGGCGAGGGTATCGCTCATGCGCAGATCCTCTTGAGGGTGGCAAGGGCGTGCGCAGCCTTGCCCGTGTCGATCGACTGGGCCGCCAAGGCAAAGCCCTCTTTCAGATCCCTTGCTCTGCCCGCCACCATGATCGCCGCGGCGCTGTTCAACAACACGATATCGCGAAAGGCGTTGCGTTCGCCGGCCAGCACTTTTTTGATCTCCTCCGCGTTGTGGAGGGCATCGCCGCCCTTGAGCTGTTCGATGGGTGCGCGCGTCACGCCGATCTCTTCCGGGGCGATTTCGATCTCACTCACCTTGCCGTTTTCCAGCGACGCAGCCCAGCTCCGGGTCGTAATCGTGAGCTCGTCCATGCCGTCCTGGCCGTGCACTACCAGGGCGCGCTCCAGTCCCAGCCGGCCCAGCGCCTCGGCCACCGGCCTCAGCCAGCGCCGATCAAAGACGCCGACGAGCTGGCGCTTGACCAGAGCCGGGTTCGACATCGGCCCCAGGAGATTGAAGATGGTGCGGGAAGGGGCCAGCTCCGCTCGGGGACCGGCAACGTTGCGCATGGCGCTGTGATGCCTGGGGGCCATGAGAAAGCAGATATTGGCTTCGATCAGCGCCTTTTCGAGCGTTTCGATAGGCAAATCGAGATTAATACCGAGGGCTGCAAGCACGTCGGCCGCGCCCGACTTCGAGGTGAAGGCGCGGTTGCCATGTTTGGCGACGGGAATTCCCGCGCCTGCGACGACCAGCGCCGAGCAGGACGAGACATTGTAGGTACCGTGATGGTCGCCGCCGGTGCCGACAATATCGATTGCGCCTTTGGGGGCTTGCACTCGTTGAACCTTCGCGCGCAGCACCTGGGCTCCTCCCGCCAGTTCCTCGGCAGTTTCACCCCGCACTTTCAGCGCCATGAGGAAGGCGCCCATTTGGGCGGGCGTCGCATTGCCGCTGGTCATGATGTCGAAGGCGCGTTCGGCCTCATCGACGCTCAGCGTCTGCCCATTGCCCACTTTCGCCAGAAGACCGCGAAAATCGTCGATATCGCCGCTCACCTCGACTCCATGTTTTTTGCCCTTGCCGGTTCGGCCGGAGGGCGCGTAGCTATATCACATGGCTGAAGAACTGATCCTCAAGGTCACAGGCATGGATTGCGACGGTTGCGTGAAGGCCGTCACCCGTGCCGCGACCGGCGCCGGCACGGCGCCTATCTCCGTCGACCTCAAGAGCGGTGAGATGCGTCTGCCCTCAGGGGCAGATGTGCCTGCCATCACTCGTGCCATCCAGCGGGCCGGCTTCGGGATCGAACCGTAACTATTTGATTTCCGGTTCTTTTCCAGACAGTTTGATCCGCGGATTTTAAAGTCTAAGCCGCATTTTGCTTTTGCTGCGTCGGGTGCTCGCCCGCGATCTTGAGGAAGTTCTCTAGGATCTTGTGGCCATGCTCCGAAGCGATACTCTCGGGATGGAACTGCACGCCATGGACCGGCAGGGCCTTGTGTTGCAGGCCCATGACAATATCGCCGGTCCGGGCAGTGACCTCGAGTTCCTGCGGCAAGCTTGTTCCGTCCACGATCAGCGAGTGGTAGCGGGTTGCCAGGAAGGGTGAGGGTACATCCTCGAACACGCCCTGGCCTTTATGTTCGATGCCCGACAGCTTGCCATGCATCGGCGCTGGCGCCCGAACGACCTTGCCACCGAACACTTGGCCGATCGCCTGATAGCCAAGACACACGCCGAGAAGTGGCACCTGGGCTTGCGCGGCCGCCTTGATCAAATCCATACAGATACCGGCCTCGTTGGGGGTGCAGGGGCCTGGGGACAGGACGATTCCGTCGGGTTTGAGCGCCATCGCCGCCTCGACAGTGATCTGATCATTGCGATGAACCGCGCAGCGCGCCCCAAGATCGCCTAGAAAGTGAACTAGGTTGTAAGTGAAACTATCGTAGTTATCGATCAGAAGCAGCACGTGGCACCTATTGCCGGGTTCGGGTTATTTTCCTGGAATCGGCGCCTGAAGGAAAGAAGACTGTGAGCGTTTTGACTTCCGCGCGGGGTGCGGCAGGCACTTTTTCGGACTGGGTCAGCTCCGTCTTCGTCGGACAGGCGCGTCGGTTCTTCCGCATGCAAAGCCGCCTCCGCTCCAACGAGCCGGTGCAGATTTTTGTCTGTGGCGTTGTGGGAGCGGTAATCGGGGCGCTGGTGGCCGGCCTACGCGGGCTGGTTGACCTGCTGCATACCGTCGGCTTCAACCTGTCGGAGGGGCGCACGCTCAGCACGGGCATCGGCGTCGACCCGCTGCGCATCCTCCTGGTGCCCGTGATCGGGGGGCTGGTGATCGGCCTTTCCGCCATCGTCATGCGTCGTCTGCGACCCAAGGAGATCGTCGATCCGATCGAGGCCAATGCTCTGCATGGCGGGACTATGTCGTTGTTCGACAGTCTCCGGTTGCTGGTTGCCACCATTATGTCGAATGCGTCGGGCGCGTCGCTCGGCATGGAGGCGGGCTATACCCAGATGGGCTCGGGGATACTCGCCAAGGTGGGGCAGTATTTCCGTCTGCGGCGTAACGACCAGCGCATCTTCGTCGGTGCAGGCTCTGCGGCGGCGATCGCTGCCGCCTTCAACGCACCGTTTGCGGGCGCCTTCTATTGCTTCGAGCTGATCCTGGGCACCTATTCGGTACGGGCGCTTGCGCCGGTGGCGGCGGCGGCTCTCGCCGGAACCTTTGCCCAGCGGGCCCTGATCGATCCCGAGCCGATTTTCAGCGTCGAGCAGTTCTTCCATTTCAATCTCAAGGTCTACTTCGTGTTCGCCGTGCTGGGCGTGTTTGCCGCCGCCTTCAGCGTGCTTGCCATGCAATCGGTGACCTGGGCGGAACGTGCACTGCGTCGTCTGCCTTTGCCACAATGGCTGCGACCTGCGATCGGTGGGCTCCTGCTGTCGGCGATCGCGATCGTCGTGCCCCAGGTGTTGGGCAGCGGCCATGGCGCGATCCAGCTCATGTTCGATCGCAACGTGACCCTGAAGACGTTCCTGATCCTGCTGCTCGCCAAGCTGGTCGCCTCAGCCTTTTCGCTCGGCTCCGGTTTCCGCGGCGGCATGTTCAGCTCGTCTCTCTTTCTCGGCTGCCTGTTCGGTGGCACCTTCGCCGGCATTGCGGCCCTCATGGTGCCGTCGCTCAGCGACATGCAATCGGCCTTGATGATGGTTGGCATGGGGGCCGTGGCGGCGGCCGTCATCGGCGCGCCGCTCACCATGGTGTTCCTGGTGCTGGAAGGAACCGGCAGCTTCGCAATGATGGTCGCGGTGATGGTCGGTGTGGTGATCTCCTCGAGCATCGTTCGCCTCACCTTCGGATATTCGTTCTCGACCTGGCGTTTCCACCAGCGTGGCATCGGCGTTCGCAGCCCTCACGATATCGGCTGGCTGGCCGATCTTTCGGTCGGCCGCCTGATGCGCACCGATGCCCAGGTCGTCCCGGAAAACACGCCTTTGAAGGAGCTGCGGGAGAAATTTCCACCCGGTACGGCCTGGCATGTCTTCGTCGTGTCGGACAAAGGGATCTACACCGGTGCGCTCGACAGCAGCGACGTCCATGATCCCCAGCTGAACGACAAGCTCGAGACCCGTTTTGCCCGTGACCTGGCAGCCGATCCCGACATATTCCTGCTGCCCTACGAGAACGTCCGGACCGCGCTGGGGCGCTTCGAGGACAAGGAGGTCGAAACCCTGCCGGTTCTCGCCTCGTCGACCGACCGTTCGATCGTAGGTTACCTCTCCGAGCAATATGCGCTGCGGCGCTACAATCAGGAGCTGGAGCGTCGCCGCAGCGCCGATCTCGGCGAACGGGACATGTTCTCTATCGCGGACAAGAAGGCCTGATCCGACGATCGGCGACGACGCGATGACTTCATGGTCAGTGTGGGGTTAAGCTGTCGCCATGATCCATGTCGCTGCCCTTGTCTCCGTGCTGCTGCTGGCGCTGCCGGCCTTCGCCCAGGTCGATTGCAACTCCGGCATGGAGCCGATCGACAGGGACGCGCCGTCGCGGATGAGCGCCCTTGGA
This sequence comes from Pseudomonadota bacterium, assembly GCA_018242505.1. GTDB lineage: Bacteria > Pseudomonadota > Alphaproteobacteria > Reyranellales > Reyranellaceae > Reyranella. Next base: position 29,379 of record JAFEBU010000014.1, read on the forward strand.
TTCACGCGCATAGTGGCGTCCAGGGAAGCAGGATTTGCCAGGGTCTTTTCGACCTTCGGCTACAAGGTCGAAGTCAGCGTCCAGACCGTGCAGGGAGATAGTGTCGACGGCGATTTCCACCAGTCCTTCGACGTCGGCTTCGGCGCCATGGGCGCGCGCGTTGCGAAGCCGGTCGAGCCTGCCGTCAACACGTTGAAGCGCCTCCAGCTTCCCACCAAGGATATCGATACGTTCGTCATGACGCCGCCATTCGCGCTCGGGCCGGATGTAGTGGCCGAGAAGGACGCGGTCTATTCAGGGCGCCAGAAACTGGGCAACTACAATGCCAGCGTCTTCGATCTTCTGCCACGTAATGACCAGGCGCCCCTGCGCGGCTTCATCGGGCGTGTCTGGGTGTCGCCGGGCCGTGCAGCCGTTCTCCGGAGTTGCGGCCGGGCGGCTGCCTATCCGATCGGGCCGATGCGCTACGAGATCCGCCGCGATCAGGTTGGCGAAGAGAACTGGTTCCCGGTGCTGATCCGTGCCGACGAGGATCTTTATCGAGACGACACCCCCGTGCATGTCCGGGTGAACGTCAAATATTCGGACTACAAGGCGCGGTGATCGCGCACCTATGGTCGTCTCCCCGCTGATCGTCGGGCTGCTGCTGGTGGCAGCCCTCATGCATGCGAGCTGGAATGCACTCCTGAAGTCCGATCGCTCCGATCGGCTCGCGACCTTCGGGGTGATCATGACCACCGGCACGGCGATGGGCCTCGCCGCGGTGCCGTTCCTACCCATGATCGAGCCGGGCGCCTGGAAATTCATCGCGCTTTCTGTGGCGATCCACCTTGCGTACTACACGTTCCTGCTCAAGGCCTACTCTTATGGCGATCTCAGCCACACCTATCCGATCGCCCGGGGGTTGGGGCCGCTGCTGGTCGCAATTTTGTCTGGGCAGCTCGTCGGCGAGCATCTGCGCCCACAGGATATCCTTGGCGTTCTGTTGTTGAGCCTCGGGCTCGTGGCTCTTGCATTCCCCATCCAGCTCGCCACACCGAGGCCGGGTGGACGGCATGGACTTGCAACGATCTTCGCCGTGCTCACGGGAATCTCCATCGCCGGCTATATCCTTGCCGACGGGCTCGGCGTTCGGGCCGCGGGACCTGCGCTGGGGCAGAAAATCGGGTACATCGCCTGGCTCTGCGTGCTCGAAGGACCATGGTTGCTCGTCCTGGCCTTCGCGATCAGGCCAACGGCGGTATGGTCTCACCTGCGCATCAACTGGTGGCGCGGTGTGCTGGGCGGGGCGATTGCCAGCGTCGGCTACGGCATCGCGATCTACGGCCTTGCTGCCGGACCGATGGCGCATGTGGCGGCGCTGCGCGAGACATCGGTCCTGTTCGGCACGTTGATCGGCACGCTGCTGCTTGGCGAACCTTTCGGCAGGCGGCGTGTCGCCGCAGCCCTTGTCATCGTTTCGGGGCTTGTATTGATGAACGGTCCGGCGCTCTTCTAGCATCGTGTCGACTCGCAATCTCGAGCAACTCCTCGCCCCGCGTTCGGTCGTCGCCATCGGCGCAAGCCGTCGGCCGGGCAGCGTCGGCGCCGCCGTGACGCGCAATCTGCTGGCGGGCGGTTTCAAGGGCGATCTGCATCTCGTAAACGTCAAGGGCGGGGAGATCGAAGGCCGCAAGGTGCTACGCAGCCTCGCCGAGCTGCCTGCACCAGCCGACCTTGCCATCATCATGACACCGGCGGGCACGGTGCCCGGCCTGATCGACGAGCTTGGCCGGCGCGGCACCAGAACCGCCGTCGTCATCAGCGCCGGCCCAGGCGAGGGCCCGCATGCTGCCGATACCAATGCGCGCTGGCGCCGTGGCCTTCTCGAAGCGGCCAGACCCTTTCTGCTACGCATCGTCGGACCCAACTGCATCGGTTACGCGGCGCCGAAGATCGGTCTCAATGGCAGCTTCGGCCCGGGCAAGCTGAGGAGCGGCCGGCTGGCGGCGATCGCCCAGTCCGGTGCCGTCCTGGCGGGTCTGGTGGACTGGGGCATGGCGCAGGGCATTGGCTTTTCGCATCTCTTCTCGATGGGCGATATGGCCGATGTCGATTTCGGCGACGTGCTCGACATGCTGGCGCGCGACTACGACACGCGCGCCGTGCTGATGTACGTCGAAGGTATCACGCAGGCCCGTAAATTCATGTCGGCAGCACGCAGTGCGGCCCGGCTGAAGCCGGTGATTGTGCTGAAGGCCGGCCGCCACGCCGCGGCGGCCCAGGCAGCTGCCTCGCATACAGGATCAATGGCGGGCTCGGCGGCGGTCTACGAAGCGGCCTTTGCGCGTGCCGGCTTGGTCAGCGTGACCGGCCTCGGTGAGCTGTTCGACGCTGCGGAGACGCTGGGGCATGGCTTGGTGCCCCGCACGGAGCGGCTCGCGATCCTGACCAATGGCGGCGGTGTGGGGATCATCGCCACCGACCTCCTCATGGACGAGGGCGGCGAGCTTGCGGCACTGCAGCCCGCGACGATCGAGGCACTCGACAAGCGCCTGCCACGCATCTGGTCGCAGGGCAATCCTGTCGACATCGTGGGTGACGCAGACGGCGCCCGCTACGCCACAGCTCTCGACATTCTCGCTACCGATCGCGGCGTGGGGGCCGTGCTCGCCATGAACGTGCCTACGGCGCTGGCGTCGTCGGAGGAGGTGGCCCGTGCTGTCGCAGGCTCGGCGGGCCGGCGCATGCTGCCGGTGATCGGCTGCTGGGTCGGCGGACCCGATGCGGAAGCAGGCCGTCGGGCCCTGCACGAGTCGCGCATCCCCGCATTCGACACGCCGCTACGTGCGGTGCGCGGCTTCATGCATATCATCGAGTATCGTCGCGGCCAGCGCGCCCTGCAGCGCACGCCACCTTCCGTTCCCGAGGCGCGTTCGGATACCGCGATGGTGCGCTCGATCGTGGAGAGCGCGTTGGCCGACAAACGGCAGTTGCTCACCGAACCCGAATCCAAGCGCGTGCTGGCTGCCTACGGCATTCCCGTGGTGCCGACGGAAACCGTGCGCGATGCCGCGGAAGCGGTGGCTGCTGCGGCGCTTATCGGCCTGCCAGTCGCGGTCAAGATCCTCTCGCGAGACATCACGCACAAATCCGACGTTGGCGGCGTGGCGCTCGACCTGGCGTCGGAACAGGCCGTGCGTGACGCCGTGCGCGAGATGATCGCCAAGGCCCGGGCAAAGGCCCCGCAGGCGCGCATCGACGGCTTCGTGGTGCAGCCGATGATCAAGCGGCCGGATGCCGTCGAGTTGATCCTGGGTGCAGCCGAGGATCCGGTGTTCGGGCCGATCCTGATGGTCGGGCATGGCGGTGTGGCAGCCGAGGTGATCGACGACAAGGCTCTCGCTTTGCCGCCGCTCGACCCGGTGCTGGCCGAGAGCGCCCTGTCGCGCACGCGCGTCGATCGGCTGCTGCGCGGCTATCGCGATCGGCCGCCAGCGGCGAGGAGGGCTGTGGCAGAGGCGATGATCCGGCTGTCGCAACTTATTGCCGATGTCGACGAGATCGCCGAGCTCGACATCAATCCGCTGCTGGTCGACGCGGTCGGTGTGATCGCGCTCGACGCCCGCATCGTCGTACGCCGGCCGACAGGGCAGGAGCGCGCGGGGCGCTTCGCCATCCGGCCTTACCCCGTCGAGCTCGAGACGGATATCGAACATCGCGGCCAACGCCTGCACATCCGGCCGATCCGCCCGGAGGATGAGGCGTTGATCGACGCCTTCACGAAGCGCCTTACTGCGGAAGATATCCGCTTGCGTTTCTTCGGTCCGCTGCGTGAACTCAGCCATGAGATGGCGGCGCGCCTCACCCAGATCGACTATGACCGTGAGATGGCTTTCCTGTTGCTCGATGGTCAGGAGCTTCTGGGTGTCGGACGCCTGGCTGCCGACCCGGACTTCGAACAGGCGGAGTTCGCGCTGATCGTTGCGTCTGACCGGCAACGGCGAGGTTATGGCGCGTTGTTGCTCAATCATGTTCTCGACTATGCGCGCAGCCGTGGCATCAAGCAGGTGATCGGTTACGTCTTGCGCGAGAATCACCGCATGCTCGAACTCACCGAGCGCCTGGGCTTCAAGCGCGAGTCCGGCCGTGCCGGCAACACCGACATCTGCGTGGTGAAGAGCTTGGACGGGCTGTAACCTATATTTTGTCGGCGCCTCTGAACTAAGGCAGAATAGTGACGACACACCAAAGGGTTAAGGCCAAAATTTCAGATGGCATCTAGGAAGAACAGAAGTAGGAAGGCGAACAGAAGGAGTCCGAAGTCCGCCGCCACCTGGCGCGATCGGCTGGTTTGGCGCTCTCGTGGCCTCCTCGACTGGATGCAGGCCCACCGCTGGCATTCGGTTGTTGCGGGTGTTGTCGTGTTGCTCGTCGGCAGTTTCCTGGCCACGTCATGGCTTGCAAGCAGGCTCGATTCGCTCGATCGCGAGCGCCTGGTGAAGGACGCGCTGAGGGAAATGAAACGCGAGGGCCACCAACAGCAACCTGCCGACAAGTATGCACGCATCGACGATATCCCCGGCCTGCCGGGATATACGGAAACCGAACCCGGGCAGACGCGGGCAACGATCGAGGAACCGGCGCACAAGGCGCCCAAGCCCACACGGGTTGCGGCAGTTGCGGCGAGTGAACGACCGGCTTGGCGTCGCAACGCCGTGCCGTTTGGCGATCTCTACGCTCGGCCTTTGATCGCCATCGTCATCGACGACGTCGGTCTCGACCGGCCACGCTCGAAGCGGGCCTGGGAGCTTCCCGGGCCGATCACGCTCTCGTTCCTGCCTTATGCCAAGAACCTGCAAGAGCAGGCCAAGGCAGCCCGTGCGCATGGTAACGAACTGATGCTGCACATGCCGATGGAACCGATGGGCCATGCCGACCCCGGCCCCAACGCCTTACTGACGTCGCTCAGCGAGAACGAGATTCGCCAGCGGGCCACAACCGATCTCGACAGTTTCGACGGCTATGTCGGCGTGAACAATCACATGGGCAGCCGCTTCACGACCTCGCGGCCCGCCATGGGAGTCGTTCTGCGTCTCTTGAAGGCGCGCGGCCTGCTGTTCCTCGATTCACGCACGACCGCCCAGTCGGTTGGCGAGACCCTGGCGCAGGAACTCGGCGTGCCCACTGTTTCACGCAACGTCTTCCTCGATGACGACGAATCGTTGGGGGCCGTGAAGCATCAGCTTGCTGAGACGGAAGAGGTGGCGCGCCGCCAGGGTGTCGCCATTGCGATCGGCCATCCGCACGAGAACACCTTGCAGGCGCTTGCCGCATGGCTGCCGGCGCTTGCGGCCAAGGGCTTCGCCCAGGCGCCGGTGACGGCTGCGTTGCGCAAGCGCAACGGTTGGGATTGAGTGCGGCCAACGAAGTTGGAGGAACGGCAAAGTGCGTTATCAGAAGCAGGCAATGATTGTGGCTCCACAACCCGAAGCAGCAGAAGCGGGGGCCGATGCCTTGCGCGAGGGAGGCAACGCCATCGATGCCGGAATCGCCTGCGCGCTGGTGCAGGGCGTGGTCGATCCGCTGATGTGCGGCATCGCGGGCTTCGGCAGTTGCGGCATCTACATGCCCGGCAAAAAGGTCCACGGCTACATCGACGCGCATGCACCGGCGCCGCTTGCGGCCCAGCCGGAGATGTGGGCGAACCTGATCGAGGGCGAAGCACGCGATGGCTATGGCTTCATCCTGAAAGGCCGAGTGAACGACATCGGCTACAAGTCGATCTGCGCCCCGGCAAACCTCAGGATGTACTATGAGGCGCACCAGGAGCACGGCAGCCTTCCCTGGTCGCGAATCGTCGAACCTGCCATCCATTGGGCCGAGAATGGCTGGACCGTGCGCCCACATGTCCATTTCTGGTGGGCCGACGAGGGGGCCTTCGGCCGTGCGCCCAATCATGAGCGCATCACTGTGTTCCCGGCCGCCCGTGCGCTCTATTGCCGACCCGACGGCACGCCCAAGCGCGTGGGCGATACAGTCGTGAACCGCGACTATGGCCAGACCTTGCGCGCCATCGCCAAGGGCGGCGCCGAAGTGTTCTACTCGGGCGAACTCGCACGGGCGATCGATGAGGATATGCGGAAGAACGACGCGCTTCTGTCGATCGCCGACCTCGAGACCTGGAAGACCGTGCGCAACGCCCCGCTCTGGGGCGAGTACCGCGGGTACAGGGTTTCGACCAATCAGCCTCCGGGCGGCGGCGTAATGTTGATCGAAATGCTGAACACCCTCGAGAACTTTGTGCTGGGCGAGCTCGAGCACAATTCGGCGGAATATGTCCGCCTCGTCTCCGAGGCGATGAAGCGGGCGACGATCGACAAGGATGCGCATGTCGGCGACCCGAAGTTCGTCAAGGTGCCGATCGAGAAGCTCACCTCGAAGGACTACGCCCGGGAAATGGCCGACGAGATCCGGCGCGGCGTGAAGGCGCATGTGCCGCGCTTCAATTCGGGAGCCGTCAGCAAGGACACCACCCACATTTCCGTCCTCGACAAGGACGGCAACTGCTTCGCCATGACCCATTCGCTCGGCATGCCGTCGGGGGTGGTCACGCCGGGCCTGGGCTTCATGTACAACGGTTGCATGGGTGTGTTCGACCCTCGACCCGGTCATGCCGGTTCGATCGCCCCCGGCAAGGCGCGCTTCAGCTCGGTCGTGCCTTCCATCCTCTTCAAGGGCGACAAGCCGCACCTGATCATCGGCGCGCCCGGCGCGACGCAGATTGCCATGGGCGTGCTGCACGTGATCCTGAACGCCCTCGACTTCAACATGACCATGGTCGAGGCGGTGAACGCCGCACGCTTCTCGGCGACTTCGGATACGATCGACGTCTCCAATCGCATCCAGTGGAAGGTCGAGCGTGAGCTGCAGGCGATGGGCTATCCCGTCGTCCGCAGCCCCTACGGCTTTGGCTTCGCAGCCGTACACGGCATCCGCATCCACGATGATGGCCTGGATGGCGGTGCCGACCCCGGCCATGACGGCGTGGTGATCGCCGTCTGACGCGGATCGTCAGACGGGCATTGCTCGCTTCTGGTGCGCCCGGCCGACCTTGGCCGTCTCAGGATCGTGGCCGGAAATGACGCGAACACCTTCATCCAGGCGCTGGGCGATGGTTTGCGGTGTCGCCCCTTCGAGGAAGGCGAGGTTGTTCTTGCGGCAGGCGGCGAAGACCCTGGCCCGGGCGGCTTCCATTTCCGGTGGGTAGGGACGCCGTTGCAGGCTGGTGTATCCCAATGAGAGGCCCAGATCGCCCGGCCCAAGCTCGGCAAACCCCAATCCAGGCATTGCCAAGATTTCCTCGCAATGCTCGACCCCAGGCGGGCTTTCGATCTTTACACCGAGCAAAAGCTCGCCCTGCGGGGTGAGCGGCCAGGGTTCGCTGCAGGCGAAATATTCTTGCTGATCCAGGCCCCAGACCGGTGCGGCGGTCGGCTCCGAGCCGCGACCGCGACTGCCGATCCCGAGCTGGTCGACACCGGCCTTGTGATGCGGGAAACGGCAGGCGCGCACGAACTCGCGCACCGCCTCCGCCGATTCGGCCTGGCAGAGCAGGATGCCATGGACGCCGCGGCCGAGGATCTGGCGGAACTGCCAGGCATTGAAGGCGACATTCGGACCGTCGATGCCATTGACCGGTGCTTCGACGATGACCGCAGGGGGGCGGTGACCCGATGCAGTGGGACCGCCGTCGACGAGCCCCCGCATATATTCGGCGAGGCCTGTCATGTCGAAGGCGCCATGCTCCATGCCGACATTGATGTAGTCGGCCCATGTGCCCGCATCCTTGCAGCCCTGCTCGTAGGTCAGGACGTGCCCGGTATGCGGACCGTCGTAGTAGATCGCCTGACCGGCCTCCAAAAGCTCGATCGCACGATTGATGCGTCTGGCCATGGGTTCCTCCCTTATCTCGCAAGCCCAGCTGTGTAGAGTTCGCGAAGCACGTTTCCGAGTTTCACGACCATGGGATCGATGATGCCTTCAGGAGTCGAGGCATATCCCAGAATGAGACCGTGCATCTTGGGCGCGTCGCGATAGCACGCGGAAAGCGGGGAGACGCTGATGGACGCGGAGGCGGCAGCAGCCATCGCGGTCTGATCGTCGAACGCCGGCTCAAGATCGGGGTGAGGGCTTGCGATCAGGTGCATGCCACCTGGATCCGGCGCGACCTGGAGCAGCCCGCCAAGATGGCGTTCCGCCGACGCGATCAAGGCCTGCTGGCGACCCGAGTAGAGGAGCCGCGTGCGCCGCAGGTGCGCGACGAGATGGCCGTCCATGATGAAGCGGGCCAGCGCACCCTGACCCAGCATCGAGGCGCGGGCATCAACACTTGCCATGATCTTTTCCGCCGCAGCAACAAGCGCATCGGGTAACACCACATAGCTGAGCCGCAGCGCCGGAAACAGAAGCTTGGAGAAGCTGCCCAGGTAAGCCACTCGCCCGGTCCGGTCGAGCGCCCTGAGCGGCGCAAGCGGCCGGCCGGCATAGCGATACTCACCGTCGAAATCGTCTTCGGCGATCCAACCGTTGGAACGCTCGGCCCAACTCAGCAAGGCAAGCCTGCGCTGCAGGCCAAGCACGATGCCGAGCGGAAACTGGTGCGACGGCGCAACGACCGCAAGACGCGCTCGCGGGGCGCGCGCCATAGCCGCTTCGAGGGAGAAGCCAGCAGTGTCGACGGGAACCGGTATGGCCCTCACGTCGGCCAGCGCCAGGGCCTCGCGCGTTCCGACGAAACCAGGCTCCTCGATCCAGGCTTCGTCGCCGGCGTCGAGGACGATGCGGGCAAAGAGCGAGAGGCTCTGACGGACGCCCGAAGTGACCACGACGGTACCCGGGTCGCAACGGAAGCCACGTGCCATGCCGAGATAGGAAGCGATCGCCGCACGCAGACCAGGATGGCCGAAAGGATGGAGCGCGCCGGCAGCCGACCAGGCCGGTTTGCGCCATTCCCGCTCGAGCAGCTTGGCCCAGAGCGGGAAGGGGAACGCAGTGCGGTCGGGCTGCCCGGTCGGAAACGCAATGGGCGAATCGTCGAAGCTGGTGTGGAGGGTTTTGTCCGCAAGGGATGCAACAGCTCGGCGGGACAGGACAGGTGGTCGCCCGGTCGGTTCGATGCCTCGATCCCCGACGCCGGGTGACACCAGCATCTCGTCGGGCAGGTTGGCCGCAACCGAAAGGCCTGATCCTGCCTGGGCGACGAGGTAACCCTCGGCGACCAGCTGGTCCATTGCCATCAGCACCGTGCCGCGGGCGCAGGCAAGTTCGGTAGCCATCAGGCGGGAGGACGGTAGTTTGAGGCCGGGCGAGAGACGGCCTTCCAGGATGGCACGTCGGATCTGTTCCCCGATCTGCCTGTGCAATGGCTCGCGCGCTGCAGGATCAAGGGTGATGCCCAGCGGCGCAACCTTACGGGCACGTCCGACCATGACTGGTTCAGCCTGTTTTCATCGAACTGGCTCTTTCGCCTGGACCATATTGCCACCATGGTCGGTATCGCAATCGATTTGCAGGAGTGAGTGTTATGGATTCGATCCTTGGTGCGAAGGACCCGGGCAACACCGCTGAGGCCTTTGGGGTCACGCCGGTCAACAAGGTGAAGCGCATGCACGAGCGCGGCCGGTATGACCGCAAGACGATCTACGAGATCCTGGACGCCGCGCTGGTCTGCCATATTGCCTATGTCATCGACGGTCGGCCCTACTGCACACCGACCAGCTTCTGGCGGGAGGGTGATCATCTTTATTGGCACGGCTCGTCGGCCAGCCGGATGATCCGCACGCAACGTCAGGGGATCGAGGTGTGCCTCACCGCCACCCACCTCGATGCGCTGGTCATGGCGCGCTCGGGCTTCCACCATTCGGTCAACTATCGGGCTGTCATGGCTTTCGGCCATGCTCACGTCATCGACGACGTGAACGAAAAACTGCGCCTGATGGACAACTTCATCGACCGTATCTATCCCGGCCGCTCCAAGCTCATCCGCCAGCCCAACAAGCAGGAACTGAAGGCGACAACGATGATGGGCATGGAGATCGAGAACGCGTCCGGCAAGATTCGCGACAAGCATGTCGCCGACGATGAAGAGGACTATGCAGCCGTACCGGCCTGGTCGGCGCTCTATCCCATCACACAGGTATTGGGAACGCCGTCCGAATGCCCGCGTCAGCTCCCGGGCCTCACGCGTCCGGAGGACATGGCCGACTTCGCACCCGGCAGCCGGCTCGACGAACTGATGACCAAAACCTATCGCCGGACTTTCGGATGAGGTGCGTCACCGCACCAATAACCCCTATCTTCTCACGGTTTCTCACTTTTTCTCACGACGTGAGAAGCCTCCGATAGCGATGGCATCGGCACCGAACGCTCTTTTCTCATTTTCTCACCCTCCCTTGTCTCAGTTTCGGGAGGCACTCCAGTGGCATTCCGCAGGCGGCATGCTCTACGCGCTGTCGCGCGCGACGATGTTGACGCCGAAATCGACAATCTTTTCAGCGAGGTCGGCGCCTGCGAGTCGCTGTGACAGGATTTCGGCGGCGCGGCGGCCCATCTGGTAGGAGGGGATCTGGACGGTCGTCAGCGCCGGCACGAGCGCCCGGCCGATCTCGAGATCACCCAGCCCGGCGATCGCAATCTCACGTGGCACGTCGATCCCGAGTTGCCGGCATTCGATGATGCCGCCCACGGCGAGCACATCGGTCGAGAAGAAGACCGCATCGGGGCGCGGCTCGAGTGTCGAGATCCGATGCATCAGTCGGCGGCCTTCGCCGAAGGACGACGGTGATTGGTCGGTGAAGAAGGCCGCGGCAGTGGCGAGGCCCGCCTCCTGCAGCACGGCGCGATAGCCCGCCTCGCGAGCCCGCGAGCGCAGATCGTTGCCGCCGACAAAGACAAGGCGACGACGGCCCCTGTCGATGAGATACCGTGCCATTGCCCGTCCGGCAGCCTCGTTGGAGAAGCCGACGACATGATCGATCGGATCGTCGGTCATGTCCCAAGTCTCGACCACCGGCACACCAAGGCCGGAGAGCAGGGTGCGGCTGCGCAGGTTGCGGACGATACCGACGATGGCGATACCGTCCGGCCGTCGCCCGGCCAGCGCGGTGATCAGCGCGTGTTCGGCGGCCTCCGAATAACCGGTGTCGCCGACCAGGAGCTGTCGACCCGCTGCCGTTACGCCATCAGACAGGCCGTGCAGAGTGTCTGTGAAGATCGAGTTACCCAGTGTAGGGACGACGACTGCGATGATGCCGCTGCGGCGCGACACGAGGCTGCTGGCCGCCAGGTTAGGGATGTAGCCCAGCGCCTCGACCGCAGCCGTGATGCGCGCCCGCGTCTCGGGCCGCACCTTGTCCGGCTGGCGCAACGCGCGCGATACGGTAATGATCGACGTGCCGGCACGGCGCGCGACATCCTCAAGGTTCGGCGCATTGTCCGGGCGCGGACGGATCGGCCGACCGCGTCTTTTTCCCTTTGTCATGGAGCGGTTCCCCCATCGCTCGCTGTAGCGGCTCGAACTCTCGCCTGGCAAGTCGAAGGACCCTTGATTCTCGCTATGATAACGTTATCATGACTGGCAACTAAAATACTGACAGAAGGGAAGCGCCATGATTTCCGAGCAAGATGTCGCGTTCTACCGCGAGCATGGCTACATCGTCGTGCCCGGCCTGCTCGACAGCGGGACACTGAGCGCGATGCGCCAAGTCATTGCTGAATTCATCGAGGGTGCCCGGGGCGTCGAAAGCCATACCGACCTCTACGATCTGGAACCCACGCATCGGCCCGACGCGCCGCGCGTGCGCCGCCTCAAGACACCGCATCTCCATCACGAGATCTTCCGTCGCGTCATGCGCACGCCGCGCATGGTCGAGATCCTGAAACAGCTCCTGGGACCATCCGGCGTTCGACTGCACGGCTCGAAGCTCAACATGAAGGCGCCGCAGTACGGCTCGCCGGTGGAGTGGCATCAGGACTGGGCCTTCTATCCGCACACCAACGACGACGTGCTGGCGGTCGGCGTCATGCTTGAGGATGCCGCGATCGAGAACGGACCGCTCATGGTGATCCCCGGGTCGCACAAGGGACCTGTCTATGACCACCATAGCGACGGGTTTTTCTGTGGTGCCATGGATCCCTCCTGCGACGTCGACTATTCGAAGGCAGTACCCTTGGTCGGCAGCGCCGGCTCGATGAGCTTCCATCATGTCCGCCTGGTGCATGGCTCGGCGCAGAACGTATCGGACAAGTCGCGCCAACTCCTGCTCTATGAATTTGCGGCGGCCGATGCCTTCCCGCTGGTGAAGCCCGTCACCGACCTCGCCGCCTTCGACGCCAATCTGATTGCGGGCGAGTCGGTGATCACGCCGCGGCTCGCCGATGTGCCCGTGCGCATGCCGCTGCCGCCCGCGCCACATCAAGGATCGATCTACGAAAACCAGACCTCCACCCGGTCGCGCTACTTCACCATCACCGGCGAGGCCAAACGGCCGGCGATGGCGAGCTAACCGCACAAGGGGCGGGCGGTGGCACAGAAGCTCCTCGTCTATCAATCGCTGTGGGCGATGGAGCGGCGGCGGCCGGATGGGCTCGAATGGTCGCTCAAGGAAAAACTTACGATGATCCGCGATGCCGGCTTCGACGGTGCCGGCGTGCGTTTCTTCGATCGCGACTACGTGAAGGAGGTCACCGGTTTTCTGCGTGCCCATGGCATGAGCTGGCAGGCGCAATGCTATCCGCAGACCGTCGATGACCTGAAGCCGATTATCGAGCACGTCCAGGAATTTGGGGCTGACCATATCAATCTGCAGCCGGACGTCCGCCCGTATCGGGTCGAGGAGTGCATTCCCTATATCGAAGGCTGGCTGCGGCTTGCGGAGGATGCGGGTATTGCGATGCATATCGAGACGCATCGCAACCGCATGACGACCGATCTCATCTTCATGCTGCATCTTCTCGACCATTTTCCCGATCTGCGCCTCACCGGCGACCTCTCGCACTATTTGCTGGGGCGCGAGTTCGCTTGGCCTATCAGCTGATGAAGCGGGTGATCGACAATTGCTGGGGTTTCCATGGGCGTGTCGCCAGCCGAGAGCAGATTCAGGTCCAGATCAGCTTCCCCACCCATAGGGACTGGGTCGACCTGTTCATGGGCTGGTGGGAGTACGGCTTCCGCTCCTGGCGTCGACGCGCGCCGCAAGACGGGATTCTCACGTTCCTGTGCGAACTCGGGCCGCCGGAATATGCGATGACGGATGCGCGGGGCTACGAGCTATCCGACCGCTGGGTGGAAGCAAACATGATGAAGGATATGGTTCGCAATCTCTGGCAGCGCGTGGCTGGCGAGACGCACGAGATTGCAGCGGGGCATCATGCGCGAGTCGGGTTGGCGTTGGGCGAAAGCCGCAGCTAACCCTTCGCTGCAGCATCCGCAAAGACAGCCTTCGCTGCCGCCCGAACTGTCGGCGATGCCTGGCCAATGCGCGCCAGCGCAGGCGATTGTCGATACATTTCCAGGGTACGCTTGACTTCGCCGGGACGCTCCCCGGAGCATTCGTGACTTGCCGCGCTCTTCCAGAAGAGAAAAGGATGGGCGGCGTCTCCTCGGAATCACATGACGATCCGCTATCTCGATCTCCGCGACTGTCGCGACCAGGCCGATGGTGTCGCCGGGCGCGTTTGGGCGGCTTTCTGGCGGTACAAGGGAACACCACTTTCCACGATTCGCGCCGGACTCGAGCTTTTTCTCAGACCTGAAAGCCGTATTCCCTTTGTCGTCGTCGCTGAAAGCGATGGCACACTTTGTGGCAATGCTTTGGTCATAGACAATGACGAGGCGTCAAGGCCCGACCTGACGCCGTGGATTGCTGCCCTTTGGGTCGACGAGCCTTTCCGTCGTCGCGGTATCGCCGCTGCACTGATGGATGAGGCAGCTCGCCGGGTTCGCTCCCTGGGCATCGACAGGCTATATCTCGTGTCACGGCCTACCCTGCGAGATTTCTATGTCGGATTGGGCTGGAAGGTGCTCGAAGACAATGTAGGCGCGCATCGGCTGACGCTTTACGTGAAGGAACTCGGCGCGGTACCTTTGCAACCCTGAAGGAGTTGCCCCGATGGACCTGACGTTCGGCAAGGAAGAACTGGCTTTCCAACAGGAAGTCCGCGACTGGCTCAAGGAAAACCTGACGCCCGAGATCGTGGGTGAAATCAAGGTCGGGCGGAATGCCTACATGTCGAAGGAGCGGCTGATCGACTGGCAGAAGCGACTGGCGAAAAAGGGCTGGCTTTGCACCGGATGGCCCAAGGAGTTCGGCGGACCGGGCTTCACCACGACGCAGAAGTACATCTTCGAGATGGAGATGGCGCGGGCCGGCGCGCCGGGCACTTCGCCGTTCGGTCCCAAGATGTGCGCGCCCGTGATCATGAAATACGGCTCTCCGGAGCAGAAGGCGCAGCATTTGCCGCCGATGCTCAATTCGGACCTGATCTGGTGCCAGGGCTATTCCGAGCCGGGTTCCGGTTCGGATCTCGCTTCGCTGCGCACGAGAGCCGTGCGCGAAGGCGACCACTACATCGTGAACGGCCAGAAGACCTGGACGACGCTCGCCCAGACCGCCGACTGGATTTTCTGTCTCGTGCGCACTTCGACCGAAGGCAAGCCGCAGGAGGGGATCTCCTTCCTGCTGATCGACATGAAAACGCCGGGCATTTCGGTCGAGCCGATCATCACCGCCGACGGCAACCGCGCCGGCACGCAGGAAGTGAATTCGGTCTTCTTCACCGACGTCAAGGTGCCGGTCGAAAACCGAGTCGGCGAAGAGAACAAGGGCTGGACCTACGCCAAGTACCTGCTCGAGTTCGAACGTGGCGGCAATCCCTACAGTCCGCGCCTGAGATCGGCCTACGAGCGGTTGGTGCGCATCGCCAGGTCGATGCCACAGGGTAACGATTCGATTCTCGCCGACACCGCCTGGCGCGAGAAGCTCGCCCGTATGGACATAGAAATCTCCGGGCTCGAGATGTTCGAGCAGGAGTTCTATTCACGCCTCGCGTCGGGCCAGAATCCGGGGCCATTGTCCTCGATGATCAAACTGCGCGGCACCGAAGTGATGCAGCAGGTGCAGGAATACTGTGTCGAGGCGGCGGGCTGGTATTCGATGCCGTTCCCCGAACAGCGCGCCTGGAACGCCAATGTCGAGCCGATCGGTCCGGAGGGCGCCGACGTGCTGGCGCCACGCTATTTCAATGGCCGCAAGATGACGATCTATGGCGGTTCATCGGAGGTGCAGCGCGGGATCATGTCGAAAGTGATGTTGGGCCTGTAGCGTTTGTCGCCCCGAGTGCAGCGAAGGACCTATGGAGTCGATCACCGCTTCCGGTGCCAGCGTGAGATCCTTCGCTTCGCTCAGGATGACAGGGAAATAGAACGATGGATCTCGCTTTCAACGCCGAAGAGCTCGCCTTCCAGAAGGAGATCCGCGACTGGATCGTGGCAAACATGCCGCCGGAAGTGGCGGAGGAGAGCCGCCGCAGCCGTTCGAGCCATGTCTCCAGGGAACGGCTGCTGCAATGGCAGAAGAAGCTCGCCGGCAAGGGCTGGCTCTGCCCCAACTGGCCCAAGGAGCATGGCGGACCGGGCTGGAGTTCGACGCAGAAATTCATCTTCGAGATGGAAATGGCGCGTGCCGATTCGCCCTATCTCTCGTCGTTCAGCATCAAGATGGTGGCACCGGTCCTGATGAAGTACGGCAGCGCTGCGCAGCAGAAGCGCTTCCTGCCCAAGATCGCTGCGGCCGAGGAGTTGTGGTGCCAGGGCTACTCGGAGCCCGGCTCGGGCTCCGACCTCGCGAGCCTGCGCACACGGGCCGTGCGCGAGGGCGATCACTACATCGTCAACGGCCAGAAGATCTGGACCACCAACGCGCACTGGGCCGATTGGATCTTCTGCCTCGTGCGCACCTCGACCGAGGGCAAGCCGCAGGAGGGAATCTCCTTTCTGTTGATCGACATGAAGTCGCCCGGCATACGCATCGACCCAATCTATTTGGTCGACGGCACGCGCACGCCGATGCGTCACGAGGTGAACCAAGTCTTCTTCACCGACGTCAAGGTGCCGGTCGAAAACCGCGTCGGCGAAGAGAACAAGGGCTGGACCTACGCCAAGTACCTTCTCGAATTCGAGCGCGGCGGGCAAGCGTTCGGTCCACGTCTGCGCAAAGCCTTCCGCCATTTGCAGACGCTTTCGAAGACGCAACTCGATGCCGGTGAGCCGCTGGCGGCCAATCCGAACTGGCGCGAGAAGATGGCGGCGCTCGAAATGGAGATCGATGCCGTCGAGATGAACGAGCTGATGTTCTATTCGAGTCTCAAGACCGGCGATGCGCCCGGCAACATGGGCTCGATCGTCAAGATGCGCGGCACCGAGGTTGGCCAGAAGGTGACGGAACTCGCGGTCGAGGCTGTGAGCTGGTACGGCGTGCCCTTCACCGAGCTGCGCAACTACGACAGCAACGTCGTGCCGGTGGGCGGCGACTATGTCGACGACGTGGCGCCGCGTTACTTCAACAACCGCAAGACCACCATCTACGGCGGTTCGTCGGAAGTACAGCGCAACGTGCTCGCCAAGGCAATGCTGGGGCTCTGATCGTCGAGCCAGGAAGGAAGAGCAAGTGATGGAGTACCGCAATCTTGGCCGGGCGGGTGTAAAAGTCTCGGAGATTTGTCTCGGCACCATGACCTTCGGCAACGGCGCCGATCAGGATGAGACCACGCGCATGGTGCACGCGGCCTTCGACGCGGGAGTCAATTTCTTCGATACCGCCAATGCCTATGTCTGGGGAAAATCCGAAGCGATGCTCGGTGTTGCGCTCAAGGGCAAGCGCCACCAGGCAGTCGTCGCCTCCAAGGTCTTCAACCCGATGGGGCCGGGGCCGAACGACTCGGGCGGCTCGCGGTTGCACATCAAACAGGAGATCGAGGCCAGCCTGAAGCGGCTGCAGACTGACTACATCGATATCCACTATGTCCACCATGTCGACCATCAGACGCCGATCGAGGAGACGCTGCGCGCGTTCGAGGATCTCGTGCGCGAAGGCAAGATTCTCTACACGGCCTGCTCCAATTTCGAGGCCTGGCGGCTGATCGATGCGCTCTGGGTTGCCCAGTCCAATGGTTGGGACAAGTTCGTCGCCTATCAGCCGCAATACAGCCTCGTCGTGCGCGATATCGACGAAGAGATTGTCCCGGCTTGTCAGGCCAAGGGGTTGGGGGTTGTCGCCTGGTCGCCGCTTGCCTCGGGCTATCTCGCCGGCAAGTACACGCCGGGCAGCCTCAAGGTGCAAGGCACGCGCTCAGCCGAAGGCTGGGGCTTCCAGGGCCGATTCTTCGCGCCCAACCATGCCGAGATCCTGCAGACGCTGCTCGACACCGCCAAGGAGATCGGCCGCACGCCGGCGCAGACTGCGCTGCGCTGGGTGATGGATCAGCCCTTCATGACCAGCGCCATCGTGGGAGCTCGCAATGCAGACCAGCTCGCCGACACCTTGAAAGCTGGTGGATGGCGGCTCCCGCCGGAGGCGCTGGAGAAGCTCGATAGAGTCTCGGGCCGTCCGAACCGCTACCCGCGCGCCTTCGAGGATCCAATGCCCGGGCGCCGCGCCGCAGCGGTCAAGATGCCGGGGACGGCGTAGTCTCCGCGCCTGCTCGGTCGCGAGCTTCGATGTCTCGTGGGCGGCCGTTACGCGGGCGATGCCCGCGATCGGTAATGTCATAGGCGGTGCCGTCCAGGCCACCCGGCCATCAAAATGCCAGGGATGCGGTAGACGTCAGACCGGCAAAACCATGAGCGACTCTCGATCCACCCCCAATCCGCGCACCTTAAAGGAGCGGTTCGGTGCGTTGAGGACGCTTCGGCCGTTCATCGCCATGGTCTGGCGAACGAGCCCCGGTCTCACGATCTGTCTGCTGCTGTTGAGGCTGGTGCGTGCCCTGGTGCCGATCGCAAGCCTTTATATCGCCAAGCTGATCATCGATGACGTGGTGAAGCTTGTGCAGCTGCCGGATCGTCCGGCGACACTGCAGGATTGGCTGCAAAGCGGGCTTCTGACCTATCTCGGCCTGTTGCTGTCGGTGGAGTTCGCGCTCGCGATCCTGTCGGATCTTTTGGCCCGCGTGGCGACGCTGGCCGACAGCCTTTTGTCGGAGCGCGTGACCAATGCTTCGAGCGTGTCGCTGATGGAACACGCGGCAACCCTCGACCTGGAAGATTTCGAGGATGCCGAGTTCCAGGACCAACTCGAGAGGGCGCGGCGACAGACCAGCGGCCGCCTGACCTTGTTGACCCAACTCTTCGGGCAGGCGCAGCAGATCGTCACCGTGGCGAGTTTCATCGGTGGGCTGTTGATTTACGCACCCTGGTTGGTTGCCCTGCTGGTGGCGACACTTCTCCCGATGTTCCTGGGCGAGGCTCACTTCAATGCGCAGACCTACACGCTCGATTTCGGCCGCACGCCGGAACGGCGCGAGCTCGACTATGTGCGCCAGACCGCCGCCAGCGTCGAGACCGCCAAGGAAGTGAAAATCTTCGGCCTCAACCGCTTCCTGATCGATCGCTACCTGACTCTGGCGAACGCTTTCTACCTGGCCAACCGTCGGCTCGCGGTCCGGCGTGCAAGTTGGGGCAGTACTCTCTCGGCTATCGGCACGGTCGGCTACTACGTCGCCTACGCCTATATCGTTTGGCACACCCTCACGGGCGAGTTTTCGATCGGCGACCTGACTTTCCTGTCGGGTTCATTCCTCCGGTTGCGGGGCCTGCTGGAAAATTTGCTGGTGACCTTCTCCTCGACTGCCGCCCAGGCGCTTTACCTCAACGACCTCTTCTCCTTCTTCGACACACAGCCGGAGATCCTGTCTCCGGCCCATCCACGGCCGTTCCCCAAGCCGATCCGCCACGGGTTCACTTTCGAGAATGTCGGCTTCATCTATCCGGGCAGCGAGCGTTGGGCCGTACGCAATCTGGGCTTTACGCTCGAAGCGGGTGAAGTTGTCGCCCTGGTCGGGGAGAACGGGGCGGGCAAGACCACCTTGGTGAAGCTGCTCACGCGGCTTTACGATCCCGACGAAGGCCGCATCCTGCTCGACGGCCACGATCTTCGCGAATACGACCTCGGCGATCTGCGCAGCAGCATGGGGGTCATCTTCCAGGATTTCGTACGCTACAACTTCACTGCCGGCGACAATATCGCCGCCGGCCGGATCGAAGCGCGCGACGACACAGCCCGAATCCGGCGGGCGGCGGAAAGCAGCCAGGCCGACCAGGTGATCTCGCGCCTGCCCGGCGGCTATGACCAACGCATCGGAAAGCGCTTCAAGAACGGCGTCGAATTGTCGGGCGGCGAATGGCAGAAGATCGCCATCGCGCGCGCCTATATGCGTGAGGCGGAGGTGCTGATCCTCGACGAGCCGACGGCGGCCCTCGATGCGCGTGCCGAGTTCGAGGTGTTCCAGCGCTTCAAGGAGCTGAGCAAGGGCAAGACCGCGATCTTGATTTCGCATCGCTTTTCCAGCGTGCGCATGGCCGACCGCATCTTCGTGCTGGCCGGCGGCAGGATACAGGCTGTTGGCACGCACGCGGAGCTGGTGGCCCAGCCGGGCCTTTATTCGGAGCTGTTCGAGCTGCAGGCCGCCGGATACCGGTGACCTGCTATCCCGCGAGCACCGGCTCGCCGACGATCTGCGTGCGGTGCATCAACCGCCGCTGAGATTCGTCGAAGGCATCGCGGCGATGCATGACGCAGCGATTGTCCCACATCACAAGATCGCCCACGCGCCATTTTTGCTGCCAGGCAAATTGCGCCTGTGTCGTGTGCGCCCAGAGCGCATCGAGCAGTGCCTCGCTCTCTTCGATCGACAGGCCATGGACATAGGCACCGGGACGGCGGCCGAGGAACAGGGCCTTGCGCTTGCTGAGCGGATGCAGGCGGACGAGGGGATGCACGGCGCCGGGAGTTTGGCGCACGTCGAGCGTGCGCTGGAAGCCTTGGCGCAGTTCTCCGGCGGAATTCTTGCTGGCATCGTGGATGCAGGTTCGGCCTTCGATCGCGCGTTTGAGGTCGGCAGGCAGCGTCTCGTAGGCGAGATACATGTTGAGGAAGCCGGTGTTGCCGCCGTCGGGCGGCACTTCGAGGGCGTAGAGCAGGCTCGCGCGAGGCGGGATCGGATTGTAGGACATGTCGGTATGCCAGACGAGCTCATAGCTGCCGAGACCACCCACGGCCTTGCCGTTCTTCTTGATGCTGGAGATCACGTTCACCCAGTCGGCGGCTTTCGGCGCCACGCCCGAGTTGGCGCCGTCGACATCGGCGCTGGCGATCGGCACGCGGTCGAGTTCGCCGAAGCGGGCGCTGAACGTCATCAGGGCGGCATCGTCGATCCGCTGCCCGCTGAAGCGCAACACAAGATGCTCGCTCCAGGCCGACATGATTTTCTGACAGACGGCATCCCCGACCGGCTGCGAGAGATCGACCCCGTGAACATCGGCACCCAACGGGCCTCCGGTCGGCTGGATCCAAATCTCGCTCATCGGATGCTCCCTCTCACCTAAAATAATGCGGCACGAAGCGGCTGTTGTTGTGGGTGATCCGCCGCTCGTCCTCGCGCATGCCTATGCCTGCGGCCTTGCGGTCGACAATCCATGACCCGACGAGAGCGTGGTTGCCGTCGAAGACCGGCAGCGGCTGATAGGCCTGCCAGACATAGCCTTCCGTACCGTAGCTCCCGGAAGCCGTGTCGAACAGGTCCGGTGCGACCAGAGTGACGTTGTGGCCCTCACGGCCAAAGATCGGTTTCTTGACGAAGGCATTTCCGAGGTCGGCATGCTCGGTCTCGAATGCCGGCAGGAGATTGGCATGGCCCGGGAAGCCCTCCCACAGAAGGGGCAGCAACATCTTGTTGCCGAGGATCATCTTCCATGCCGGTTCGATGAACGCTGTGGTGTCGGTGAGGACGTGCGCGCCAAATTGCTCCCGCGCCATCCATTCCCAGGGATAGAGCTTCGACATCACCTGGATCGGCATCTCCTCCAGGTCGGTGAAGCGCCGGCCGTTCCAGCCGATCTGGGACACGGCCAGCGGCTTGCCGGTGAGGCCGGCCTGCAACGCGGTGTCGCGGAGGTATTCCGAAGTCGCGATGTCCTCCGGATGATCCTCGAAACGTGCGAAATGGACCAAGGCCTGCGGTGAGAGTCGACGAGCGATCCCGCGCCAGGCGTCGATGAGCTTTTCATGGATGGAGTTGAATTGGTCGGCTTCGGGCTTCACGTCCTTCAGCCAGTACCATTGGACAACGGCCGCCTCGTAGAGGGCAGTCGGCGTGTCGGCATTGTATTCAAGAAGCTTCGGAGGAGTCAGGCCGTCGTAGGCGAGATCGAAGCGGCCAACGAGCGCCGGGTCGGAGCGTCGCCAGACGCGTTCGATATAGTCGCCCCATGCGACAGGGATGCGAAACCGCTCCCAGAGCTTGTTCGCGACGACATGCTCGGCGGCTTTGAGGCAAAGGCTGTGCAACGTTTCGGTTGCTGTCTCGAGCTCGTCGATCTCGTCGGAAGAGAAGACATAGCAGGCTTGCTCGGTCCAGTAGGCCTTACCTTCCAGCGTGTAGTAGTCGAACCCCAGCTGCTCGAGCTTTTGCTGCCAGCCGGCACGCGGAGAGACCGCTTCGCGCCGCATGGTCAGCCTGCGCTACTGCCATGCGTGGCGGCGGATCCGCCAAAGCCGCCGCGTTGGCTTGTTGTCTGTCCCGACGTTGCGCCCGGCACGGTCGAAGCACTTGATCCCGGTGAGGAAATGGTCGTCCCTCGATAGAAGGGGTTGCCCCAGAACCAGAAGCCGGGCCATCCGCCGAGCGCCGTACCGATACCGGGCGTGCAGGAGTAGAGAAGAGCGGCGCCGGCCACGCCCATCAGCACGAGCTTTATGACGCGTGAAGCGCGTTGGTTGCTGCCGTCTGGACCTGGTGTCGACACGATTCAGCTCGTGAGGCAGGCGGCGTTGATGAGACCGAAGCAGACGGCGAAACCACCGGCCGTGATTCCGGCTGCGCTCCGGTCGGTCTCGACGGCCTCCTTCAGTTGCGGCAGCAGCAGGCGCATGCCGACATGCACGCCGACCTGGACCAGCAGGGCGACCAGCGACCACAGCACCAGGTCGGTAAGGCTTGCCGAATGGGCAATGGTGTTGGCAAGCGGCAGGCAGAAGCCCAGCAGCGCCCCGACAAGGGCAATCGCGGCAGCGGAATTGCCGTTCCGAATCAGGGCAAACTCTCGCCACGGTGTAATCCGGACATAAATCCAGAGGAAGAGTGCGGCGAGCGCGAAGCTCACGATGATATAGCGCAGAAAATTCGGAAGGCGGTGATCAGCCACGCGAGTTCAGGCATTGCCCGAGTGTCAGCCGGTCAACCGTGCATGGTCAAGCCACCGGACACGCTGATCGTCTGGCCGGTGATGAAACCGGCGTCGTCGCTGGCCAGGAAGCAGACCGCTCCGGGAATGTCCTCGGGCTGGCCCACGCGCTTCATCGGGATGGCGCTCACCAGCGCGGCGCGAATCTTCTGACCGCGCTCATCGGCGCCAGCGACCGCCGCCAGCAGCGGCGTATCGGTCGGTCCGGGGCAGACGGTGTTGAGGGTGATGCCCTTGCGCGCCACTTCGCGCGCCACGGTCTTGGTGAAGGCGATGAGGCCGCCCTTGCAGGCCGAATACACCGCTTCCAGGGACGAGCCGACCCGGCCGGCATCGGAGGCGATATTGACGATACGTCCATGACCGCGCGTTACCATGCCCTTCAGGACGACGTGGCTCATGTTGAGTGCGCCCTTCAGGTTGATGGCGATGATCTGGTCCCAGAGGTCGGGAGTTGTATCGACGAAATTGACGAAACGGTCCCAACCCGCATTGTTCACCAGAATATCGGTCGGGCCGACTTCCTTCTCGAACTGCGCCACCGCCCTGGCGACGCCGTCGTAATCGGTGATGTCGGCACCCGACGCGAAGCCCTTGATCTCGCTCGCAATCGTCTTTGCGCCATCGAGATTCTTGTCGAACACGCCGACATGGGCGCCATAGCCGGCAAACCGCCGGCAAATGGCTCCGCCAATCGCGCCGCCGCCGCCGGTGACGATGATATTCTTGCCGTCCAGTCCGCGCATGGTCTTCTTCTCCTCAGAGCGGCGAGTAGGGATCGAACTTGGGCTTGCGCTTCTCGAGATGCGAGGCGAGACCTTCCTTCACCTCGGGGCCCATGAAGCCCAGCATCTCCAGCGCCGTCGACGCGTCGAACGACGGCCCCATCATGCGCAGCCAGTTGTTCAGCGCATACTTGGTCCAGCGGATCGAGGTCTGGGCACCTTCGGCGAGCTTGGTGGCGACCTCGAGCCCCTTGGCCTCGAGCTGGTCGTCCTCGACGCAGAGCGAGACGAGGCCGATGCGCTCGGCCTCCTCACCATCGACCGATTCGCAGAGCAGCAAATAGTACTTTGCCTTGGCCATGCCGCAGAGCAGCGGCCAGACAATCACGGCATGGTCGCCCGCAGCAACGCCAAGCCGGGTATGACCGTCGATGATTCGTGCCTTCTTCGAGGCGATCGACACGTCGGCCAGGATGCCGGCAACGAGGCCCGCCCCCACGGCGGGGCCGCGCATGGTGCTGACGATCGGCTTGGAGCAGTTGATGACGTTGTAGACGAGATCGCGCGCTTCCTTCCACATCGCGAGCAGCGCGTTGTAGTCCCTCATGTTCTTTTCGATGATGTCGAAATCGCCGCCGGCCGAGAATACCTTGCCGCCCGCACCCTGGATGATCACGCAATTGACCGTGTCGTCGCCGTCAATGTCGCGCCAGACATTGACAAGTTCTCTATGCATCAGGGCATCGGTGGCGTTGTACTTCTCGGGGCGGTTCATGGTGACCCGCAGCACCTTGGGATGCGGGCGATCGAACAGAAGGCGTTGATAGCGCTTTTGCCAGTCGGACATTCCGTCTCCTCCGTTTCCGGAGAAGCCTAACGCTTACGGCGGCGTCCCGCTAACGCTTGTTGCCGGCACTCCAGTTTCCGGCCGTGGCAAACCGCACGGCTTCTTCCGCCGCGCGAACGAGGGCGCGCGCTTTCTGGATACTCTCCTGGTACTCGGCTTCGAGATTGGAGTCGGCGACGACGCCGACGCCTGCCTGCACATAGAGGGTGTCGTTCTTCACCAGCCCCGTGCGCAGCAGGATGCAGGTATCCATCGAGCCGTTCGAAGCGAAATAGCCTGCGCAGCCGGCATATATGCCGCGGCGCACCGGCTCGACCTCGTCGATGATCTCCATGGCGCGGACCTTGGGAGCGCCCGAAAGCGTACCAGCAGGAAATCCCGCCTTCAGCGCATCGATCGCCTCCAGCCCATCCTGCAGCGTTCCCTCGACATGGCTGCTGATGTGCTGGACATGACTGTATTTCTCAATGGTGAATTGCTCGATCACCTTCACCGAACCGATCTTCGAGACCCGGCCGACGTCGTTGCGTGCGAGGTCGATCAGCATCAGATGCTCGGCGCGCTCCTTGGGGTCGGCCAGAAGCTTCTCGGCCAGTTGCTTGTCCTCCTCGGGCGTGGCGCCGCGCCGGATCGTGCCGGCGAGCGGCCGGATGGTGATGGTGTTGTCGCGCAGTCGCACCAGGATTTCCGGACTAGAGCCGACGATCGAGAAGTCGCCGTAATCGAAGAAGATCAGGAACGGGGAAGGGTTGATCCGGCGCAGAGAGCGATACAGCGAAAGGGGTGGCAGCTTGAAGGGCAACGAGAAGCGCTGCGAGGGCACGATCTGGAAAGCGTCGCCGGCAAGGATGTACTCCTTGCAGATATCGACCATCCTCTTGAAGGCGTCCTTCGACATGTTGGCCTGCGGTTCGGGCAGGCTGTCGAGCGCTTCGGTGTTCTCACGACGATAGGGCAGGGACCTCTCGAAGTCGGAGACGGCGTCAGCCAGCCGCTCCTCTGCGGCTTCGTAAGCAGCTCGCGCGCCGATCCCATCCTGAGGCCAGACCGGCGTGACCATGGTCACATTGTCTTCCAACCGGTCGAAGATGCAGATGAGGGTCGGTCGCACCATGATCGCATCGGGCAGGCCGATCGGGTCCGGATTCTTGTCCGGAAGCCGCTCCATGTCGCGAACCATGTCATAGCCCAGGAAACCGAACAGGCCGGACGCCATCGGCGGCAGCCCGTCCGGCAGCTTCATCTGGCACTCCCGGATCAATTCGCGCAACGTTTCCAACGGCCGACCCTCGATTGGCTCGAAGGCATGCGCGTCGGTGCGGGCGCGGCGATTGATCTCTGCCTGGCCGTTGCGGCAACGCCAGATCACATCGGGCTTGAAACCGATGATCGAGTAGCGGCCCCGCACGGAACCACCCTCGACCGACTCCAGCAGGAACGAATTGGCGCGACCGTCGGCCAGTTTCAGATAGGCAGACACCGGCGTCTCGAGGTCCGCCACCGCCTTGGTCCAGACAAGCTGCGGCTTGCCGGTCTTGTAGATCCTGGCGAAGGCGTCGTAGTCGGGAGTGGGGGCCATGACGCTATTGCGGAGGCTGTTGCGGCTGGAAGGCGGCCTCGAACACCTGCTCGTTCACTGTCACACCGTACTTGGCGCGCAATGCCGCGAGAAGCTGACCGACCAGATCGTTGGCGATCATGGTGTCGAGCTGGGTCGCGAAGCGATCGAGCGGATCCTTCTCCTTGGCAAGATCGACCTGCTGGATCTCCTTGGTCCGCACAATCACATTGCCCTCCGCCGCCCGTACCGCCTGGACCTTGCCAAGCGGAAGCTTGAACAGCGCCTGGGTGACCGGCTGACTGAGGTAGTTGCCGCTGTCGACCTCGAAGCGGGTAACAGCCTTGGTGGTGCGCACTTCCAGACCGAGGTCCTTGGCGATGGCGCCGAAGTCGTTGCCCGAATTGGCCTTGTCTACGGCGTCCTTGACCTTTTGGTCGGCAAGCTTGCGACGCTGATCAGCCTCCCAGGCCTGTGTCACTTTCGCCTCGACCTCGGAGAGGACGGGCGTTCGGGAGGGCGTGATGCGGTTGGTATGGACGATGACGTATTCGCCTTTCCCGGTTTCGATGAGATCGCTGTCGTTGCCCTCGCGCGTCGAGAAGGCGGCCTTGATCAACTCGGTGGCACCGGCCCCGATCACCACCTGTTTGCCGGATGCGTCCTGCCCCCGTGCATCGACATTGTCGGCCGACTGGACCTTGAGCCCCAGCGCCTTGGCGGCATCGGCCATCGACCCGTCCTTGCCGAGCTCGTGGTCGAAGTCGTTCACCAGCTTGATGAGCTGGTCGGGCGCGAGCTGGTTCTTGAGATCTTGTTCGAGCTTGTCCTTCACTTCTGCGAACGGCGTCACCTTGCCGGCATCGATCTTGTTGATACGGACCACATGCCAGCCGAGCGGCGATTTGATCGGCTCGGGCGCCACGCCCTGAGGCAGCTTGAAGATCTCGTCGGCCAGTGCACCGGCGGGCAGGTCCTTTTTCTGGATCAATCCCAGCTTGATCACTCCGTCGGTACTGCCCGTGACCTGCTTGGTCGCATCCTCCAGCGACTTTCCGGCCTTCACGGCGGCGATGATGGCCTTGGCCTTGTCTTCGCTGTCGGTCATTGCCTGATCGACGTCGCGCTTCTCGGGCGTCCCGAATTCGGCGGCCCGCGACTCATACTCCTGCTTCACCTGGTCCGGTGTCACTTTTATCTGGTCCATGACATCGGCGTTGGTCATCAGGACGTAGGAGAAGGAGCGGTACTCCGGAATCTGGAATCGAGTCTTGTTCGCATCGAAATACTTGCCGAGTT
Organism: Pseudomonadota bacterium; assembly: GCA_018242505.1. Taxonomy (GTDB): domain Bacteria; phylum Pseudomonadota; class Alphaproteobacteria; order Reyranellales; family Reyranellaceae; genus Reyranella. Next base: position 56,306 of record JAFEBU010000014.1, read on the forward strand.
CCTCGGCCGTTGGCTTCGGCACATCCACGATAATCGAGTCGGGCACGTAGATCGTTTCAGCGACCCGTTTCTCGCTTTCCATCTTGAAGATGTCATCGCGCAGGCTCGTGGGCGCGAGCCCCTCGCTGCGCACGACCCCGAAGAGTTCGGACGAACCGATCTCGCGGCGTATGTCGGCCAAGTAGGCGGGCTCGCTGATGCGTGCCTGCTGCAGGAGGTTCCGGTACTTGGCGAGATCGAACGTGCCGCTTGCGCCATGGAAGGTCGGATTCTGGGCAATCGTGTCGCGGATCTGGTCGTCGCTGACCACGATGCCGTAGTCGTTCATGGCGGCGTCGATCACCGCCCGCTGCACGGCGTCCTGCAAGGCGCGCACATTGAGGCCATAGCGCGCGGCCTGCTCGGGATCGGGGCGCTGCCCTGTCTGGCGTTGGATCTGGTCCAGCTGGCGGTTGAACCGGTCACGCACCTCGTCGATCGAGACCGACGTGCCTCCCAGCCAACCGTAAATCGGGACGTGGAAGCCGCCGACATGCGCCACTTCGACGTTGCGGCCACCTGCGCGCAACATGTCGCCGATGCCCCACAGCGCAAAGCTGATGATCAGCGTGCCCATCAGCAGGGCCATGATGGCGTAGCCGGCATACTTTCTGAATTTGTTCACGGGACGAGCTTCGTGGGATTGAGGACAACCAAGGGCGTAGCGGTGGGGCCGCATGCCTAGCACCCGCCCTGCGGACAGGCAACCAAGTGGCCTTTACCGCGGCTCGCGTGGCCGCTAGACACGCCGGCACGCAAACCGGGGAAAAATCATGGCGCGTACGAGACGTCCGCTGATCGCAGGCAATTGGAAAATGAACGGCCTGCGGACCGATGCCTTGGCCCTGGCCGCCGGAATTGCCAAGGGTCTCAAGCAGGCCGGCTGGACCGACCGCGACCTTCTGGTCTGTCCGCCGGCAACGCTGGTCATGGCCGTGATGGAGGCGGTGGGGGGAAGCGGCGTGCTCGTGGGAGGCCAGGACTGCCACGCCAAGGCGAGCGGCGCACACACGGGAGACATCGCCGCCGAGATGTTGCGCGATTTGGGCGCGGCCTTTGTCATCGTGGGCCACTCGGAGCGCCGTACGGATCACGGCGAGACCGACGCCATCGTCCGCGCCAAGGCCGAAGCGGCGTGGCGAGCGGGGCTCCTGCCGATCGTTTGCATCGGCGAAACCCTGGCCGAGCGCGAAGCAGGGAATACCTTTTCCGTCCTTGCCCGCCAACTCAAAGGAAGCGTTCCGGCAGGTGCCACAGCGGCCAGGCTCGTGGTGGCCTACGAGCCCGTATGGGCGATCGGTACCGGTAAGACGCCGACAACGGCGGAAGTAGCGGACGCTCACGCGCATATCCGCAAGGAACTGGCCGGCATGATGGCCGAAGCGTCGCAGGTGCGCCTTCTCTATGGCGGATCGGTGAAGGGCAGCAATGCGGCAGAACTGATGGCCGCCGGCGATGTCGATGGCGCCCTGGTCGGCGGGGCGAGCCTCAAAGTCGACGAATTTTTGGCTATCGCCAAGGCAGTCTAAAGAGGCTAGAAGCCCCGGCTTGATCCGGACCCCCCACCGACGCTGGACGATATGGACGCGGTACGAGGCTTTTTGCACGATTGGCGAGTGGTGCTGCTGATCATCCATGTCGGCGTCACCGCCGCGATGATCGTTGTCATTCTGCTCCAGCGCAGCGAGGGCGGTGGCCTGGGCATGGGGCGGACCGATGCACTTTTCTCAGTGCGCGGTCAGGCCAACGTGCTGTCGCGCATGACCGCGATCTTCGCGGGCATCTTCTTCTTTCTGAGCCTGCTGATGGCGTGGAGCGGCGGGGGCCCGCATCGGTCCTCGACGTCGATCATGGACAAGCTGCCGGCGGGGACCACCGCACCGGCGCCGGGCAGCCCCGCTCCGAATGCCCCTGCACCTGGCGCCACCCCCGGGCCGCCGACGGCGCCTGCACCGCCGAACCGCTAGGAACAATGACCGCTGCCTGCCGTTCCCTCGTCGAGGCACATCCATCGGGGGCGATATCCCCATGGCTGCGCCCGGCCAGATTCGGTAGTCTGTAGGCCCATGACGCGCTTTATTTTCATAACGGGCGGCGTGGTTTCCTCGCTTGGGAAGGGCCTTTCGTCGGCGGCGCTGGGGGCGCTGCTGCAGGCACGCGGCTATCGTGTCCGGCTGCGCAAGCTGGACCCCTACCTGAATGTCGATCCCGGTACGATGAGCCCCTACCAGCATGGCGAGGTGTTCGTCACCGACGACGGCGCCGAGACCGACCTCGATCTCGGGCACTACGAGCGCTTTACCGGCGTCGATGCGCGGCAAAGCGACAATGTCACCACAGGGCGGATCTATTCCACGGTGATCGCCAAGGAGCGCCGCGGTGAGTATCTCGGCGCCACGGTACAGGTGATCCCGCACGTCACGGATGCCATCCGGGAGTTTGTCGTCGCCGATACCAAGGACGAGGATTTTGTCCTGGTCGAGATCGGCGGCACAGTCGGCGATATCGAAGGTCTCCCGTTCCTCGAAGCCATTCGTCAGCTCGGCAATGAACTGGGGCGCGAGCGCACCATGTTCGTCCACCTCACGCTTCTGCCTTGGGTGCCGACAGCAGGCGAACTCAAGACCAAGCCCACCCAGCACTCGGTCAAGGAATTGTTGAGTGTGGGAATCCAGCCCGACCTGCTGGTTTGCCGGTCAGGCGACAAGGAAATCCCCGCCAACGAGCGACGTAAGATCGCACTCTTCTGCAACGTCAAGCCTGAGCGCGTGATCGAGGCGCGTGACGTCGACACCATCTACCAGGTGCCGATCGCTTATCACGAACAGGGGTTCGACCGCGAGGTCTGCCGTTATTTCGGTCTCGAAGTCGATCAAGAGCCCAACCTCGAACGCTGGCGCGGCGTGGTGCGCGGCGTGCGCGAGCCCGAAGGCAAGGTCACGATCGCGGTCGTCGGCAAGTACACGGTGCTGCTCGACGCCTACAAGTCGCTGAGCGAGGCCCTGACGCATGGCGGCTTCGGCAGCAACGTGAAAGTTGGCCTCGAGTGGATGGATTCCGAAATCTTCGAACGCGACGATGCGGTCAGCCATCTCGAGAATGTCCACGGCATCCTCGTTCCGGGCGGCTTCGGCGAGCGCGGCACCGAGGGTAAAATCCACGCCGTTAAGTTCGCGCGCGAGCGCAAGGTGCCCTTCTTCGGCATCTGCTTCGGCATGCAGATGGCCGTGATCGAGGCCGCGCGCAACCTGCTCGGGATCGAAGATGCGTCATCGAGTGAATTCGGCCCCACGGACCATCCGGTGGTCGGACTGATGACCGAATGGCTGCGCGGCAACCAACTCGAAAAGCGCTTCGCGAACGGCAACCTTGGCGGCACGATGCGGCTCGGCGCTTATCCTGCGCATTTGCGTCCCGGGACCAAGGTGCACGAGATCTACGGGCTGGATGTGATCAGCGAGCGGCATCGCCATCGTTACGAGGTCAATGTCGACTACAAGGACCGGCTGGAGCAGGTCGGGTTGCGCTTTTCAGGCATGTCGCCGGACGGCATCCTGCCCGAGATCGTCGAGATTCCCCAGCATCCCTGGTTCATCGGCGTTCAATACCATCCCGAATTGAAGTCCCGGCCGTTCGCTCCACATCCGCTATTCACCTCCTTCATCGGCGCGGCCAAGAACCAGAGCCGGCTGGTTTAGATGGTCCCGACGGACGGCCAGGTCGCATTTCGGTCACCTTTCCGGCTGAAGTTGAAAGCCATGATCCGCGCTTTCTTCCTGGCCGTTCTGGCCGTAGCGACGACAGCTACCTCGGTCTCTGCCCAATCGTATTCCGGCAGACCGGAACGGCGAGATCCGATCTTCCTGCGCTTTCCAGAGATGGCGCAACGCTATTGGGTCAATACCGAGACCATGGCGGCAAGCCACAAGGCGATCGCCATCCCGATGCCCCGCCAGTGCGCTTTCGTCTATGCCGACTCCTATACGCGCGGCCAGATGAGCGAGCGCGAGGTGCAGGAGACGGCGGTGTCGGCCTGCAATCACAAGCTTTCCGAGCTTGGCCCGCTGGGCGAGAACTATACCGTCAGCTGTCGCTGCCAGGTCGTCATCAGCGACAATACCTACCTCGTGCCGCGTGAGACGATGCCGGATCAGGCCTACGGCCCCGCCTCGATCTTCTATCGCGACAGCCAAGGCAGCGTCGCACGCCTGAATGGCCTCGCCCGGTACGGCGCCCTGATCGGGCACGACCGTTCCGTGACCTTCACCGTGGACAACGTCAACGGCCAGCCGGGATGCGAGGGAACCTTCACCAACGAATCGACGCGAAGGGGCCGGTTCGCGCTGTCCTGCTTCAACGGCAAGTTCGGCGGCAGAGGCAACTACGATAGCCGCCTCGGGGCGCCGAACGACCACATAGTGGCCCGTGGCCAGACGGCAAGTGGGCAGCCGATCGTGATGGTGATCGGCCTGCCGGCGCAGCTTGCCGCCAATATGTACGGCGGCATCTGACATGCGGCTCCCGGCGCTCGGCGTCTTGCTGCTGCTGTCGATGCCGGCTGCAGCCTTCGCCCAGAGCGCAGGCGAAGTCGAGCGCTGCTTTCAGAATCCCGCCAGTTGCCCGTCGGGAGCGCCGCCGGCGGCACCGCCGCCTGCAGCGCAACGCCCTGCCGCGTCGCCCGACTATGCGACCGTCCTGAAGAGTTCCGAGGCTGAACGACGCAAGCTGCAAGAGTCTCTGCATATACTCGACAAATACAACGGGCCGATCGACGGCAACCTCCAGTCTGACGCCTCCGAGAAGGCGATCGCCAATTGGCAGAAGGGCCATGGCTATGCCGCCGTCGGCAAGCTCACTCCAACCGAAGCCCTTGCCCTGAACAACGAAGCCGCGCGCGTGCCGATCAAGCGCATCAATCCCATGCCGGCCGCCAGCGCTCCGACTCCAACTCCAGCGCCGGCACCATCGGCCGCATCGAACGCAGACGCGCTCAAAGCCCTGCGCGACAATCAGGCCGAACGACGCCGCACGGCCGAGCCCAAGGCACAGGCCGCCGTGCAGGCTTTGGTGCGCGACCTCACGGCCTATATCGCGGCCGGCGGCAAAGGCGTTGCCGGCGATCAGTTCACCGCGTTTGCCAAATGGTACGCCGACAACAAGGCGGCGGGCCGCGGCTTCGGCGACATCAAGCCTACGGTCGAGGACTATGGCGACGCCAAGTCAGGAGAGGCGGCAACCGCCGAGGTCACACTGCAGACGTTGCAAGGCGACACCCCCCAGTCGCAATGCATGATGTTCGCCTGGATCGAGGGCAATCCGCGCAAGCACACGCAGGCTTTCTCCTGTGACGACGTTGCCGGTGTCGAGAAGTGGAAGACCGACGAGGCCGTGAAGAGCGCCTGGCGCTGATCGCTAAAGCGTCGTCACTCCGATCATCGAGTCGCGTGTGACGAGGGCCGCAAGCTTCGCTTCGTCGAAGTCATCGGTGCCCGCGGGGCGCATCGGCAGGACGAGGTAGCGCATGTCGGCCGTCGAATCATGTACCCGCACGGTCACGTCGTCGGAAAGCCGGGTTCCGAACTCGGCGAGCACCGCTCGCGGCTCATGGACGGCGCGGCTGCGGTAGGCGCGGCTCTTGTACCAGTCGGGCGGAATGCCCAGCACCATGCGCGGATAGCAGGAGCAAAGGGTGCAGACGACGAGGTTATGCACCTGCGGCGTGTTCTCCACCACGATCAGCCGCGTCGGCTGGTCCATCTGCACACCGGCTTCCTCGGCCGCCGCACTGCCATTTTCGACGAGGCGGGCCTTGAATGCCGGATCGACCCATGCCTTCGCAACGAGCTTCGCTCCGAGATGGGGGCCGCGCGCATCCATGCGCTCGACGGCCTCGCGGATCTCGTCGGCCGTCAGGATGCCTTTCTCGATCAGGAGCTCACGGACAGCGATCTCCAGCCGCTTGTGATGGGTGAGGGTGTCGTCGTGGTCAGGTCGCGGCGCGTGCGGATCGGGGCCTTCGTGCGTGTGGGTGACGTTGTCCATCATGGCTGCATCCTCACCGGACGGGTTCGAGCCAGTGCTCATAGAGCTCGACGTCTATCGTATCCTTTGCCGGCCCCTTGTAGCCGGGCCAGATATCCTTCTGATTGAAGCGCACGCGATAGAGCACCTGTTTGGGCTCCCCGCTGCGTCCGTAAGCCAGTTCCTCGGGATTGCGGAACTCGCCGCAAATGCGCTCCACCGTGCCCGACTTGCCGCGGATGTAGTAGGGCGTGCGGATATGGCCGGGCGGGTTGCCTCGCCGCACGTTCACCGGCGCACCAACGGCAAAGCGCGGCGTCATGGCGTGCCTACCTTGGGTCCGTCGGGCCGCTGCTCGATGTCGGCAAGCTTGGCGCGCAGCTCCTCGATGCTGATCGTGCCACGGTGGATCAGGGCCGAGGTGATCGAGCTGATCCAGCGCTCGTAGTAGGTCAGCCGATCATAGGCATCGCCTGGAAGCGATTCGATGCCCTTGCGCAATTCGTCGACGGTGAAGCGGCGCTTGCGCGACAGCAGCACCATCAGCGCATCGACGCGTTTTTCCCAGAGCTGGTAGTCGTGTTCGACCCGCTCCACCGGCCCGGCCTGGAGGCCGCCCATGTCATGAACGCCACGCATGGTGCGAGTATAGGAAAACTGCGCCGCCTCGTCACTTGCCGGAAGGAAGGCGCACGGCTAGACAGGCCGCGCCCCAAAAGGAGTTATGTCCGCATGAGCGCCATCGTCGACATCCGCGCCCGAGAAATCCTCGACAGCCGAGGCAATCCGACCGTCGAAGTCGAGGTCGAACTGGAAACCGGCGCAATGGGACGGGCGGCCGTTCCGTCCGGTGCGTCGACCGGGGCCCATGAGGCCGTCGAGCTGCGCGACGGTGATAAGAAGCGCTATGGCGGCAAGGGCGTTCTGAAGGCGGTCGGCGCAGTGAACAGCGAGATCATGGATCTCCTGTCGGGGCTCGATGCGCTGGACCAGATCAAGATCGATCGGGCGTTGATCGACCTCGACGGCACGCCCAACAAGAGCCGGTTGGGTGCCAATGCGATCCTGGGCGTTTCGCTCGCCGTGGCCAAAGCCTCCGCCATGGACAGCGGCTTGCCGCTGTACCGTTATGTCGGCGGCAGCCAGGCCTCGGTCCTGCCGGTGCCGATGATGAACATCATCAATGGCGGCGCCCACGCCGACAATCCGATCGACATTCAGGAATTCATGATCATGCCGGTGAAGGCCGATCGCTTCGCTGACGCGCTGCGCATGGGGTCGGAAGTCTTCCATGCCTTGCGCAGCCAGCTCAAGGACGCCGGTCACAACACCAATGTCGGCGACGAGGGCGGCTTCGCACCCAACCTCGCGACGGCGGACGAAGCGCTCAGCTTCATCATGAAGGCGATCGAGAAGGCCGGATACAAACCGGGCGAGGATGTCGTGCTGGCACTCGACCCGGCGTCGACCGAGTTCTTCAAGAAGGGCAAGTACGAGCTCGAGGGCGAAGGCAAGTCGCTCGATGCCGGCGGCATGGTCGACTACTACGCGGGCCTCGTCAGCCGTTATCCGATTGTCTCGATCGAGGACGGTATGGCCGAAGACGACATGAAGGGCTGGAAGGCGATCACCGACAAGCTCGGCAAGAAGATCCAGCTCGTCGGTGACGACCTGTTCGTCACCAATCCCAAGCGGCTGGCCGACGGCATCAAGAACGGACTCGCCAACGCGATTCTGGTGAAGGTCAACCAGATCGGCACGCTCACCGAGACAATGGACGCCGTGTCGATGGCGCGGAACGCAAGCTACGGCGCCGTGATGTCCCATCGCTCGGGCGAGACGGAGGATTCCACCATCGCCGACCTCGCGGTGGCCACCAACTGCGGCCAGATCAAGACCGGCTCGCTGTCGCGCTCGGACCGGCTCGCCAAGTACAACCAGCTCCTGCGCATCGAGGAGCAGCTCGGCACCCAGGCACGCTACGCCGGCAAATCGATCCTGCGCGGCGCCTAGGCGGTCTTGAAGGCAACTTCATAGTGGGTAGCGAAGTCGTCGAAGCTGGAGAGTGCCGCACGGCCCTCCGGTTCGACGATCGCTGTCGAGACGTCGTCACCGGCGAAGGCCTTGATCGAATCGAGCGAGTCCCAGAGGGTCACGGCGACGAATTCGCACTGCCCCTGGACGTCGCGCCGCAGCAACCAGGCGCCGCGATGACCGGCAAGCCGGCCAAGGGCCGGAAAGACGGTCTCGGTGGCATGTTTCTGGTAGTCGCTGGCGGTCGCGGTGGGTGCTTGCCCGCGCCAAAGGCGAACGATCATGTCAGTCGACTCCTTTGTAGTGCGTTTCGGCGGTAATTTGCCGGCCGATCACCAGGCGCTGGATGTCCGATGTCCCTTCATAAATCTTGCAGACCCGCGCATCGCGGTAGATCCGCTCCACGGGAAAATCGTTCAGATAGCCATAACCGCCATGGATCTGCAGCGCGTTCGAGCAGACGTCTTCCACCATCTCGGAGGCAAACAGCTTGGCCATCGACGCCTCCTTGAGACAGGGCTGGCCGGCGTCGCGCAGACGCGCCGCATGCAACACCATAAGTTCGGCAGCCTGTAGCGCGGTCGCCATGTCGGCGAGCCGGAAACTTATGGCTTGATGCTCGATGATAGGTTTGCCGAACGTCTGGCGTTCCTTGGCGTAGGCGAGGGCGGCGTCATAAGCTGCTCGGGCCATGCCGACCGACTGCGCAGCGACGCCGATGCGGCCTCCTTCGAGGCCGCCCAGTGCGATGCGCAGGCCGTCTCCTTCGTTTCCCAGCATCTGGTCAGGCAGGACCTCGCAATCTTCGAAAGCGATCTGGCAATGGTCCGATGAGCGCTGTCCCATCGTATGCTCGACGCGGACAACCTTGTAACCGGGCGTCGCCGTCGGGACGATGAAGGCTGAAAGGCCGCGTTTGCCGGCCGCCGGGTCGGTCACGGCAAAGACCAGAGCGATATCCGCACTTCGCCCCGAGGTGATGAATTGCTTGGTGCCGTTCAGGACGAACTTGTTACCGACGCGCCGGGCATGCATAGCGATCGCCGCGGCGTCCGAACCGGCCCCCGGCTCGGTGAGGCAAAAAGCGCCCAATTGCCGGCCTTGAGCAAGGGGTCGCAGGAAGCATTCCTTCTGCTCGACTGTCCCATATTTAAGAAGGCCCAGGCAAACGAGCGAATTGTGCACTTGGAATGCCGTCGACGTGGCGCCGCAAGCGGCGGCGATCTCGATGATCGCCAGCGCATAAGAGACGTAATCTGTACCAGCACCGCCATATTCCGCCGGCACGATCATCCCCAAGAGGCCGAGTTCCCCCATCCTGGCGAAGGCCTCGCGCGGGAAACGGGGGATGCGATCGCGTTCGGCAGCCGTCGGCGCCAGTTCCCGTTGCGCGAACTGGCGGGCCGTATCGCGGATCTGTCGCTGGCTTTCGTTGAGCATGCCATCACGCTAAGCAGCGTTGTCGCCCACGGTATTGGCCAAAATTGCCGAGGTTCGCGTTGACACCGTCTCGCATCGACACTTGAGTCAGGCATGGCGCGCCGCGATCCCTGCAATTCGACGCGATACTGGTGGGACCGACATCTCTCGGGCCTTAGCCTTCTTTGCGCCGACTTCACCACCCACGAGTATCCGCCGCATACGCACGATGCGCTCGTCGTGGCCGTCACGGAGCAGGGCGGCTCCGTGATCCGCAGCCGAGGCCAGGTCGAGGATGCCCATCCCTCGACGCTGTTCGTCTTCAACCCGGCCGAGCCGCATGCTGGGTGGATGGGTTGGAGCGAGCGCTGGCGGTACCGCTCGATGTATCTGACCAAGGCCGCTCTCGAGCAAGTAGCGGAGGGTCTTGGAATCGAGACGGTGCCCTATTTCACACGCAACCTGTTCGGCGATCCCGACTTGATCGAGGGGTTCCTCGCGATGCATCGCGCCATCGAAAACGGACGCGATGTCTTTTACGAGCGAGAGCTCCTGATCGGCTCGTTCGGCAAGCTCTTCCAGCGGCACGGTAGCGGTCGCGATCGCATCGAGGCAGCGCCACGCGATCGCGTCCTGCTCGAGCGCGTCGCGGAGCGCATGCGCGCTGAATACGACAGCGAGCTTCGCCTGGAGGACCTCGCCGCGCATGTCGGGTTGACGACCTTCCAGCTCATCGGCCTTTTCAAACGGACCGTCGGCCTCGCGCCGCACGCCTACCTGACCCAAATCCGCCTCGGCGCGGCATGCCGGCATCTGCGCCGCTCATCGACCCTGGCCGAAGTGGCGACCGCCGTAGGCTTCTACGACCAGAGTGCGCTCAACAAGCACTTCAAACGCTGTTACGGCATCACGCCGCGTCAGTTCGCGCAGGCGGCGGCCACCTAGGCAATTTTCGCCAATACGTTCGGATGGCGTGGACGTACTGCGTCGGAATGCATCTCTTTTGTCATGATCACCCGGAAACGTTGCTGCTCGAGACCGAGGTCGCCGACGCTCGACCGGGCCGGGTGGCTCTGCTGCAATCGCCGTTCTATCCCGGCGGAGGAGGGCAGCTCGCCGACCGCGGCCTCCTGCGCTGGAAGGATGGCGAAGCGAAAGTCACCGGCTTTGAATATTCATCGGGAAAGCTGTGGCACCTGCTCGACACCCAGACCGAAATGGCAGGTCCGACCGAAGCTGCCGTCGATCCGGACTTTCGCCGCAAGATGCGCCAGCTCCACACGGACACGCATATTCTGAATGCGCTCGTCTTCCAGGCCTTCGACGGTGCCCTCGTGACGGGCGTACAAATGGCTGAGGACGGAACAGCGCGGATGGATTTCGATGTCCCCGATGCCGACAATGATCGCCTGCGGGTATTGGAAGGGCCGATCAACGATCTGATCCGCCAGGATATCCCGGTGCGATTCGCTTACGTGCCGATGCACGAAGCGCAGGCCGAGCGCGGTTTGATCCGCAGTCGTTCGGTGGCCCCGCCGCCGACACCTGATGGGAGAATCCGAGTCGTCGAGATCGTTGGCCTGGACCGACAGGCTTGCGGAGGGACTCATCTCGCCTCGACGGGCGACTCGCCAGCCATTCGCATCCTCAAGGTCGACAACAAGGGTCGTCACAACAGGCGCGTGCGCATCGCCTTGGCCGAATAACCTTGACTTTGCCATACCATATGTTGCCTTATCTATTTAAGTGTGCAGCATATGTTGTTGAGACCGCGACAAATTCTGGCCCCGGTGATCTTCGCCACGGTGTTTGGCTATTTCGGCTATCACCTCGTGAATGGCGATCGCGGCCTGCTGGCCATGGTTCATCTCCAGCGCGAGAATCGGATCGCCGATCAGAATCTCGCCGAAGCCGAAGCGACACGGAAGATCTGGGAACTGCGGGTCTCCGAGTTGCGCAATCAAAGTCTGGACCCGGATATGCTCGATGAGCGCGCTCGCATCCTGCTGAACTACGCCGGCAAGGATGACATCATCATCTTCACGCCGACGCGATAGTTTGGTTCGCTTCGCGGCCGGCTGAAACAAACTGTCCGAGGCAATCGGACTTGCGCAAACAATCGCTCAAATGCTGCGGCGCACGCGAGGGCGCGCTGATTTTCGCTTGATAGATCAATGACATCGCCAGCGGCAATGCTATAAGCCCATCGAGGGTTATTGAAGGGGATTGCCATGGCGAAGCCGGTCGCGAAGGCGAAGGGGGAAACGCTTCCTGCCAAAACGAAATCGGCGTCCAAGTCTCGCGGACCTGGCGACAACAGCGTCAGCCCGGACCAGCTGAAGACCTTCTACCATGACATGTTGCTGATCCGGCGCTTCGAGGAGCGGGCCGGCCAACTCTACGGCATGGGCCTGATCGGCGGCTTTTGCCATCTCTATATCGGCCAGGAAGCTGTCGTGGTTGGCATGCAGTCCACGATCCGCGGCAAGGACTCGATCATCACTTCCTATCGCGATCACGGCCACATGCTGGCCGCCGGCATGGACCCCAAGGGTGTGATGGCTGAACTCACCGGCCGCAGCGGTGGCTATTCCAAGGGCAAGGGCGGTTCGATGCATATGTTCAGCCGCGAGAAGAACTTCTTCGGCGGCCATGGCATCGTCGGCGCCCAGGTGCCGATCGGGACAGGTCTTGCCTTTGCGCACAAATACAACGGCGGCAATGATGTCTCGCTCACCTATCTCGGCGACGGTGCCGCCAATCAGGGCCAAGTCTACGAATCGATGAATATGGCCGCGCTCTGGAAGCTGCCCGTGGTCTACATCATCGAGAACAACCGCTACGGCATGGGGACATCGGTCGAGCGCGCCTCGGCGGTCACCGAACTTCACCGCCACGGCGAGGCGTTTGGCATCCCCGGAGAGGAGGTCGACGGCATGGATGTACTGGCCGTGCGGGCGGCAGGCGAGAAGGCGGTGGAGCATGCGCGCAGCGGCGCCGGGCCGTACCTCCTCGAAATGCAGACTTATCGCTATCGCGGGCACTCGATGAGCGATCCCGCCAAGTATCGGAGCAAGGAAGAAGTGGACAAGTATCGCAGCGAACGCGATCCGATCGACCATCTGCGCAAGATCTTGATCGACGGCAAGATTGCCGATGAGGCCGCGTTGAAAGCGGTCGATGCCGAAATCCGTAAAACCATCGGCGATGCCGCTGAATATGCGCAGCACAGTCCCGAGCCCGACCCGTCGGAGCTATGGACCGACGTCCTGGTCGGAGCTTGACCATGTCGATTCCGGTTCTGATGCCCGCCCTTTCTCCCACCATGACCGAGGGCAAGCTGGCCAAGTGGCATGTAAAGGTCGGTGATGCGGTGAAGTCGGGGCAAGTGATTTGCGAGATCGAGACCGACAAGGCGACTATGGAAGTAGAGGCGGTCGACGAAGGGACTGTGGCGCAAATTCTCGTGCCGGAAGGCACTGAAGGCGTGGCCGTCAACGCTCCGATCTGCATTCTCGCCGCCGAAGGCGAAAGCGTCGCCGACGCGGCCAAGGCTGCGCCGGCGGCAGCTTCGGCAGCGAAGGCGGATGTTTCCAATGCCGCCGGCGCGCCGAAAGCGGAACCGCCGCCTGCGCTCGCCGCCCCGCCGGTCGTATCAGCCCCGGCCGCGGAGCCGGAATGGAAGGGCAAGACTGTACGCCTGACCGTCCGCGAGGCGCTGCGCGATGCCATGGCCGAAGAGATGCGCCGGGACGACAAGGTCTTCCTGATGGGCGAGGAGGTCGCGCAGTATCAAGGTGCCTACAAAGTGAGCCAGGGTTTGCTGGACGAGTTTGGCGCCAAGCGTGTCATCGATACACCGATCACCGAGCACGGCTTTGCCGGTCTCGGTGTCGGCGCTGCGTTCGCGGGATTGCGGCCGATCGTCGAATTCATGACCTTCAACTTCGCCATGCAGGCGATCGACCAGATCATCAACTCGGCGTCCAAGACCCTTTACATGTCGGGCGGCCAGATGGGCTGCCCGATCGTTTTTCGCGGGCCCAACGGCGCGGCATCGCGAGTCGCGGCCCAGCATTCGCAATGCTATGCAAGCTGGTACGCGCATTGTCCGGGCATGCGCGTGTTGGCACCATGGAGCGCTGCTGACGCCAAAGGCCTCCTGAAGGCCGCGATCCGCGACCCCAATCCGGTGATCTTCCTCGAGAACGAGATCCTCTACGGCCAGCAGTTCGATGTCCCCGACGATCCCGACTTCGTCCTGCCGATCGGCAAGGCGAAGATCGAGCGCCCGGGCAAGGACGTGACCATCGTTTCCTTCTCGATCATGGTCGGCAAGGCGCTGCAGGCGGCCGACGAACTGGCCAAGAAGGGCATCGATGCCGAGGTCATCAACCTGCGCAGCCTGCGTCCGTTCGACACCGAGACCATCGTCAACTCGATCAAGAAGACCAATCGTCTGGTTTCCGTCGAGGAAGGCTGGCCATTCGCCGGCATCGGCTCGGAACTCGCCGCACAGATGATGGACCACGCCTTCGATTGGCTCGACGCGCCGGTGAAACGCGTCGCGGGCCTCGACATCCCCTTGCCCTATGCCGCCAACCTGGAGCGGTTGGCGCTGCCACAGGTGGAGAACATCATCGAGGCCGCCCGTGCGGTCTGCAATCGCTGAAGGCAGGGGGCAGCATGTCGATCAACATCCTGATGCCTGCGCTCTCGCCGACCATGACCGAGGGCAAGCTGGCCAAGTGGCACGTGAAGGTAGGCGATGCAGTGACGTCCGGCCAGGTCTTGTGCGAGATCGAGACAGACAAGGCGACCATGGAAGTCGAGGCTGTCGACGAAGGGAAGGTCGGCCAGATTGTCGTGCCGGAGGGCACCGAAGGCGTGAAGGTGAACGCCGTGATTGCGATCCTGCTGGAGGAGGGCGAGACGTCGGTGCCGGCCGGCGCCACAGCAGCGGCTCCTCCACCGGCCGCTGCCTCTCCTCAGGCACCGTCGCCACAACCGGCTCCTTCGCCCGCGGCAGCCAGGCCGGCGGCCAAACCTGCGCCACAGCCCGTTGCCGTGACCGCATCAGGCGGCCAACGCATCTTCGCATCCCCTTTGGCCAAGCGGATCGCGGTTGAAAAGGGCATCGATCTCGCTGCGGTCAGGGGGTCGGGTCCTCATGGGCGCATCGTGAAGGCCGATGTCGAGAGCGCCAAACCGGGCACCGCATCCGCTGCTGCTCCGGCCGGGCGCCCGGCGCCGAGCGCCCCCGCGCAGCCGATCGTTACGGCGCCCGGCGATCAGCGCATTCCGCATACGGCGGTCCGCAAGGTCATCGCGCGGCGTATGCTCGAATCCAAGCAGACCGTGCCGCATTTCTATCTCACGGTCGAATTCGAGATCGACGCGCTGCTTGCCGCCCGACAGGCGATCAACGAAGTCGCCCGCAAGCGCGACGCCAAGGTCTCCGTCAACGACATGATGATCAAGGCCTGCGCCAAGGCGCTGCGCGATCATCCCGAGTGCAACGCTTCCTGGACCGAGGAGGAGATGATCCAGTACGGCGCGGTCGACATCTCCGTTGCCGTCGCCACCGATCGCGGCCTGATCACGCCCATCGTGCGTAATGCCGACATGAAGGGGGTCGCCCAGATCTCGATCGAGATGAAGGATCTCGCCGCGCGGGCCAAGACGGGCAAACTGAAGCTCGACGAGTTCCAGGGCGGCGGGTTCACGATCTCCAACCTCGGCATGTTCGGCATCAAGGAGTTTGCCGCCATCATCAACCCGCCGCAGGCGATGATCCTGGCTGTCGGCGCGGGCGAGGAGCGGGTTGTGGTGCGCAAGGGCGAGATGGTGGTGCGGCACATGATGAGCTGCACGCTCGCGGTCGATCATCGCGTTGTCGATGGCGCGATGGGCGCACAGTTCCTGCAAACGCTGCGGGCCTACGTCGAACAGCCGGCGGCAATGCTGGTCTAGGAGCCAAGTCATGGCCGATACGAACTTCGACATCATCGTGGTGGGCGGCGGGCCTGGCGGCTATGTCGCGGCAATCCGAGCGGCACAACTGGGCCTCAAGACCGCGGTCGTCGAGCGCGAGCACATGGGCGGCATCTGCCTCAACTGGGGCTGCATCCCGACCAAGGCGCTGCTGCGTACGTCGGAGGTCTACGACTTGATCAAGCATGCCGAGTCCTTCGGCCTCTCGGTCAAGGATGTCTCCTACGACGCCAAGAAGATCGTCGAGCGTTCTCGCAAGGTCGCCAGCCAGCTGAGCAACGGCGTCAAGGGGCTGATGCGCAAGAACAAGATCACCGTGTTCGATGGCACAGCCAGGCTTGCCGGCACCGAGGGTGGTCAGCGCAAGCTCGCGGTAGCGATGAACGACAAGAGCAACCTCACGCTCACCGCCAAGAATGTGATTCTCGCGACTGGGGCACGGGCGCGCCAGCTTCCCGGCCTCGAGACCGACGGCAAGCTCGTTTGGAGCTACAAGGAGGCGATGGTCCCGCCGGAGTTTCCGAAGTCGCTGCTGGTGGTGGGCTCGGGCGCGATCGGCATCGAGTTTGCGAGCTTCTTCCGCACCATGGGAGCGGAAGTGACGGTGTGCGAGGTCCTGGACCGCATCCTGCCGGTCGAGGATGAGGAAGTGTCGGCTTTCGCCAAGCGCGCCTTCGAGAAACAGGGGATGAAGATCCTCACCGGTGCGACGGTGTCGGCCCTCAAGAAAGGGGCGAACAACGTCACTGCGACGATCTCCGCGAGCGGCAAGACCCAGCAGATCACGGTCGACCGCGTGATCAGCGCCGTCGGCATTGTCGGCAATGTCGAGAATATCGGGCTCGAAGGCACCAAGGTGAAGGTCGAAAAGACGCACATCGTGATCGACCAGTGGGGCTTCACTGGCGAGCCCAATGTCTATGCGATTGGCGACGTCGCCGGCCCGCCCTGGCTTGCCCACAAGGCCATGCATGAAGGCGTGCTGGTCGTGGAGAAGATCGCGGGCGTGAAGGGCGTGCATCCGATGGTGACGACCAACATCCCTGGCTGCACCTATTGCCAGCCCCAGGTGGCCAGCATCGGCCTCACCGAGGCGGCGGCAAAGGCCAATGGACAGCAGGTAAGGGTCGGCAAGTTCCCCTTCATCGGCAACGGCAAGGCGATCGCGCTGGGTGAGCCCGAGGGCTTCATCAAGACCGTGTTCGACGCCAAGACGGGCGAGCTTCTGGGCGCGCACATGATCGGTGCCGAGGTGACCGAGCTAATCCAGGGCTACAGCATCGCCAAGACCCTGGAGACGACCGAGGCCGAGCTGATGGCCACGGTGTTCCCGCATCCCACATTGTCGGAAATGATGCACGAGTCGGTACTGGCGGCCTACGGCCGGACACTCCATATCTAGGCTGCCATGGACGGTTTCGACAAAGCGCCGCTCAGCCGCGCCGAACGCCATCCCGAGAAGGCACATCGGCCGGACAATCCCATTCCGCGCAAGCCGGATTGGATTCGCGTGCGTGCGCCCAACTCGCCGGAGTACGCCGAAACCAAGCGACTGATGCGCCAGTACGGCCTAACGACAGTATGCGAGGAGGCGGCCTGCCCCAACATCGGCGAGTGCTGGAAGCACAAGCACGCGACGTTCATGATCATGGGCGAGACCTGTACGCGGGCTTGCGCTTTCTGCAATGTCGCGACGGGCAAGCCGGGTGCCCTCAATCCGCACGAACCTGCAAATATCGCGGAAGCCGTTGGCAAGCTGGGGCTTGGCCATGTGGTGGTGACCTCTGTCGACCGCGACGATCTGGATGACGGTGGAGCGGAACACTTCGCCCAGGTCATCGAGGCCCTGCACGCGTCGGCTCCCGCGACCACGGTCGAGGTGCTGACGCCGGACTTCATGCGCAAGCCTGGCGCGATCGAGACTGTCGTCGCGGCTCACCCTGACGTGTTCAACCATAATCTCGAGACCGTGCCACGCCTCTATCCCAGTATCCGGCCGGGCGCGCGGTATTTCACCTCGCTTCGTCTGCTCGCCCGCGTGAAGGAGATCGACCCGGCGATGTTCACCAAGTCCGGCCTGATGGTCGGACTCGGTGAGACGCGCGAAGAGATCCTGCAGGTCATGGACGATCTGCGCGCCGCCGAGGTCGATTTCCTGACGGTCGGACAATACCTCCAACCCACGCCCAAGCATGCCCCGCTGGCCCGCTTCTGGACGCCGGCGGAGTTCGAGGAACTGGCGGCTCTCGCCAGGGCCAAGGGCTTTCTGATGGTCTCGGCCTCACCGCTCACGCGCTCGAGCTACCATGCGGGCGACGACTTTGCCCGGTTGCGTGACGCACGCGCGGTCCAGACGAAATCCTGAGGCATCGTGGCAACGACGCGGCACGCCGAGCGAAAGATCGTTCCCTTCGCTCCCCGGCAGATTTTTGATCTGGTCGCCGACGTTCCGCGCTATCCGGAGTTTCTGCCCTGGTGCATGGCAGCGCGCGTCCGCAGGCGCGAGGCGCCCAATGTCGAGATCGACGAACTCGCCATCGGCTTCGGACCGTTCCATGAGAATTTCGTCTCGCGCGTCACCACTGAAACCGACGATCCCGACCATCTGTGCATCGAGACCGTCGGCATAGAAGGGCCGTTTCGCGTCTTGTCCAGCCGGTGGACTTTCCAGCCTCATGCCGACGGAACGCTCATCGATTTCTCGCTCGAGTTCGAGTTCCGGTCACGGCTTCTGCAGCATACGGTGCGCATGCTGTTCGCCGAGGCGGTGAAACGCATGGTGACAGCCTTCGAGGCGCGTGCCCGCCAACTCTACGGCAAGCCTAGCGTTCCGCCAGCGACGCCAGCAACGCAAGCGCAGTGATCACCGCGACGCGGCGAATGCCGTCGCGGTCGCCGTGGAGGACATGGCGTTCGAGGATTGGCTCGCCGCCCTTTCGTAAGGCGCCGAAATGCACCAGGCCTACGGGCTTCTCGGTCGTGCCGCCGCCAGGGCCGGCAATGCCCGTCACCGATACCGCGAGATCGGCCTGGGAATGGCGCAGCGCCCCCGACGCCATGGCACGGGCGACCGGCTCACTGACGGCGCCGTGCTTCATGATCATGTCCCAACGCACACCGATCATGTCGCGCTTGGCTTCGTTGGAATAGGTGACGAACGCACGATCGACCACGTCGGACGAACCTGCGATTGCAGTGAGCGCGGCGGCGATCAGGCCGCCGGTACAGGACTCCGCAGTGGCGACCTTGAGGCCGTGGCGGCGACAGGCATTCAGAACGCGCTCGGCTGCTTCTCTCATTTCGTGGTCGAACATGCCGCTCAGCTCCTCGGAATCTCGACAGTGGCGATGGCCTGGGCTGCGATGCCTTCACGCCGGCCGGTGAAGCCCAAACCTTCGGTTGTTGTCGCCTTCACGCTCACCCGGTCCGGCGAAATGCCGGCGATGCCGGCGACACTGGCGATCATGGCCTCGCGATGCGGACCGATACGCGGCGCCTCGCACACGAGGGTGAGATCGAGCTGCACGATGCGGCCGCCACGCGCGTCCAGAAGTTCGACAGCACGACGCAGGAAGCGGTCGGAAGAGACGCCTCGCCATTGCGGGTCGGATGGCGGGAAGTGCTTGCCGATATCGCCGGCGCCGATAGTACCCAACACCGCATCGGTGAGGGCATGGAGCGCCACGTCGGCATCGGAATGGCCTGCCAGCGTCTGCGAATGCGGAACGGCGACGCCGCATAGCATCACGGCATTGCCGGCCGCGAAGCCATGGACATCGAAGCCGAGGGCCGTGCGTGTTTCCATGATTGATGCCCGGGCAAGATCCTCCGCCGTCGTGACCTTCCTGTTGTCCTCGCTACCTGCCACCATCACGATCTTCAATCCTGCTTTCTCTGCGACTGCCGCATCGTCTGTAAGTGCCGTGGCTTCGGCTTCAGCGAGCGGGGCTGCCGCGCGATGTGCGGCAAGGAGGGTCGCGAAGCGGAAGACTTGCGGAGTCTGCGCGCGCCAGAGCCGCACCCGCGGCACGGTTTCGACCACGCAGCCCTCGGGATCGGTCCGCTTTACCGTATCGGCCAGTGGGATCCCCAGAACCGCACCATCGACGCCTGTTTCAGCCACAGCCGTCAAGCAAGCTGCGATGTCCTGCGGGCGCACGAAGGGACGTGCGGCATCGTGGACCGCGACGAAGTCGGGGGGCACTTCGGTCAGCGCCTCGAGGCCGTTCAGAACCGATTGTTGCCGGCTTAGCCCACCCAGCACAGGCCGGGCCAAATCGAGGTCCCGTGTCGCCGCCGCATAGTGGGCTTCATCGCCCTGGGCGATGACAACGCGAATCGCGGAAATTGCGGGGGCCGCCTGGCAGGCAAGGATTGTGTGGCGTAGCACGGGTTGACCGTTCAGCAGGGCATATTGCTTGGGCAGGGGGCCGCCGAAACGGCTGCCGCGCCCGGCGGCGACGATCAGGGCAGTACAGGTTGGCACCAGCATTAAATAACACTGGCCTGGGGGCGGCGCACTTCGGCCTCTTGCGCCGGCCAGCATGACCCGCTAATGCTCGGCCCAATAATTGTGCAGTGCAAAAGTTGCCTATAAACTGATCATCCTAATGGCTCAGCAACCCCGTCTTCGTCCTGTCGATATTGGCCCCGTCCGCCTGGAGGATCCGGTCATCCTGGCACCAATGTCGGGCGTCACCGATATGCCGTTTCGCCAGATGGTGAAGCGAGGCGGGGTGGGGCTGGTCGTCTCCGAGATGATCGCCTCGGCAGCGATGGTGCGCGAGAATCGCAAGACCTTGCTGATGGCCAAGAATTCTCCGGAAGAGTTCCCCATGTCGGTGCAACTCGCCGGCTGCGAGCCCAAGGTGATGGCGGAAGCGGCCAAGCTGAATGAAGATCGGGGTGCGGCCATCGTCGACATCAATTTCGGCTGTCCGGTGAAGAAGGTCGTGAATGGTCATGCCGGCTCGGCGCTGATGCGTGACGAGGCCCACGCCGCGAAGATCCTCGAGGCGACTGTGAAGGCCGTGAAGCTGCCGGTGACGCTCAAGATGCGGACAGGCTGGGATGCAGCCAATCGCAACGCACCAGCCCTGGCGCGCATTGCGGAAGCATGCGGGATCCGGATGCTCACGGTGCATGGTCGTACGCGCTGCCAGTTCTACGACGGATCTGCCGACTGGGCGTTCATCCGCGAGGTGAAGGCGGCGACCAGCCTGCCGGTGATCGCCAATGGCGATATCAATTCGCTCGATGACGTCGATCGGGCGCTGGAGCAATCAGGCGCCGACGGTGTGATGATCGGGCGAGGCGCGTATGGCCGGCCGTGGTTCCTGAACCAGGCGATCCACTATCTGCGCACCGGCGAACGACTGCCTGATCCTTCGCTTGCCGAGCAATACGCCATCGTCCGCGAGCATTTCGAGTCGATGCTCGAACACTATGGGTCCGAGACAGGTGTGCGCATGGCGCGCAAGCACCTCGGCTGGTACTCCAAGGGCTTGCCCGCGTCAGCCGAGTTTCGCGCTGCCGTCAACCGCGAAACCGAGCCCAGGAAAGTGCGTGCGATGCTTGCCGATTTCTTCCGGCCGGCGGTCGAGCGCCAGGCGGCGTGACGATGGGGGCTCAGCCGCTGAAACGTGTCGGCCTAGCGCACGATCCGTTCCCGGGCGCCATTCTCGACTCGCTCTCGGAAGCCGTGATCGTCGCCGATGGCAACGGCTTGGTGCATTACGCCAATCTTTCGGCCGAGCAGTTCTTCGGTGTCGGACGGGCGCGCCTGGTCGGCCATCAGCTTGGCGAGTTCATGCCGCAAGACACACCGCTCTTCTCCCTGCTCGAGCAAGTCCTCGCAAGCGGTGGCGCAGTGGCCGAGAATGGGGTCACGCTGACATCGCCGCGCCTTGGCAGTCGGTTTTGCGCGCTGCGTCTTGCTCCGATCGTGGAGAGCGACGGGCTGGTATCCATCTCCCTGGTGGAACAGTCGATCGCACGCAATATCGACCGGCAGATGTCCCATCGCAGCGCCGCCCGGTCGGTGAGCGCCTTGGCCGCCATGCTGGCCCACGAGGTCAAGAATCCACTGTCCGGGATTCGCGGGGCGGCGCAACTCCTTGAGCAGTCGGTGCCGGACAGCGAACGCGAGCTGACCGGTCTCATCTGCGAGGAAACCGACCGGATCGTGGCGCTGGTCGATCGCATGGAAGCCTTTGCCGACGGCCGCCCGATCGAACGTGGGCCGGTCAATATCCACCAGATCCTCAATCACGTTCGACGTCTGTCGGAGAATGGCTTCGGCCGGAGCGCACGTTTCATCGAGACTTACGATCCTTCGCTGCCCGAGGTGTTCGGCAATCGTGACCAGCTCATCCAGGTCTTCCTCAACCTCGTGAAGAATGCCTGCGAGGTGCCAGGCGACGGCGAGCGTGAGATCGAACTGTCCACGGCCTACCGCCACGGGTTGAGACTCGCGCTGCCCGGCCAGCAGGCCCGGGTCAACCTGCCTCTGGTTGTCTCGGTGCGCGACAATGGTCGCGGTGTGTCCGACGAGATCCGCGGCCACCTGTTCGATGCCTTTGTGACCAACAAGCCGACGGGCACCGGACTTGGCCTTGCACTCGTTGCCAAGATCGTCAACGACCATGGCGGCGCCATCGAATACAATAGTGAGCCGGGCCGGACGCTGTTTCGGGTCATGTTGCCGCTGCAGATGCAGGTCGCCCCATGAGCACCAGTGCCACCATCCTGGTCGCCGACGACGACCGCGCGATCCGTACCGTCCTGCATCAGGCGCTTGGCCGCCAGGGTCATACGGTCCGCAGCACCGGTGCTGCGGCCACACTTTGGCAATGGGTTCAGGAGGGCGAGGGACAGCTTGTCATCACCGACGTCGTGATGCCGGACGAGAATGGCCTCGACCTCGTGCCACGCATCCGCAAGCTCCGACCCGACCTGCGCATCATCGTCATGAGCGCTCAATCGACGCTGCTCACAGCCGTCCGCGCCACCGAACGTGGCGCCTTCGAATATCTGCCCAAGCCGTTCGATCTCAACGAGCTGGTCTCCGTCGTGAACCGGGCACTTTCGGCGGCGCCATCGCCATCGTCGCGGATTGCGCCGCCACCGGAGGAGGGTGAGCGTCTTCCCTTGATTGGTCGCTCGCCTGCAATGCAGGAGATCTATCGAGCGCTTGCGCGCCTGATGGCGACCGACCTCACGGTCATGGTGTCGGGCGAGTCGGGAACCGGCAAGGAGTTGGTGGCGCGTGCCCTGCATGACTACGGCAAGCGGCGGAAGGGCCCGTTTGTCGCGCTCAACATGGCGGCTATCCCGCGCGAATTGATCGAGAGCGAGCTGTTCGGGCACGAGCGCGGTGCCTTCACCGGCGCCGTACAGCGATCGGCGGGAAAGTTCGAACAGGCCTCCGGCGGGACGCTCTTCCTCGACGAGATCGGCGACATGCCGCCCGAGGCGCAGACGCGCCTGCTGCGCGTGTTGCAGGAAGGCGAATACATGACCGTCGGCGGCCGCACGCCGATCAAGGCCAACGTCCGGATCGTGGCAGCTACCCATCGTGATTTGCGCCGCCTTATCCAGCAGGGCCTTTTCCGCGAAGATCTGTTCTATCGCTTGAATGTCGTGCCCATGCGCCTGCCGCCCTTGCGCGAACGGTTGGACGACATTCCCGAGCTTGCCAACCACTTCCTGCGCGCCGCGGCGGTCGACGGCTTGCCCACCAAGGTCTTGTCGCCGGATGCGATGGGGCGTCTGCGTCAGCATCGTTGGCCTGGCAATGTGCGTGAACTGGAGAATCTGGTACGGCGGCTCTCCGCGCTCTATGCGGAAGAAGTGATCGGGCTGGAGACGATCGAGAACGAGCTTGCGGACGCCGTTATCACCTCCGACCCCGAACCGGGCAGCCCGGGCAGCGTGGCGAGCGACCTGTCGCTGATGGATGCGGTCGACCGCCACCTGCAAGTCCTGTTCGCAGCGCACGGTGATCGCCTGCCGCCGGACGGCATGTACGATCGGGTCATTTCAGAGGTCGAGCGGCCGCTTCTGTCGCTGGCGCTAGGAGCGACACGTGGTAATCAGTTGCGTGCGGCCCGCCTTCTGGGGCTCAATCGCAACACTTTGCGAAAGAAGATCAAGGACCTCGACGTCCCGGTGGTTCGCACACCGCAGGTTCGCCGGGGCAGGTGACCTGGTGACAGCATCGCTGGGCGTTTCACGCTTTGGTGAGAGGATGAACGCAATCGGCCGGGCTTTGACCGGCCGGGTCGCCGCCATTTCTCTCGCCACGCTCGCCATTCTTGCCGGCGCGGCGACCTATGGCTGGCTGGCTGGCTTCGCGCCGGCAAGCTTCAGCACTACCGGCTGGATGACCGGGCTCCTGGTCGCCGATCTGGTTGTCGCCACCGCACTGGTGGCGGTACTGGCCGTGCGGTTAACGCAGCTTTGGCTCGATCGCCAGCGTGGCGCCGCGGGATCGCGCCTGCACATGCGGTTGGTCCTGATCTGCAGCCTCTTCACCGTGACGCCAACGCTCATCGTCACCATCATCCTGTCGCTGTTGGTCATCAACCTGACGGATTTCGTGGTGAAGCCCTCGCAGGCCGCCTACGAGACGGCCCGCGCGATCGGCGAGCCGGTCCGGCGCGCGCGCGAGGAGGAGATCCTGCGCGACATCGCCGCCATCTCGGCACCACTTCAAAGACTCGGCATTGAAACCCTACGGAACAAGGAAGCAACTCAAAGAACCTTGGCCCAGCTGATCGAGGGACGGCCGCTGATCGAGGCTGACGTGATCGACGCCGACAAGGGTCTGATCGCACGAGCGGTAGCGCCCGACGCGACGCCGATCGCAAACCCAGTGCCGGCGGCCAAATATCTTTGGCAGGCTGTCAACCAGGCACGACCCGTACAGTTCGAATCCGAGCGTGGGGCCTACTTCGTCATGCAGCTCTTCGTCGACGAGCCGCTGTTCCTGGTGACCGGCCACGCTGTCGACCTTCGCGTCGTCGACTACATCAAGAGCATCGATTTCGCCGGCAAATTCTACTCCCAGATCGAACAGGCGCTTCGGCGCAACCAGCTCATCATCTTTGTTGTCTGCGGCGCGATAGCGCTCCTGATGCTGCTGGCGGCAGTGTGGCTGGCCATCCAGGTCGCCACCCGTCTGACCGCACCCATTGGGGGCCTGATGGCAGCCGCGGAGAAGGTCCGCGGCGGCGACCTCGGCGCACGCGTCGAGGAGGGGCCGCCGAACGACGAGCTGGGCCAGCTCGCACGCTCGTTCAATCGCATGACAAGCCAGATCGAACAGCAGCGCAGTGAACTGGTCGCAGCCAACGCGGAGCTCGACCGGCGCCGCCGGCTGACCGATGCCGTACTGGCCGGCGTCTCGGCCGGTGTGTTGAGCGTCGATGGGGCGGGGGTCGTCACTCGCAGCAACAGGTCAGCGCTCGACCTGCTGGCCCTGCCCGAGGACGGCGTGCTCAACCGGCAGCTGATCGACGTGATGCCCGAAGTGGCACCACTTGTGGCCCAGGCGGCCGATCGCCCCGATCGACTGACCCAGGGACAGATCGAACTCTTGCACCGGGGTATTCGCCGCATCCTTCTCGTCCGCATCAGCGCCGCCTCCGATTCGGGTTCGGTCGTCACCTTTGACGACGTAACGGAGCTGATGTCCGCGCAGCGCATGGCTGCCTGGGGTGATGTTGCGCGCCGTATCGCGCACGAGATCAAGAACCCGCTGACGCCAATCCAACTTTCAGCCGAACGCCTGAAGCGGCGCTACCTCAAGCAGATCAAGGACGACCCCGAGACCTTCTCGACCTGCACCGACACAATCATCCGTCAGGTCGGCGATATTGGCCGCATGGTGGACGAATTCTCTTCATTCGCCCGCATGCCACGCCCCACGGTGCAGCCTGAAGATGCGCGGGAACTTTGCCAGCAAGCGCTGTTTCTCCAGCGCAGCGGCAATGCCGACATTCATTACCATGCGAGCCTGCCCGACCATCCTGTCCCGCTGATTTGCGATCGACGGCAGGTCAGCCAAGTGCTCACCAATATCCTGAAGAACGCCGCCGAGGCGATCGAGGGCCTGGACACGCCAACCGGCCAGCCGCTATCCCCGGGCGAGATCTCGCTCATCCTGAAGGACGATGGCGCAAGCGTCCGGGTCATCGTCGAGGACAACGGCAAAGGCCTCCCCAAGGAAGGGCGGGAACGCTTGACCGAACCCTATATGACGACACGTAGCAAGGGCACAGGGCTCGGCCTTGCCATCGTGAAAAAGATCATGGAGGACCATGGCGGGCAGCTCCTCCTCGAGGACCGTGAGGGTGGCGGTGCGCGCATCAGTCTGGTATTCCGGCGAGACGCGAAGGAGATCGCGTCGGTTCAGTCGCAGGCGACGGCCGCACAATGATCCGTGAATTTGCGCGGACTGCTTGAAGAGTCATGGGCCACGATATTCTCATCGTCGACGACGAACGCGATATCTGCACGCTAATCGCTGGCATCCTCGAGGACGAGGGACACACCGCCCGGCGTGCACACAACAGCACCGAGGCGATCGATTCGATCCGCCAGCGGCGACCGGCGCTGGTCATTCTCGATGTGTGGCTGCAGGGCAGCGAGCTCGACGGTCTGCAGATCCTCGAACTCATCCGCCGCGAGGAACCGCCGATTCCGGTGGTGATGATCAGCGGCCACGGCACGATCGACACCGCCGTCTCTGCGATCAAGAGCGGCGCTTACGATTTCATCGAGAAGCCGTTCAAGGCCGACCGCCTTCTCCTGGTGGTGGATCGGGCGGTCGAGGCCGACCGGCTGAGGCGGGAAAATGCGACCTTGCGACGGCGAGCCGGCGGTGAGGTCGCCTTCGTCGGTTCGTCGGCGGCGGCCGCCAATGTACGGGCCCAGATCGAGCGCGTGGCGCCGACCGGGAGTCGGGTGCTGATTGCCGGCCCGTCCGGCGTCGGCAAGGAGACCGTGGCACGGTTGATCCATCAGGGATCCAAGCGCGCCGAAGGTCCCTTCGTGGTCGTGAACTGTTCCACCCTACCGGCGGAGCGGCTCGAGATCGAGCTGTTCGGAACCGACGGCGAGACCACTAACGACACCTTGCATGTTTCCGGCGCCTTCGAGCTGGCCCATGGCGGCACCCTGCTGCTGAAGGAAGTTACCGACTTGCCGATCGGCCTGCAGAGCCGCCTGGCGCGCGTGCTGCAAGAGCAATCCTACTTGCGCGATGCCGGCCGGACGCGCGTGGAAATCGACGTTCGCGTGCTGGCGTCGACCACGAGTGCCCTGCAGGACAAGATTGCAGCCGGTGAGTTTCGCGAAGAACTGTTCCACCGGTTGAATGTCGTATCGCTGCGGGTTCCGCCGTTGAGCGAACGCCGCGAGGACATTCCGGAACTGGCGGCCGATCTCCTGCGGCGGGTGGCCGACGCCACGGGCCTTTCCGAGCGGCCTCTTGGCGAAGACACCTCGGCGGCCCTGCAGGGCCACGACTGGCCCGGCAATGTCCGGCAATTGCGCAACGTCATCGAGCGCCTGTTGATCCTTGCGCCCCCCGGTGGTGGGCCCATCCGGGCCGATGTCCTGCCCAACGACGTCAGCGAGGATGCGCCTTCGGTGCTGCGCTGGGAGAAGGGTGGCGAGATCATGCAGTTGCCTCTGCGCGATGCGCGTGAGGTCTTCGAACGCGAATATCTTCTGGCACAGGTCACCCGCTTCGGCGGCAATATCTCGCGTACTGCGACTTTTGTCGGCATGGAAAGATCGGCGCTGCATCGCAAGCTGAAGTCACTCGGCCTGCACGGAACGGGCGGCGATGAGCGTGTCGGCGTCGAGCCGGCAGCCTGAACGGGGGAGAGAAGGGGTCATGGCGCGTTATGCCTATGTCAACGGTCGCTACGTCGATCATCGCCAGGCGAGCGTTCACATCGAGGATCGGGGCTACCAGCTTGCCGATGGCGTCTACGAAGTGGTGGGAGTGCGTGACGGCAAGCTGATCGACGAGACGCCACATCTCGACCGCCTCGACCGCTCGCTGAAGGAATTGCGGATCGCGGCGCCCGTATCGCGCAAGACCCTCGGCTTCATCATCCGCGAGCTGATGCGACGCAACCGGCTGCGAGATGGCCTGGTCTACATGCAAGTCACGCGCGGAGTGGCACGGCGGGACCACGCCTTTCCGACCGCGCCGGTGAAGCCTGCACTGGTGCTCACGACCAAGAATACGAAGCATCTGGTCGCAGACGTCGGGCCTGGTATCGCGATCAAGAGCCAACCTGACATCCGCTGGGAACGCTGCGACATCAAAACGGTCGCTCTTTTGCCGAACGTGCTCGCCAAGCAGGCGGCGCGCGAGAGTGGCGCCTACGAGGCCTGGCTGATCGACTCGGTCGGTTGCATCACCGAAGGCGCCTCGACCAACGCCTGGATCGTCACCAAGGAAGGCGAGCTGGTGACGAGGCAGACCGATAACGGCATCCTGGCCGGCATCACCCGCGGCACTTTGAAGTCGATCGCCGATACGTTGCAACTCAAGCTTGTCGAACGGCCGTTCAGTCTCGCCGAGGCCAAGCAAGCCCGCGAGGCCTTCATCACCAGTGCGACATCCTTCGTGACGCCGGTGGTCAAGATCGACGGCGATCCGGTGGGCGACGGCAAACCCGGTCCCACCGCCCGGCGCCTGCGCGAGGAGTATGTGCGCTTCTCGGAAGCGGGGGAGGCCGTCGTTTGAGCAGGCCGGCCGGCTCGAAGCCGCCGCGCGCCATCCTGTTCGACTGGGACAATACGCTGGTCAACACCTGGCCGACGATCATCGAATGCTATCATGACACCTTTACTGCGCTCGGTTTGCCGCCCTGGACGGCCCGGGAGGTCCAGGAGCGGGCCCACGGCTCGCTTCGAGACCTCTTTCCGACCCTGTTCGGGGAGCGAGCAAGCGAGGCGGAACGCATCTTCTATCGCACCTTCCATCGAATTCACCTTGAGCGGCTGGAGCCGTTGCCGGGCGCGGAAGCGCTGCTGGCGCGCGCGAGCAGCTCCGGCTGCTATCTCGCCGTCGTCAGCAACAAGGTCGGCGTCAACCTCCGGGCCGAATTGGTGCATCTCGGCTGGGGACGCTGGATCTCCAAGGCCGTCGGCGCCAAGGACGCGAAACGAGACAAGCCGGCACCCGATCCGATCTTCCTCGCCCTCGACGGCACAGGAATTGCTCCGGATGAACAAGTTTGGATGGTGGGAGATACTCCGGCCGACCTCGAATGCGCCCATGCTGCCGGCTGTCTTCCCGTCTATTTCGGCAGTCTGGAACAAGTCTCCGAGCGACTGAAAGAATTTCCCCCACGTCTGCATGCACGTAATTGTCATGAACTGGCGGCATTGCTTTGAGGGGAACGTCGCCTATATTTGTCGTAACTCGGTAGCGGGAAAAGACCCGCACCCTCCAACCGGTGGCCGTCAGGTGTGCCGGATGCCCAGCAAGAAGGCCAAAAACATGAGTGAAAAGGCACAAAACGTTCAGGACGTCTTCCTGAACCATCTCCGCAAAAACAAGACGCCCGTCACGATCTTCCTGGTCAATGGCGTCAAACTGCAAGGTATCGTCACCTGGTTCGACAACTTCTCGGTACTTCTGCGCCGTGATGGCCATTCGCAGCTCGTCTACAAGCATGCGATCTCGACCATTATGCCCGTCACGCCGGTGCAGTTGTTCGATGGGGACAAAGCCGAAGGCTGATTTGACAAACGAAATCGCGCGAAACGGACACGACCGGCGCCAACGCGCGCCGCAAGAAACGACACGGCCGGCCACAATCACGGCCGTGCTCAGCCCCTATTGGGCGAGACCGACCGCCAGTCGACGCGACAGCCAGGCGAAGCTCGAAGAGGCCGTCGGCCTTGCTCGCGCCATCGACCTAGATGTACGCCTCGCCCAGACGGTGCCATTGCGGCGACTGACGCCGGCGACCCTTCTGGGCAAGGGGAACGTGGAGCGTGTGAAGGCTGCCGTAGAGGAGCAGGGGATCGGCTTGGTCGTCATCGACGACAGGCTGAGTCCCATCCAGCAGCGCAATCTGGAGAAGGCCTGGAATGCCAAGGTCATCGACCGCACCGGCCTGATCCTCGAGATCTTCGGCGAGCGGGCACAGACCCATGAAGGCCGGCTCCAGGTCGAGCTTGCAGCCCTCGACTATCAGCGAGGTCGACTCGTACGGTCCTGGACCCACTTGGAACGCCAACGCGGCGGTTTCGGCTTCCTGGGCGGTCCCGGCGAATCGCAGATCGAGATCGATCGTCGCCTGATCGGAGAGCGCATCGTCAAGATCAAACGGGATCTCGAAGCGGTGAAACGAACCCGCGCCGTGAACCGCGTCAGCCGCCGTAAGGCACGGTTGCCGACAGTGGCGCTGGTGGGTTACACCAACGCCGGCAAGTCGACGCTGTTCAATCGCCTGTCCGGCGCCAGCGTGATGGCGAAGAATCTCCTATTTGCCACGCTCGACCCGACCATGCGCGCCATCCGACTACCGAACGGCCGGGAGTGCGTGATCTCCGACACGGTCGGTTTCGTTTCCGATCTGCCGACTCATCT
Organism: Pseudomonadota bacterium; assembly: GCA_018242505.1. Lineage (GTDB taxonomy): Bacteria > Pseudomonadota > Alphaproteobacteria > Reyranellales > Reyranellaceae > Reyranella. Next base: position 86,439 of record JAFEBU010000014.1, read on the forward strand.
TGTCGCCGCCTTTCGCGCGACGCTTGAAGAGGTGGTCGAGGCCGACTTGATCGTGCATGTCCGCGACGTTGCCCATCCCGACAGTGAGCGCCAGCGCGCCGACGTCGAAGAGGTGTTGCGGGCTCTGGGTGCGATCGGGGAGGGGTGCAAGACGTCCCTGATCGAGGCGCTGAACAAGATCGATGCACTGCCGGCCGAGCAGCGGCACCTACTGGAGACGAAGGCCTCGGCTGGCCCCGATCGGGCGAGGCAATTTCCCGTGTCGGCGCTCACCGGCGAAGGCGTCGGGTCGCTCTTGCTTGTGATCGAGGAATTGCTCGGTCGCGAGGCAATGGCCCGTGAGGTCTCGGTACCGTTGAGCGATGGCGCCACGATCGCCTGGCTCTACCGGAACGGCGATGTCCGCAGCCGGCATGACGAAGGCGAAATAGCGCGGCTGACCGTCGCCCTGGATGCCACCACTGCTGCCATGTTCGAGCGGCGGGTCGCGCGTTGACACCCGTGGCTGGCGCTTCCTATAAGCGGCGCCGGTTCCTCAAACGAAGGAAAAGACCGTGAAATTCAACCCACTACACGATCGGCTGCTGCTGAAGCCGATCTCCGCCGAGACCAAGACCAAGGCCGGCATCATCATTCCCGATACCGCCCAGGAAAAGCCCATGCAGGGCCAAGTCGTGGCGGTTGGCAAAGGCAAGCGGCTTGAGGATGGGCGCTTGCAGCCGCTCGGTGTCAAGGTCGGCGACAAGGTGATCTACGGCAAATGGTCGGGCACCGAAGTGAAGCTCGATGGTGTCGACCATGTGATCCTCAAGGAAGAAGACCTCTTCGGGATCCTCGGCTGACACATATGCTGAGTGCCGGCGATGTCCAACGCGTCGCCGAGTTGATGCGTGAGACGGCAGCGGCCGAGCTGCTGCCGCGATTTCGCAATCTCGCTCAGGAAGACATCCGGCAGAAACGGCCTGGCGATATAGTCACCGTTGCTGATGTCGCTGCAGAGCAACGCCTGGCCTCGGGTCTCGCCAAAATCCTGCCTGGCGTGCCCGTCGTCGGCGAGGAGGCGACCGAGAAGGATTCCAGCCTTCCCGACCTGATCGGTCGCCCAGGTGAGAGCTGCTGGATCGTCGATCCGCTGGACGGGACGTCCAACTTTGCCGCCGGTCACGACCGCTTCGCGATCATCGTCTGCCTTGTCCATGACACCCAGGCGATTGCCGGCTGGATTCTCGATGTGCCCAACAACCGGATCGCCATTGCGGGAAGAGGGCGGGGCGTGACTCTGGATGGCGTCGCCGTCCCCCGCCTTGCGCGACAGCGGCCACCGCGCGGCTATGTCGGATACAAGATGCGCACCGAGTTCGACCGGCAGCTTTCACCGGAGCGCCGTCGCACACTGGGTGGCCTCACGTCACTCAACTGCGCCGGCCGAGAATATCTGGAGGTCCTGGCCGGTCACCGGGAATTCAGTCTCTACCGCCGCACCAAGCCGTGGGACCATGCGGCAGGCGCCCTGATGATCGCTGAAGCAGGGGGCGTGGCCGTACGCTTCGACGGTTCTCCCTATCGACCCGCTGGCGGCGTGGAAGCAGGGATCATCACCGCCGCGACCCCTGAAATTCTGGCCGAAGTCCAATCGGCGCTGGAAGCAGTCCGAACGCCGCTCCTTGCACTGCGAGGCTAGACCTTTCCCTTGGCCTCTTGCCAAAGCGCTTCCATTTCCTCCAGCGTGGCATCGGCAGGCCGGCGGCCCTGGTCGGCCAGCCGACGTTCGACATAGCGAAAACGGCGCTCGAACTTGTCATTGGTGGCCCGCAGTGCCGCTTCCGGATCGACCTTGCAATGACGAGCGAGATTGGCGACGGCAAACAGAACGTCGCCCATTTCGTCGGCGACCCGCCCCTGGTCGATCTTCCCTGCGTCGATCTCGAAGCGGAGTTCGCCGAGTTCCTCCTCGATCTTGTCGATGACCGGTCCGACTTCTTTCCAGTCGAATCCGACACGGGACGCCCGTTTTTGCAGCTTTTCAGCCCGCAGAAGGGCGGGAAGGGCCCGCGCCACGCCATCCAGGGTTCCGGCCGTGGTGTCCCCGTTCTTGCCCGCCCGTTCGGCAGCCTTGCGGGCTTCCCACGAAACCGTCTGGGCGTCCGCATCGGTGATCTTGAGGTTGCCGAACACGTGCGGATGCCGGTCGACCATCTTATCGGCAATCGCCTGGGCGACGTCGCTGAAGGTAAAGGCGCCGGCTTCGGACGCCATCTGCGCGTGATAGGCAACCTGCAGCAGGAGGTCGCCCAACTCTTCCTTGAGGGCCGCCATGTCGTTGCGTTCGATGGCGTCGGCGACCTCGTACGCTTCCTCGATCGTGTAGGGCGCGATCGTCCTGAAGCTTTGGTCGATGTCCCACGGGCAGCCATATTGCCGATCGCGCAGCCATGCCATGACCGCCAGGAGCCGGGCCAGCGGTTCCCGGGGAAGCTTTTCGGGCGTCGGACGATCGGATGGCATG
>JAFEBU010000015.1 GCA_018242505.1 Pseudomonadota bacterium
GGAGCTGTCGGGCGGGACGAAAAAGGGGACCCGCGCGGGTCCCCTTTGAAAAACCCGGGCGGCTCAGCCCAGTGTGTCGAGCGCCTTCTGGAAGCGGCCGGCGTGGCTCTTTTCCGCCTTGGCCAGCGTCTCGAACCAGTCGGCGATCTCGCCGAAACCTTCCTCGCGAGCGGTGCGGGCCATGCCCGGATACATGTCGGTGTATTCGTGCGTCTCGCCCGCGATCGCGGCCTTGAGGTTGGACGAGGTCTCACCGATCGGCAGGCCGGTCGCCGGATCGCCGCTCACCTCGAGAAACTCGAGATGGCCATGGGCGTGGCCGGTCTCGCCTTCTGCCGTCGAACGGAAAACGGTGGCAACGTCGTTGTAACCCTCTACATCGGCCTTCTGGGCAAAGTAGAGATAGCGACGGTTGGCCTGGCTTTCGCCCGCGAACGCCGCCTTCAAGTTGTCTTCAGTCTTGGAGCCTTTGAGATTGGCCATGATCCACTCCTCCGAATGAGAAGTGGATTTTGCGAGCCGGCCTGCGCTCCGTCAAGTACTTTAGAATAATTCCAAAGATGAAAATGACTCGCAACACCAATCGTGCGCCGCTAGCGGCGCACGCGCACCACCACATCGACACGCGAAAGCCGCGTTCCCTTGGGCGGGGAAGGAAGCCCTTCGATCGTCACCTTGTCAGACGGGAAGTCGTGCAGCTCGCCATCGTCTTCCACGAAGAAATGATGATGGTGGCCGGTATTGGTGTCGAAATAGGATCGGCCGGGCGCCACGACGACTTCGCGCAGCAAGCCAGCATCGCGGAACTGGTTCAGAGTGTTGTAGACAGTCGCCAGTGCCACAGGGATGCGCGTTGCCTTCACCTCGGCATGCAGACTCTCCGCCGTGACGTGGCGATGGCCCGAGCCGAACAGGACGCGCGCCAGTGCCACGCGCTGGCGCGTGGGGCGCAGGCCCACGTCGCGCAAGTGGGCAGCATAATCGGGACTGGTACCAGTCATATCACGACCATATGTAAGGTCTGGAAGGGGGCCTGGAAAGCCCCCAAACGGCTATTTCGGCGGTTTGCGCTCGCCGGCTGGCGTCCCTATTCTGCGCCCGATCCGGATCGGATGCTTGCGGGACGGTGAAGAGTGACCGAGAAGAAGAGCAGCTATTCCTTCGAAGACCTGATCGAATGCGCCAAGGGCCATCTGTTTGGCCCGGGGAACGCGCAGCTGCCGCTGCCGCCCATGTTGATGTTCGATCGGATCGTCAAGATCGCCGATGCCGGAGGCAAATACGGCAAGGGCGAGATCGTCGCCGAGCTCGACATGAAGCCCGACCTCTGGTTTTTCGCCTGCCACTTCAAGGGCGACCCGGTGATGCCGGGATGTCTGGGGCTCGATGCCATGTGGCAGATGCTGGGCTTCTTCCTGGGCTGGATGAAGGCGCCGGGTCGCGGCCGGGCGCTCGGTGTCGGCGAGGTCAAGCTGACCGGCATGATCGTGCCCAGCGTTCGCAAATTGACCTATCACGTCCACCTCAAGCGCGTGATCCTGCGCCGGCTGGTGATGGGGATCGCCGACGGATTCGTGCACGCCGACGGCAAGCCGGTCTATGAAGCCAGCGACATGAAAGTCGGCCTCGCGCAGGAAGCGGCGGCCGCCGCGGCAGCGAGCTGACATGCGGCGCGTCGTCGTCACGGGTCTCGGCATCGTGTCCTCGATCGGCAACAATGCCGCCGAGGTCACCCAGTCGCTGAAGGACGGCAAGTCCGGGATCGAATTCGTGCCCCAGTATCGGGACCTCGGCTTCCGCAGCCAGGTGGCTGGCACCCTCAAGCTGAATGTCGACGACGTCGTCGACCGGCGCCTGCGTCGCTTCATGGGCGACGGTGCAGCTTTCGCCTATCTCGCCATGAAAGAGGCGATCGCCGACGCCGGGCTGAGCGCTGCCGAGGTATCGAACGAGCGCACCGGCGTTGTTGCCGGCTCGGGCGGGCCGACCACTGGCGCAATCGTTCAATCTGCTCTCATCACCAAGGAGAAGGGTCCGAGAAAGATCGGCCCCTTCATGGTGCCCAAGGCGATGTCGAGCACAGTATCGGCCAATCTCGCGACCGCCTACAAGATCAAGGGACTCTCCTATTCGATCAGCTCGGCCTGTTCGACCTCGGCGCATTGCATCGGCAACGCCGTCGAGTGCATCCAGCTCGGCAAGTCCGATCGCATGTTTGCCGGCGGCGGCGAGGAGCTCGACTGGACCCTCTCGGTACTGTTCGACGCCATGGGCGCCATGTCGTCGAGGTACAACGAGGCGCCGCAACGCGCGAGTCGCGCCTATGACAAGGATCGCGACGGCTTCGTCATCTCCGGCGGCGGCGGCATCGTGGTGCTGGAGGATCTTGAGCTCGCCAAGGCACGCGGCGCCAAGATCTATGCCGAGGTGATCGGCTATGGCGCCACATCCGACGGTGCCGATATGGTCGCCCCCTCGGGCGAGGGAGCGGTGCGCTGCATGAAGCTCGCCACCGAGGGCTTCCCCAGGGCTGCGCGGCGCAACACGCCGGTCGACTACATCAACACCCACGGCACATCGACCCCGGTAGGCGATATCACCGAGCTCGACGCGATCCGCGCGGTGTTCGGCGAGAAGTTGCCGACCGTGAGCTCGACCAAGTCGCTCACCGGCCACAGCCAAGGCGCGACCGGCGCCCATGAGGCAATCTATTCCCTCCTGATGTTGAAAGAGGATTTCGTCGCAGCATCGGCAAATATCGAGAACCTCGATCCGGGTGCCGAGGGATATCCGATCGCACGGCAACGTATCGACAAGGCGGGGCTGCAGGCGGTGATGTCGAACAGCTTCGGTTTCGGCGGCACCAACGCCTGCCTGCTGTTCTCGCGCTACGAACACTGAGAGGGGAAGATGCCTGTCAATCGTACCCTCTCCGCCGCGCCAGATGCGTCGGGCGGAAGCGGATCTGGCGCTCCGACGTCCGGCACTGGGGTCTCCAGGCCGGCAGAATTGCCCTCCGGGTCGAAGTTGATGGCAGGCAAGCGCGGTTTGGTGATGGGCGTCGCCAATGAGCGTTCGATCGCCTGGGGCATTGCCCAGGCCCTGCACGGCGCGGGCGCCGAGATGGCCTTCACCTACCAGGGCGCCGCGTTCGGCAAGCGCGTGCTGCCGATGGTCGAGAAGCTCGGCACGCGCATCGTGCAGGAGGCTGACGTCGAAAACGAGGAGAGCCTCGATGCGCTCTTCACCCGGCTCGACAAGGAGTGGGGCCGGCTCGATTTCGTGGTCCATGCCATCGCCTTCTCCGACAAGGAGGAGCTGAAGGGTCGCTATGTCGACACGACCAAGGCCAACTTCCAGAAAAGCCTGACCATCTCCTGCTATTCCTTCACCGAGGTCGCTCGCCGCGCGCTGCCACTGATGACCGAAGGTGGCAGCCTGATCACGCTCACCTACGAGGGCGCCGCGCGCGTGATGCCGTCCTACAACGTGATGGGCGTGGCCAAGGCGGCGCTCGAGGCCAGCGTACGCTATCTCGCGGCCGACCTCGGTCCGCAGGGCGTGCGCGTGAACGCGATCTCCGCCGGCCCTATGCGCACGCTGGCCGGCGCCGTGATCGGCAGCAGCCGCTATGTCTACCGGCTGTCACGCGAGGCCTCGCCGCTTCGCCGCAACATGGAACTGTCCGACATCGGCGGCGCCGCGCTCTACTACCTCTCCGACCTCAGCGCCGGGGTCACCGGCACCATCCACTATGTCGACGGCGGCTATCATGCCGTCGGCATGCCACCCGCCAGCGCCGCCGGTCAGAACGGCGACGAGACCGGCAACGGCAGCGGGAAGTAGTCGAGGGGATCGACGTGGAAGAGATGAAGCCGGCAGGGCACGGCGAAGCACGATCTCATCTTGAGAAGCCGCATCATCCCGTTTCTCTCTTCATATAATATATGGAATCGCCACTCATATATGGGATCGCCACGATCCAAACGCTCTGTGGCCTAGCTTCCGCTGCTCAAACAGTATTCCCTTGGCAGACGTCAATTAATCTTGCTGTGGACACGATCGCCGGTTCTTGCTCGCTGGTCTGTCTAGGCGCGCTTCTCGATATAGCCGATCAAATTCGTTGAAACGCTTTGCCGCCCGAGCGGCGAATCCCGCGGCACTCTGTGCCGGAACTCTTTTCAGCAACCGTCCGACGACTTCAGGCACCTACCTGACCCAAAAGGTCGGGTGTCATCCCGAGCACAGCGAGGGAGCCTCATCTCCAACACTGACCAACGATCCTTCGCTGCGCTCAGGATGACGCGGCCTCGATCAAAAGGCTTCGCCAAGCTGCAATGCCAAATGAAAAACGGCGGCCCGTGGGCCGCCGTTTTCGTTTCCACTCGATCTCTATTCGCCGGCCGCCGGGGCGGGCTGCTCCTCGCGCGGCTTGTTGGAGATGTCCTCGCCGGTCTCCTGGTCGACCGCCTTGATGCTGAGGCGAACCTTGCCCCGATCGTCGACGCCCAGGACCTTGACCTTCACCTGGTCGCCTTCCTTGACCACGTCGGTGACCTTGGCGACGCGCCGCGGCGCCAGCTCGGAGATGTGCACCAGGCCGTCGCGTGCCCCCAGGAAATTAACGAAGGCGCCGAACTCGACCGTCTTCACGACCTTGCCGGTGTAGATCACGCCCACTTCCGGCTCGGCGACAATACCCTTGATCCAGTCGATCGCCTTCTGGCCCGCCTTGGCATCGACCGCCGCGACCTTGATGGTGCCGTCGTCCTCGATATCGATCTTGGTGCCGGTCTGCTCGGTGATCTCGCGGATCACCTTGCCGCCGGTACCGATCACTTCGCGGATCTTGTCCTTGGGGATCGTGAACTGGGTGATGCGCGGCGCGTTCTGGCTCACCGCCTCGCGCGCGCCGCCCAGGCCCTTGGCCATCTCGCCCAGAATATGGATGCGGCCGTCGCGGGCCTGGGCCAGCGCCACCTTCATGATCTCCTCGTTGATCGAGGTGATCTTGAGATCCATCTGCAGCGAGGTGATGCCGCGGTCCGTGCCGGCCACCTTGAAATCCATGTCGCCGAGATGATCCTCGTCGCCCAGGATGTCCGACAGGACGGCGAAGCGCTCGCCTTCCTTGATCAGGCCCATGGCAATGCCGGCCACCGGACGCTCGAGCGGAACGCCGGCATCCATCAGCGACAGCGAGCCGCCGCACACCGACGCCATCGACGACGAGCCGTTGCTCTCGGTGATCTCCGACACGATGCGGATCGTGTAGGGGAATTTCTCCTTGGTCGGCAGCATCGGACGCAGGGCGCGCCAAGCGAGCTTGCCGTGGCCGATCTCGCGCCGGCCCGGCGAGCCCATGCGACGCACTTCGCCGACCGCGTAGGGCGGCATGTTGTAGTGCATCATGAAGTGCTCGCGGTACTCGCCCTCCAGCGCGTCGATGATCTGCTCGTCCTGGCCGGTGCCGAGCGTCGCCACGACCAGCGCCTGGGTCTCGCCGCGGGTGAAGAGTGACGAGCCGTGGGCACGCGGCAGCACCCCGACCTCGGCCACGATCGGCCGGACGGTCTTGGTGTCGCGGCCGTCGATGCGCTTGCCGGTATCGAGGACGGCGCCGCGCACGACGTCGGCCTCGAGGTTGCTGAACTGGTCGGAGAAAAGCGCAAGCTCTTCTTCATTGCCCTCGAACAGCTTCTTGGCCTCCTCCTTGACGGCCGCCACCTTCTGCTGGCGAGCCAGCTTCTGGACTTCGGCATAGGCGTCGACCAGCTTGGTCCGTACTTCCGCCCTGAGCTTGTCGGCCACCGTCTTTGCCGCCGCCGGCGGTTCGGTGAGCGGCAGCGGATCCTTCGCCGCGTGCTCGGCCAGCGAGATGATGGCGTCGATCACCGGCTGGAAGGAGCGATGGCCCTCCATGACGGCGTTCAGCATCACGTCCTCGGCCAGCTCCTTGGCCTGGGACTCGACCATCAGCACGCCTTCCTGGGTGCCGGCGACCACCAGATCGAGATCGCTCTTTTCGGTCTGCTCGAGCGTCGGGTTGATCACGAGCTTGCCGTCAAGGTAGCCCACGCGCGCCGCGCCGATCGGGCCCATGAAGGGCACGCCCGAAATGGTGAGCGCAGCGGAGGTCGCGACCATCGACACGATATCGGGATCGTTCTCCAAATCGTGGGCGAGCGTGGTCACCACGACCAGCGTCTCGTTGCGGTAGCTCTCGTGGAACAGCGGCCGGATCGGACGGTCGATCAGGCGCGAGGTCAGGACCTCCTTCTCCGAGGGACGTCCTTCACGCTTGAAGAAGCCGCCGGGGATCTTGCCAGCGGCGAATGCCTTTTCCTGGTAGTTGACCGTGAGCGGGAAGAAATCGAGGCCGGGCTTGGGCTTCTTCTCGAACACAACAGTGGCCAACACGGTGGTGCCGCCGTAGGTCGCCAACACCGCGCCATCGGCCTGACGCGCGATCTTGCCCGTCTCGAGCACCAGCTTGCGGCCGGCCCATTCCACCTCTTTGCGGAATACCTTGAACATATCGGTCATTTCGTCATCCTTTCCTTAACGGCCGCCCGCCCCCGTTTGGCGACGACCGCCCACCGGCGCCCTTGCGCCGGCAGGACCGGGCCAGGCCTTTGCTCTCGCCCCTGCCTTCCCGGTTACTGCGAAGCCGCATCGACCGGCCGAACTCACGGGGACCGGACAACACGACACGAAAAGGCCCCGCCACGAGGGCGGGGCCGGACAATCAACGGCGCAGACCCAGGCGCTCGATCAGCGTGTCGTAGCGCTTTTGGTTCTTGGCCTTGAGGTAGTCGAGCAGGCGTCGGCGCTGGCCGACCAGCTTCAGGAGGCCGCGACGCGAATGGTGATCCTTCGCATGGCCCTTGAAATGCTCGGTGAGGTTGGTGATGCGCTCGCTCAGGATAGCGACTTGCACTTCCGGCGATCCGGTGTCGCCTTCACCCTGGGCATAGTCCTTGATCAGCTCAGCTTTGCGCGCGGCCGTAATCGACATCGGTCATCTCCTGAAAATCTAGAGGTTGAACACTCGCACCGGCTGAAGCGAAGCGCCGTCCGAACGGACCAGCGCCACCAGCCTGCTGCCGGCTTCGGCGCGAACCAATGCGCCAGGCGGCGGTGCGTCCCGGGTCAAGGACACCGGCTGGCCTTGGCACAGCCGGGCCGCTTGGGCATCCGTCAGGGCCAATGCCGGGATGTCGTCCAGCGCGGTCGCGACGGGAGCCAGGGCCCCGAGAAGCGGCGGAATATGCCCGAGGGCTTCCAGTTTGGAAAGCGAAATGGCGGCCTCTTCCCGGAACGGGCCGGCGACGGTCCGACGCAGCGCCGAGAGGTGTCCCACGGTGCCAAGCGCCACCGCGAGATCGCGTCCCAGCGACCGGATGTAGGTGCCTTTGCCGCAGCTGACCACGAAATCCGCGTGATCCTCATCGGCGCGGGCCAGGAATTCCAGCCGATCGATCCGAACCCGGCGCAATGTGAGGGCCACCGTCTCGCCCGCCCGGGCGAGGTCATAGGCGCGCTTGCCGTTGATCTTGAGGGCGGAATAGGCGGGCGGCATCTGCTCGATCTCGCCGGTGAAGCGATCGAGCACCGCCGAGATCGCCGCATCCGCCGGCCGTACGGTGCTGGTGGCCGTGACCTCGCCTTCGGCGTCCTCGGTCGAACGCGCTTCACCGAAGCGAAGCGTGAAGCGATATTCCTTTCGCCCATCCATGACGAACGGCACGGTCTTGGTTGCCTCGCCGAGCGCGATCGGCAGGACACCGCTTGCCAGCGGATCGAGCGTGCCGCCATGACCGGCCTTCTGCGCCCCGAACAGACGGCGCACCCGCCCCACCGCCTGCGTCGAGCCGAGCCCCACGGGCTTGTCGAGTACGACCCAGCCGTCGATCTTCTGGCCTTTCCTTTGACGGCTCATTCCTCTTCGATGTCGCGTGCGACATCGGGCCGGCGCAGCAACGCGCCGATCTTGTCGGCTTCGTCGAAAGTGCGGTCGAGCTCGAAGCGGATCTCGGGCGCGTAGCGCAGGCCGGCGCGCTCGCCGACACGGCCGCGGAACCAGGGCGCAGCGCGACGCATGGCGGCCAACAGCCGTGCCGCGTCGACGCCGCCCAGTGGCATCACGAAGGCCGTGGCGTTGCGCAGATCGGGGCTGACATCGACGGCGGTCACGGTGATCGACGCGCCGCGCAGCTCAGGGTCGCGCATGTTGCCGCGCTCCAGGAGATCGGCCAGGACGTGGCGGACCTCCTCCCCCACGCGCAGTTGGCGCTGGCTGTGGCCACGACCTTCCTTTTCCGATGAATGACGCCGGGGCATGGCGTTCCCTTCCTTCTCGCCTCTCCATTCTCATGGGGAGGTGCCCGCATAGCGGGCGGAGGGATCATAGGCCGCGTCTTTGCAGCGCATGGCTCCTCCGTCGTCGCAGGCGGACGACACCTCCCCCGAAGACGGGGGAGGCTGCGATTTCAAAGCGTCGGGCGGACTTCCTCGACGTCGAAGCATTCGATCACGTCGCCGACCTTGATGTCGTCATAGTTCTCGAACGCCATGCCGCATTCGAAGCCGTGCTGGACCTCGCGGACTTCGTCCTTGAACCGCCGCAACGTCTTCAGTGTCCCTTCGTGGATCACCACGTTGTCGCGCAGCAGGCGCACCTTGGCACCGCGCTTGACGTTGCCCTCCGTCACCATGCAGCCGGCGACATTGCCGACCTTGGTGATACGGAAGACCTCGCGGATCTGCGCGTTGCCGATGAAGGTCTCCTTGTAGGTCGGCTCGAGCAGGCCGACCATCAGTCCTTGGATGTCCTCGGTGACCTTGTAGATGATGCTGTAGTAGCGGATGTCGATCTTGTCGCGCTTGGCGATCTCGCGTGCCTGCGGGTTCGCTCGCACGTTGAAGCCGATGATCAGCGCGCCCGAAGCCTTGGCGAGCGTCAAATCGGCCTCGCTGATGCCGCCGACGCCGCTGTAGATGACACGGGTCGCCACCTTCTCCGTGCTGAGACGCGAGATCGCCCCGGCCAGCGCTTCCGCCGAGCCTTGCACGTCCGCCTTGATCAGCACCGGCAGCTCCTTGGCCGTGCCCTCGCGGATACCCTTGAGCATCTCCTCGAGCGTGCCGCGGCCGCCCGCGGCACGGGCAAGCTGGGCCTGCCGGTCGCGGTGGGCGCGGAAGTCGGCGATCTCGCGGGCGCGCGCCTCGCTTTCGACGACGTGGAACTCGTCGCCCGCCTGCGGCGTGCCGTCGAGGCCCAGGATCTCGACCGGGAACGCCGGTCCGGCGCTTTCAACCACCTTGCCGCGGTCATCGACCAGGCGGCGCACACGGCCCCACACGGCACCGGCCACCAGCACGTCGCCGACCTTGAGGGTGCCGCGCTGGACCAGCACGGTCGCCACCGAGCCGCGGCCCGGATCGAGCTTGGCCTCGACCACGACACCGTCGGCCGGACGATCCGGGTTGGCCTTCAGCTCCAGCACCTCAGCCTGCAGGAGGATCGCCTCCTCGAGCTTGTCGAGGTTCGTCCTCTTGATTGCCGAGACCTCGATCGACTGCACGTCGCCGCCCAGCTGCTCGACCTGGATCTCGTCCTGCAGCAGCTCGGTGCGGACACGGCTCGCGTCGGCCCCCGGCTTGTCCATCTTGTTGATGGCCACGATGATCGGCACACCCGCCGCCTTGGCGTGGGCGATCGCCTCCTTGGTTTGCGGCATCACGCCATCGTCGCCAGCCACGACCAGCACGACGATGTCGGTCACCTTGGCGCCGCGGGCACGCATGGCGGTGAAGGCCTCATGGCCCGGCGTATCGAGGAAGGTGATCTTCTGCTTGGACGGCAGGGTCACCTGGTAGGCGCCGATATGCTGGGTGATGCCGCCTGCCTCGTGCGCCGCCACGTCGGTGGCGCGCAGGGCATCGAGCAGCGAAGTCTTGCCGTGATCGACGTGGCCCATGATCGTGACGACCGGCGGCCGCGACAGCTGGGTGTCCTCGGCATCGACGGAATCGGTCAGACCGGTTTCGACGTCGCCCTCGGCCACGCGCTTGGACCGGTGGCCCATTTCGGTAACCACCAGCTCGGCGGTGTCCGGATCGATCACCTGGTTGATGGTCGCCATCACACCCATGCGCATCAACGTCTTGATGACGTCAGCGCCACGCTCGGACATGCGCGAGGCGAGCTCCTGGACAGTGATGGTCTCGGGAATGGTGACCTCACGATAGACCTTCTGCTGCGGCTCGCTGGCATGCTCGCGCCGCCGCTCGCGCTCGAGGCGACGGCGCTGCTGCGCCACCGACCGGCTGCGGAAATCGTTCTCGCCTTCGACCGCGCGCCCGACATCGATCTTGTCGGACCGCCGCTTGGGCGCCTCACGACGCGCCCCGGGCGGCTGCGGCAGGCGCTTGTTGACCGCGGGACGCATCGGCGGACGGCGCAGTGCACCTGCGCCAGGCGCCGAGCTCGTCGAAGCCGGGGCGGCGCCCGGCCCGCCGGCCGGACGGCGGACTGGCGAGGCGGGGCTGCCCGCCGCCGGCGCTCCGGCCTTGATCTCCTCGGCCTGCCGCGCCATTGGCGTTTGCGGCGCGCTCGCCGCCTGGTCCAGGCGCTTCTGCACCAGGACGTCGGCCTTGCGCTTCATCTCCTCTTCAGCTTTGCGCCGCGCCTCTTCTTCGGCCAGCCGCTTCTTGTGTTCCTCTTCGGCCGTCTGACGCGCCTTTTCCTCAGCGGCCCGACGCGCAGCTTCCTCGGCGGCGCGCCGACGGGCGACCTCGGCGTCCCGGTTGGCGTCGACCAGTGCGCGGGCGCGCGCTTCCTTTTCTTCTTCGGTCAAGGTGCGCAGAACGATGCCGCGACCGCCGTCGGATCTGGTCGTCGTCGACCGCTGCGGCGTCGCTCCGCCGCCCAGCTTCAGGGTCCGACCCGTCGGAGCCGCCGGCGCAGCCGGCGCTGCAGCCGGGGCTGCTGGGACCGGCGGAGCGGCGGTGCTTGTGCTTGGCCCGGTCGGCCGCTTCACCGGCTTCTTGACCTCGACGGTCACCGCACGGGTACGGCCATGCGAGAATTTCTGGCGCACCTGCGTCGCATCGCTCTTGGACGACACACCGGTGCGCGTCGTCGTCGAGAGGGTCAGCGGCTTGGTCGGCTTGTTGGTTTCTTTCTGTTCCGTCATATCGCGTGTTGTCCTTGCTCCGCTCCGGTCCGTCAACCGGCGCCGTTCAGGCGGTAACGGCGCCACCGCGCCGCACCCCCTGCAATCCGTTGAATGAACTGACCCGCCCGATCGTCGCGCGCGACGGCGCCATAGACCGTCCGCTCGCGCCCGAAAACGCCGCCCAGCGCCGCCGCATCGCCCAGCCGCTCGATCGGCAGCCCGCTTGCCTTCAGCTTCGCAAGTCCGTCGCCCTCGGCTTCGGCCGCCACGACCAGCAGGCTGGCGCGGCCCTGGCCGATCATCTGCTCGACCCGCACGAAACCCGCAACCGCGCGGCCGGCGCGCCGTGCCCGACCGAGATCCTCTAGTGCACGCTCCAGCAGCAACCGTTCGACCCGGTCGGCGAGATCCGGCGACGCCTTGACCGCCGCGCGCGCCGCCTTCGAGAAAAGCTTGCGCGCGACCGCCTGCTCGACTGCCGAGCGCTCCGCCGTCACCCACAGTCCGCGGCCGGGCAGGCGTCGCGCCAGATCGGGCACGATCTCGTCCTCCGGCCCGACCACGAAGCGGATCATCCGTTCCGGATCATTCTCCGTGCCGGTCACGAGGCAGGTGCGCACCGGTCCGGACGCGGCAGAGGCGTCGGCGCCGGCATCGCCAAAACGAGTCATGGTGAGCGCAAAGCTCAAGCGGTCGGTCCTCCTCCTAGGCCTTGGCGGCTTCGCCGGCCGATTCCTCGGCCGGGAACCAGTGTTCGCGCGCCTTCATGATGATGGCGTTGGCGGTATCGGTATCAAGCGCGCTCTCGCCCACGATCTCGCGCAGCTCGTCGGATGCAAGATCGGCGAGATCGTCGAGCGTCTTCACACCCTTCTCACCCAGTGCAACCAGCATCGGCAGGGTGAGACCCTCGGCAGAGCGCACATCCTCGGACATGCCCAGCGCCTCAAGGCGGTCGGCGAGCTCGGCATCGCGCTTTTCGATGTGCTCCCGCGCCCGTCGCTGCAACTCCGTGGCGATGTCCTCGTCGAAGCCCTCGACGCCGGTCAGCTCCTCGACGGCAGAATCCGAAATATCTTCGACGGTGGCGTAACCCTCGGCGACGAGGAGATGGGCAATGACGTCGTCGACATCAAGGGCGGCCTTGAAGAGTTCGGTCCGCTCGCGTGTCTCCTTCTGGCGACGCTCGCTTTCCTCGGCTTCCGTCATGATGTCGATCTCCCAGCCGGTGAGCTGGGAAGCGAGCTTCACGTTCTGGCCGCGCCGGCCGATGGCGAGACTCAGCTGGTCGTCGGGAACGACCACCTCGGCCTTGTTCTTCTCCTCGTCCATCAGCACTTTGCTGACTTCCGCCGGGGCCAGCGCATTGACGATGAAGTTCGCAACCTCGGGCGACCAGGGAATGATGTCGACCTTCTCGCCCTGCAGCTCCTGCACCACAGCCTGCACGCGGCTGCCGCGCATGCCGACGCAGGCGCCGATCGGGTCGATCGAGCTGTCGTGGCTCAGCACCGCGATCTTGGCACGGCTGCCGGGATCGCGCGCTACGGCCTTGATCTCGATGATGCCGTCGTAGATCTCCGGCACTTCCTGGGTGAAGAGCTTGGCCATGAACTGCGGGTGGCTGCGCGACAGGAAGATCTGAGGGCCGCGCAGCTCCTCCCGCACGTCGAAGATATAGGCGCGCACGCGGTCGTTGACGCGCAGCGACTCGCGCGGGATCGACTCGTCGCGGCGGATGACGCCCTCGGCACGCTGCAGGTCGACGGTGATGTTGCCGTAGTCGACGCGCTTCACCACGCCCGACACGATCTCGCCGACGCGGTCCTTGAATTCCTCGTACTGGCGCTTGCGCTCGCTCTCGCGCATGCGCTGGGTGATCACCTGCTTGGCGGTCTGGGCGGCGACGCGGCCGAAATCGATCGGCGGCAGCTCGTCGGTCAGGAAGTCGCCGATTTGCGCCTCGGGATTGCGGCGCTGGGCCTCGATGACCGAAACCTGCACATTCTCGTTCTCGACCGGATCGGCGACCTGCATGTAGCGCAGCAGCTTGATCTCGCCGGTCTTGCGGTCGATCTCGGCGCGGATGTCGTGCTCCAGGCCGTATTTGGCGCGGCCGGCCTTCTGGATGGCCTGCTCCATCGCCTCGAGCACTTCCTCGCGCTCGATGCCCTTCTCGCGGGCGACCATGTCGGCCACCTGCAGCATCTCCAAGCGCGGGATATCGGCGGTCGTTGCCATGATTGTCTTCCTCTCGTTCCCTTAATTCGTCAGTGGGTTCGGGCGTCTCTCGCACCCTCCTGGGCGCGACGATATTCGTCGAGCAGGACGTCGGTCAGTTCGAGCTTGGCCCTGCTCACGACCGACAGAGGCAGGTGCGCCTCCTTGCCGTCGTCGAGCCTGAGCTTCACCGCACCGTTCTCGAGGCCGAGCAGCGTCCCCTTGAAACGGCGGCGGCCGTCGATCGGCTGCGCCGTCTCCACGCGCGCCAGATGGCCTGCCCAGCGGGTGTAATCCTTCTCCCGGGTGAGCGGCCGGTCGATGCCGGGCGAACTCACTTCCAGTGTATAGGCGCCGGAGATCGGATCCTCGACATCGAGCACGGCCGACAGGGCGCGCGACAGCGTGGCGCAATCCTCGACGTCCATCGGCCGGCCGTCGGCCGGCTCGATCATGATCTGCAGCGTGCCGCCGCGGCTCATTGCAATGCGCACGAGCTCGTATCCCATGCCGACAACAGTCGGGCTCACGATCTCTTCTATACGGCGCAGCAGCTCGGTCACGCAGTCGATGCTTCTCGGCATTTGGGCGGCAGTCGGACAAAAATGAAAAGAGCGGGCTGTTGGCCCACTCTTTTTGTTTGGTCCGTCCCGCGAACCCGATGAGGATGGCGGGGATATAAGCGTGGTCAGCGCAACTGGCAAGCTTTTCCTATGCTGCGCCGCCGTTTGGAGCACATTCTTGCCATTGCCTAATGATGTCCGAAAATCGCCAGCGCCCGGACAACAGGACCGGAACAATCGGAGGCGGAACAGAAACGGGCGTTGGAATATGTCGCATCGGTACCACGGCTGGTGGGTTGTTTTCTGTGCTTTCGTCATTGCCCTCTATGGGTGGGGGTTCGGCTTCTATGGTCTGAGCCTATATCTGGTAGCCCTGCACGACCTGCGCGGCTGGTCGCCGGCCATCATCTCGACCGGCATCACCTTCTACTATGTGCTCGGCGCATTCGTGGTGATGCAGGTCGGCGACGCCATCCAGCGGATCGGAGCCCGCCCCATCGTGCTGGGCGGCATGGTCCTGATGGCCGCAGGCGTTGCGGCCCTGACGCACCTCCACCAGCCATGGCAGCTCTACCTCGCCTTCCTGCTGATGATCCCGGGCTGGGGCGCGATGGGCGGCGGCTCGATCAACACCATCGTGGCGCAGTGGTTCGACCGTCGCCGCGGCATGGCGGCAAGCCTCGCCCTGAGCGGCGCCACCTGCGGTGGCCTTCTGTTTGCTCCCTCCTTTGCCTGGGCGATCGACAGCTGGGGCTTCGCCACGGCGTGCTATGTCTCGGTCGCGGTCATGCTGGTGACGCTCGGTCCGCTCGCGGCGATCATCCTGCGGCCGCGGCGCGCGACAGAGCACGACGTGGGCGACGAAACCGCAAGCAAGGTGGCATTGAACGGCGAGGCGCGCACGCGGCGCGAGCTCCTGGCCGAGCCGCGCTATCTCACGATGGTCGGCGCCTTCTCGATCGGCCTTCTGGCGCAGATCAGCTTCATCGCCCACCAGGCCGCGTTCCTCGAACCAACCCTCGGCCTCAAGGGTGCCGGCTGGGCGGTCAGTCTCACGGCGCTTTCGGCGCTGGTCGGCCGGGTCATCGTCGGATTGGTCGTCGACCGGGTCGACCGGCGCGCATGCTCGAGCGTCGTGCTTGCCGTACAGGCCGTCTCGATGATCGTGCTGCTGTCGACTTCGTCGGTGGCCGGCCTCTATGTCGGCTACCTCCTGTTCGGCTTCGGCGTCGGCAATCTCATCACCCTGCCGGGCCTGATCGTGCAACAGGAATTCCCGCGCCAAGACTTCCCGCGCGCCGTGAGCTTCAACGTCGCCATCACCCAGCTCGTGGCCGCGATCGGTCCGACGCTGATCGGCCTCCTGCACGACATGTCGGGAAGCTATCGAACCTCTCTGATCGCTTGCCTGGTCCTGCAGTCTGCCGCCGCGCTTCTCGTGCTGAGCCGGCCCGGGCCTCGTCCTATCGATCTTCCCGCCGACGCCTGAACCGCAGGAAGGCGGGCTTGCGGCCGGCCAGCATCTTCTGCTCGTAGCGCGTCGGTGGCCAATCGTCGGGTCGCGCGCGCCAATCGGCCGGCCGCTCGGCCAGCCATTCGAAGGCAGGATGCAGGCAGGCGTGCTCGACCATCCACGGCAGGTAGCTCGGATCGTCGGTCGCCAGCCGCAGTTCCGCGCCGGGGCGCATCAGGCGCGCCAGAACATCGAGATTGGCCCGCGCCACAAAGCGCCGCTTGTGATGGCGCGTCTTGGGCCACGGATCGGGAAAGAGCACGAAGACGCGCGACAGCGACTGCGGCGGCAGGGCCGCCATCACGAAGCGCGCATCGTCGGTGAACAGCCGCACATTGGCGACGCCCGCATGATCGATGTGCGCGAGGCACTTGGCGACGCCGTTGATGTAGGGTTCGCAACCGATCAAGCCGACATCGGCGTGATGCTCGGCCTGCCACACCAGATGCTCGCCGCCGCCGAAACCCACCTCGAGCCAGACGCCGCCGGCCGGAATGGCCCCGCCGAACAGCCGCGCCAGATCGATCTTGGCGGGACTCTCGGAGACATCGCCTCTTGTGGTGACGACGGGCTCGACGGGCAAGATGACGGCGAGGCGTGGCAGCAGCGTGTCGAGCAGCGACTGCTGGCCGGCCCGCAGCTTCTTGCCCCGACGACGACCGTGCAATGTGCGTCGGCGGGTTTCTTCCATGATGTGATCCGGAGCGTCGCTCCCTACATCACCACATCGATCAGATAGGGACCCTTTTGCGACATGGCGTAGGTGAGCTGCTTGGTGAGCTCTTCGAGATCGAGCGCCTTGGCGGCGGGCACGCCCATGCTCTTGGCCAAAAGGGTGAAGTCGAGCGTCGGCCGGTCCAGCGTCAGCATGTCGATGGCGCGCGGGCCGGGATTGGCGGCGCCGACATCGGCAAGCTGGCTGTAGAGGATCTTGTAGGAGCGATTGGAGAAGATCATCACGCAGACATCGAGGTTCTCACGCGCCATCGTCCACAGTGACTGGATCGTATACATGGCGCTGCCGTCGCCGATCATCGCGATCACCTTGCGGTCGGGGCAAGCCACGGCTGCGCCCACGGCAACAGGTGCGCCGAAGCCGATCGAGCCACCCATGTTGTTCAGCCAATCGTGCGGCGGGGCGCCGGCGGTGTAGGGAAAGAAGCCGCGACCCGTGGTCACTGACTCGTCGACCACGATCGCGCCCTCGGGCAGTGTCGCCCCCAGCGCAGCGCCCAGCCCTTCGGGCGTGAACTTGCCGGTCGGCCGATCGGGCCGATCGGGCTGTGCCACATTCGCCGGCGTCTCGTTGAGCGCACCGAGTTCGGCCGCCAGCGCCTCCAGCGAGGCCAGCGGATCGCCGTCGACCGGGCAAAGGGTCGTGACCTCGCAGCCCTCCGGAACTAGCACCGACGGCTTGCCGGGATAGGCGAAGAACGCCGCAGGCGGCTTGGCGCCGCACAGCACCATGTGCTTCGTGCCCTTCAGCATATCGAGCGCCGTCTCGACCACGAAATGGAGCCGCAACACCGGCACACGGCCAGCGCCGCGCTCGATGCGCGCCGTGCCGCCCGCTGCCTGCACTTTGCAGCCGGTCTTGGTCGCGATCTTGCCGGCGAGCTCCAGTCCCTTGGCACGCAGCGCCCGGCCACCCAGGAACAGCATGGCCGACTGACCGTTCTTCAAGGCCTTGGCGGCGGCGACGACCGTCTCGTTCGCCGGCTTCTGGGGCGATGGTGTATCGGGCGTTTCGGCCACGCCGTCAGCTTCGGTCCAGGCGGTGTCGGCGGGCAGGATGAGCGTCGCGACCTGGCCCGGCGCCACGCGCGCCGCCTGGATTGCCGCCGCGCCGTCGGCAGCGACGGTCTTTGCGGTAGGGGAGGTTTTTACCCAGTGGGAAAAGGGGCGCGCGATGCCCTCGATGTCGGCCGTCAGCGGCGTGTCGTACTTGATGTGATAGAGCGCATGCTCGCCGACGATATTGACGATGCCCGATCCAGCCTTCTTGGCGTTGTGCAGATTGGCCGCGGCATTGGCGAGGCCCGGGCCGAGATGCAGGAGCGTCGAGGCGGGCTTGTCTGTCATCCGGTAGTAGCCGTCGGCCGCACCGCTGCACACGCCTTCGAACAGGCCGAGCACGCAGCGCATGCCCTCGACGCGATCGAGGGCGCCGACAAAATGCATCTCCGAGGTTCCGGGGTTGGCAAAGCAGACATCGACGCCGCCCTTGACCAAGGTCCGAACCAGACTCTCCGCTCCGTTCATCACTACCCCCAACAACCGGATGTTCGCGCCGTGCGGCGCCACCCTAGGCCAGAGCATCGGCAAAGGCCACGCGCGGCCGCGCGGCGCCGTTATGCGTTTATCGATGCGTTGCCATTGTTCCCTTTTTATTCCAGAAGCAGGCGTTTCGGAAACAAATAGCGGTCGTCCTGTCGCGTTGCCAAATCGCGGCCAGACTTCGACAGTCCGCGCGAGTCAGGGAGTTCGGTTGGATGTCTTTCGTCCGCACGGCAGGCGCTCTTCTGGCGGCGGCGCTGGTGGCGATCGCCGCCCTGCCTGCATTCGCGCAGAATCTGACGATCGGGCTCCGGAGAGAGACCACTTCGCTCGATCCGCAATATCAGAACGCGGCCGCCAACAACCAGATCGCGCTGCACCTCTTCGATGCGCTGGTCGCGCGCGACGACAAACTCCTGCCCATCCCAGCGCTTGCGCTGTCCTGGAAGCCGATCAGCGACACGGTCTGGGAGTTCAAGTTGCGCCCTGACGTCAAATTCCAGGACGGATCTCCCTTCACCGCCGACGACGTCGTGTTCACCTACGAGCGCACGGCCAAGGTGCCGAACAGCCCGTCACCCTTCACGATGCTGACTCGCCAGATCGCCCGCCTCGAGGTCCTCGATCCGCTGACCCTGCGCATCACCACCGTGGCGCCGGCGCCGTTGCTGCCACTCGACCTTGCGAGCCTGCCGATCCTGTCGCACACGGCCGCCGCGGGTGGGGCGCCGGAAGGCAAGACGACGGCCGAACTCGATCGCGGTGTCGGTCTGGTCGGCACGGGGCCATTCCGGTTCGGGAGCTGGAAACGCGGTGGCGAGCTGGTGCTGGAACGCAACGACACCTATTGGGGGCCGAAGCCTGCCTGGGCCACGGTGACGTTCAAGCCGCTGCCCGATCGGGCAGCACGTGTGGCGGCCCTCGCCGCCGGCGATGTCGACCTCATCGAGGACCCGCCGGTCGGCGACCTGCCGAAGCTGCGCAAGGATCAAAAGATCGCACTGGCGCAGAGGCCGTCCAATCGGCTGATCTACATTGCTCTCGACCAGTTCGCCGAGCCGTCGCCCGGCATTCCCGACACCAACGGCAAGAATCCGTTGAAGGACAAGCGCGTGCGGCAGGCGCTGAGCGAGGCGATCGACCGCAAGGCGATCGTCGACAAGGTGATGGACGGTGCAGCCGAGCCGGCGGGCGATTTCCTGCCGTGGCCCGCGCCGGGCACGCGCAAGGACACCCGTCCGGACCGCTACGATCCGGCCGGCGCCCGGCGGTTGCTGGCCGAGGCCGGCTACCCGAAGGGCTTTTCGATCACGCTCGGCACCCCCAACGGGCGCTACGCCAAAGACCAGCAGATCGCACAGGCGGTCGCCGACGACTGGAGCCGCGTTGGCGTCAAGACCGGGGTCGAAGCCAGCGAGCCGCCGGCCTTCTTCAAGAACCGCGACGAATTCAGGTACAGCGCCTACCTCGCTGGCTGGACCGCCGAGACGGGGGAGATGTCCAATCCCTTGCGCGCGCTCGCGGCCACGCCCAGCCGGGAGAAGGGCATGGGCGGCAACAACCGCGGCCGCTACTCCAACCCGGCGATGGACGCCAAGCTCGACGAGGCATTGCGAACCGTCGACGGCAAGAAGCGCGAGGCGCTCCTGCAGGAGGCGAGCAAGCTGGTGCTCACCGACCATGGCGTCCTGCCGTTGCAGTTCGAGATGGCGCTGTGGGCGATGCGCAAGGGTCTCACCTACGCCGCCCGCGCGGACCAGATGACGCTGGCACAGTTCGTCAAGCCGGCCAGGTAGGCATCACGCCTGCGCGTCGCCCAGTTCGAGGTTGACGAGGTTGACCCAGTAGGCCGCACCGGTCGTCAGGATCGCGTCGCTGAAATCGTAGAGCGGCGAATGGACATTGTGGCAGCCGCCTTCGTCGGGGCCGCCATTGCCGATCATGATGTAGGCGCCGGGCTTCTTCTCCAGCATGAAGGCGAAA
The DNA here is from genome assembly GCA_018242505.1 of Pseudomonadota bacterium. Classification (GTDB taxonomy): domain Bacteria; phylum Pseudomonadota; class Alphaproteobacteria; order Reyranellales; family Reyranellaceae; genus Reyranella. Next base: position 19,740 of record JAFEBU010000015.1, read on the forward strand.
TCCTCCGCACCGGTGACCGGCGGCGTATTGGGCTCGACCTTGTCGCGGCCCACGGTGAGCGCCGCCGCCTCGACCGCAAGCGAGGTCTGCTCGACCGAGTTGATCAGCGGCGGATAGCGGCGGAGATATTCATAGGCGGCCTCGCAGCCGCCGGCCTGGGCAATTCCCGAAGCAACCTCGCCCATCCGCCGTTCGAGGAGATCGCGCACCTCGGGCGTGAAGCTGCGTGCCGTGCCGCGAATCAGCACCTCCGATGGGATGACATTGGGCGAGCCGGCGGTGCCGGCTGCGATGTGACCCACGCTCAGCACCGAGGCCTGCGTCGGCGGGACATTGCGACCGATGATTCCCTGCAGCGCCACGATGAACTGTCCCGCGACGAAGGTCGGGTCGGTGCCGCGATAGGGCATGGCGCCGTGCCCGCCGGTTCCCTTGAAGATCACTTCCCAGCTGTCGCTGGCCGCCAGCATCGGGCCGGAGCGAATGGCGAAATGGCCCCGCGGGAAGCCCGGCATGTTGTGCATGCCATAGACCGCGTCACAGTTGAACCGGTCGAACAGCCCCTCCTCGATCATCACCCGCGCGCCGCCCTGGCCCTCCTCGGCGGGCTGGAAGATGAAATGCACCGTGCCGGCGAAATCCGGCGCCGCCGCGAGATGCCGCGCCGCGCCCAGCAGCATGGTCGTGTGGCCGTCGTGGCCGCAGGCATGCATCTTGTTGGGAATGGCCGAGGCATAGTCGAAGTCGTTCTTCTCCTGCAAGTGAAGGGCGTCCATGTCGGCACGCAGGCCGATGGTCTTCTGGCCCGGTCGCTTGCCCTTCAACGTGCCGACGACCCCCGTGGTGGCAAGGCCGCGATGGACTTCGATCCCCCAGGACTGCAATTTCTCCGCCACGATCTGCGATGTCCGCTCCTCCTCGAAGGCGGTTTCCGGATGACGATGGATGTCGCGGCGGATGGCGGTCAGGTCGGCCTGCTGGCCGGCCAGGAGATCGGGCGTGCAACGGGTCATATGCGTCCTCGCTTTGTACGCGAAGACTAGCCGCCCGACGGCAACCCCGTCGAGAGGCCCGATCCTAACCTCTTGCGAAGACGACGGCAGATGACGATGAAGACCGAGAAACAGAAGATGCTCGCCGGGGAACTCTACAAGCCGGGTGATCCGGAGCTCCACGCCGACGCCGAGGCAAATGCGTCGTGGCTCGCCGAATACAATGCCTCGCGCAATTCTGCCGCGCGGCGCGATCTCCTGCGTCGGCGGCTCGGCTTCGTCGGAGAGGGAGCGACGGTTCGTCCGCCCTTCTTTTGCGATTATGGCTTCAACATCCGCATCGGCGCCGGCGTCTTCCTGAACTTCAACTGCGTCATCCTGGATGTCGTCGCCGTGACCATCGGCGATGAGACCCAGATCGGGCCTGGCGTCCAGATTCTCGCTGCCGACCATCCCCGGGAAGCAGCCTTGCGACGCGCCGGCCTGGAACTGGGACGTCCAGTGAGCATCGGCCGGAATGTCTGGATTGGCGGCGGCGCGCTGATCCTGCCCGGCGTGGCAATCGGCGACGATGCGATCGTCGGCGCCGGAGCGGTGGTGACGCGAGACGTTGCGGCCGGCGCCACCGTCGTCGGCAACCCGGCTCGCCAAACGTCACGGTAGACGCGCCAGCAGGCCAACGGGGTGGCGCCGGGATCGACAACGGGGTACATCCGCGCCGCCATGATCCTGTTCCCCGCCATCGACCTCAAGGACGGCCAGTGCGTGCGCCTGCTGCGGGGCGACATGGCCCGCGCCACTGTGTTCAACGACAGTCCTGCCGCCCAGGCGCGCGCCTTCGCGACCGCAGGCTGCGAATGGCTGCATCTGGTCGATCTCAACGGCGCCGTCGAGGGGCATCCCGTCAACCGGGCGGCCGTGGTCGAGATCCTGAAGGCAGTCGAGGTACCAACCCAGCTGGGGGGCGGCATACGCACCGTCGAAAGCATCACCCAGTGGATCGAGGCCGGCGTGAAGCGGGTGATCCTGGGCACGGTCGCGGTCAAGGAGCCGGGCCTGGTGAAGGCTGCCTGCAAGCAGTGGCCGGGACAGATCGCGGTCGGCATCGACGCACGCGACGGCATGGTTGCGGTCGACGGCTGGACCAAGCAGAGCACCGTGCGCGCTCTCGATCTCGCCCTGCGCTTCGAGGATGCTGGCGTGGCCGCCATCATCTACACGGACATCGATCGCGACGGCGCCATGGGTGGCGTCAATGTCGATGCCACCATCACGCTGGCCCAGCACCTCACCACGCCGGTGATCGCGTCCGGCGGCGTGAGCTCGCTCGACGACCTGCGCGAGCTCAGGCCGGCGGAGGAGCATGGCATCGTCGGCGCCATTGTCGGCCGCGCCCTCTATGACGGCCGTGTGACGATCCCCGACGCCATCCGCACCCTGAAGGGCGAGTGACGTGACCATGCTCAAGGTCCGCATCATCCCCTGTCTCGATGTCAAGGACGGCCGGGTCGTGAAAGGCGTGCAGTTCGTCGATCTGCGCGATGCCGGCGATCCGGTGGAGCAGGCGCGGGTCTACGATGCCGCCGGCGCCGACGAACTCACCTTCCTCGACATCACCGCGAGCCACGAGAACCGCGACACCATCCTCGAAGTCGTGGCCCGCACTGCGGAGCAGTGCTTCATGCCGCTCACCGTGGGCGGCGGGGTGCGTACGATCGAGGATATCCGCCGGCTCCTGCTGGCCGGCGCCGACAAGGTCTCGATCAATTCCGCCGCCGTCGCACGGCCCGACTTCGTGCGCGAGGCGGCGGAGAAGTACGGCGACCAGTGCATCGTCGTCGCGGTCGATGCGCGGCGCAGCGGATCCGGCACGTGGGAGGTCTTCACCCATGGCGGGCGTCAGGGTACCGGACTCGATGCGGTGAAATGGGCCCGCCACATGACCGATCACGGCGCGGGCGAGATCCTGCTCACCTCGATGGACCGCGACGGCACGCGATCCGGCTTCGACCTCGCGCTTACCCGCGCCGTCTCGGATGCCGTGTCGGTGCCGGTCGTGGCATCGGGCGGCGTGGGCACGCTCGACCATCTGGTCGAAGGTGTGACCGAGGGCGGCGCGTCGGCGGTGCTCGCCGCCTCCATCTTCCATTTCGGTGAGTTCACCATCGCCCAGGCGAAGGAACATCTGGCACGCGTCGGCGTCCCGATACGACAAATCTCGCACGCCGACTCAAATTGAAGTAAAATATCCTCAACGCCCCACCCGAGAGGCGACGAGAGTTCCCCCTTCGATGGCCAAGAAAAAGAAAGCAAAGAGAAAGGCGCTGAAGAAGCGCCAGGAAGACGGCGGCGCCGGCGAGCACGTGCTCGACCGGCTTTATGTCGTGATCGATAGTCGCAAAGGCGCCGACCCGGACACCTCCTATACAGCTCGCCTGTTCAGCCGCGGCCGCCAGCAGATCGCCAAGAAGCTGGGCGAGGAAGCGGTCGAGGCGCTGATCGAGGGCATTCGCGGCGATCGGGGCAAGCTGGTGGGCGAGAGCGCCGACATGCTCTACCACCTGCTGACACTATGGGCCGCGACCGGCGTCAAGCCGCAGGCCGTCTGGTCGGAGTTGGCGCGCCGCGAGGGCATCTCCGGCATCGCCGAGAAGGCGTCCCGCAAGCCCGCCTGACGCCACAACAGCCCGGTTGTCATTCCCGTCACGGCGCACGATCCTGCAGCGCGTTCCGCAATGCGCCCAGAGTTCAGCATGCCGAGTTACGACCGCAACAATGTTTTTGCCCGCATCCTGCGCGGCGAGCTGCCGTGCAGGAAGGTCTATGAAGACGAGTTCGCACTCGCCTTCCACGACATCCGTCCGTTGGCGCCAGTCCATGTCCTGGTGGTGCCGAAGGGCGACTATGTCTCCAATGCCGACTTCGCCGCCTCGGCGCCCGCCGAACAGGTGGCGGGTTTCTGGCGCGCGGTCGGCAGGGTGGCGCATGAGCTCGGCCTCGACTCGCCGGGCTACCGCCTTGTCGCCAACCACGGTCCGATGAGCGGCCAGTCGGTGTTCCATTTCCACGTCCATATCTTCGGCGGCAAGGCGATGCCGCACGATATGACCCGGCTGCCCGAAGCCCACGCCAAGGCATGATCGGCCGGCGCACGCTGGTGGCCGGCGCGGGCACACTGGCCGCGACGGCGGCGCATGCGCAATATTTCCCGCGCGGCCTCGAGGAGCGGCAGCTGCGCTTTGCCGGCAGCGGCGGCGCGACGCTGGCCGGTACTCTCCTCCTGCCGCGCATCAGCGAGATCCAGAAGGTGCCGGGCGTAGTCCTTGTCGCCGGCAGCGGCCCGACCGACCGCGACGGCAACAACCCGCTGATTCCCATGCGCGTCGACCTCCTGAAGGAGATCGCGCAGGCGCTGGGCCACGCCGGCATCGCCAGCCTGCGCTACGACAAGCGCGGCATCGGCGGCTCGGCGATCCACGAGCGGCCGTCGGTCGAGAGCCAGCAAAACTACTTCGCCTGGGACCGCTTCGTGGACGACGTCGAGGCGGCGCATGCCGAGCTGGTGCGCCACGACCAGGTCAAGCCCTATGCAACGGCCCTGCTGGGCCATAGCGAAGGCGGGATGCTGGCGATCGCGGCAACCATGGCAATGGGCAAGCGGCGCCCTTACGGACTGGTGTTGGCATCGACGCCGGGGCGGCCCCTGGGCGACATCGTACGCGAGCAAATCGCCCGCAGCCTGCCGGAGCTCAGCGCATCGGCCGAGCGCATCATGGACTCTATCCGTCGAACCGGCCGGGTCCCGCCCGACGGGCCGCCGGCATTCCGGTCGATCTTCCCCGCTTATGCCGGCGCCTTTCTCCAGGCCGCATTCGCCTTCGATCCGGCAGCCACGCTCGCCCGCACCGACTGTCCCTGCCTGCTGCTGCATGGCGGCGCCGACATACAGGTCGTACCGCCCGACGATATCCAGCCGCTGATCGATACGCTTGGCCGACGCAATGCACCGGGCGAGGTGCTGATCGCGCCCAAGGTGAGCCACAACCTGAAGCTGGTGTCGGGCCCCGGCGATCCGGGGTTTGCCGGTCCGCTGGCGCCGGCGATCGCGATCAAGCTCACCGGTTGGCTCGTCCATCTGCTCGGCGCGCGGTCGGTGCTCTGAACCGATCGCGCACAAACGGACCTCAAGAGCGCTTCGCCGCTCGTGCGCGGGGCCGGGCTGCGGCTGAGGTCGGCGCGGCAATGCCCCGGCGCGGCAGGCCGGGAAATCCCGCGGCGATCTCCTCCGCCGGGAATTGCGCAAGGCGGTGCAGCGTCAGGTCGATATGCTCCTCGCTCAGCCGACACGCCAGATCCGCATCGCGCGCGAGCGCCGCTTCCATGATGGCGCGGTGCTCGGCCTGGATGCCCGGCCGTATGCCGCCCTTGGCGACAGACAGGTGCCGATAGCGACGCGCATTGTCGTAGAGCACGCTGCGGAAGCGGCGCACCCACGACGAGCGGCAGGCGGCGACCAACGCTTCGTGGAAGGCGTGGTTGCGCTCGTTGTAGGCGTCGACCAGCGCCTCCGAGCTGTTGAGGCGTTTGAAGTCGATGAGGTTGAGCTTGTGGAAGGCACCGACGACACCCGCCTCCCAATCCTCGTCGCCGTTGGCGATCGATTCGCGCAGCGCCAGCGTCTCCATCATCTTGCGCAGGCTGCAGATCTCCCGGAAATCCTCGATCGACATCTGCACGACGCGGAAGCCCTGCTGGCCCTCGGCCGTGACCAGCGAATCGGCGACCAGCAATGACAGCGCCTCGCGCAACGTGCTCGACGCCACGCCGTACTCCTTGCGCAGGCGCTCGATCTTGAGCTTGGAGCCGGGCGCGAGATGGCCGCGGATGATGCCAATCTTGAGCCGCTTGTAGGCGTACTCGATCAGCGTCTTGGCATCCTGCCGATGATGCCGATCCTTCTCGTCCCACATCTCGGCGGGCTTGATCGACGGGCCGCGCTCAGGCGGCAAGATCGAACCAGACATGGACTTGGCCTGTCCCGGCCGCATTCTCGTACTCCGACATTTGTGTGCCGACCGCCTTGCACCCGGCCCCTCCCAAGGCGCCCACGGTCATCAGGTAGTGGGCGAAAAAGCCCTCCGGATTGTGTGCACGATATTCCGGATAAAGCGCGATGACACCTGCATGATCGCCGCGCTTCCAGCACTCTATCACCTTCTCGTCCATGCTGCGTGCATCGGCCGAGACGACCAGGGCCGGATCGGGCGCCATGTGTGCGAGGATGGTGTCCATCGGCTCGAAGCTGTGGCTCAGACCGCCCGCCGCCAGGAGTGCCGCGCGACAGTCGGTCCGGGCGACGCCCTCGGCGATCGCGCGCCCCATGTCGAGGAAGTTGTGGCACTGCGCGGCCTGGCAGGTGCCGATCGAGAGGATCTTCTCGTTCTTGCGCAGATAGTGGACCAGGTTGATCGTCGGATAGTGCAGCGGAATGTTGGCCTTGTCGTAATTGACGACCCGGATGCCGGCTGTCGTTCCCGCCTTCGCGATGGCCGCGGCAAGTTCCGGTGCGCCGGAATAGTCGTACGGCACGTCCGACAGGAACTCCGGCAGCTCCTCCGAAGTGTACAGGCCCTTGTAGTGCGGGGCACCCGCCAGGATGTGGCTGATCGTGGTGAACCAGTGGGTATCGAAAATGATGAAGGTATCGGGCGCCACACGGTCGAGCGCGCGGCGCATTTCGGCAAACCCCGCGATCAGCGATGTGTCTTTGCCTCCATAGAGATCGAGCCGCATGCTGCTTGGCAGCATGATCCCCGGCTGATGGCTCACGACCGCAGCGGCAACGATTTTGCCCATGTCGTCCCTCCCGGCAGGGCTGGTTCTTGTTCCCACGATGGTCGGCATCGGCCGCCGACTGTCAACAAAATATCGACAATTTGGTACTATTATCGATAATGCGCGGAACAAAGCCGTCGGCAAGCGACGGGCACTCGGGAGGAAAATATGCGCAAGACGCCTGCCGTCGACCGGCGTTCGGTTCTCAAGGGCGTGGCCGCATCGGGCGCTGCGACGATGCTGGGGCGACCGGCCTTCGCCGCGCCACGGACACTGAAGATCGGCCTTGTCGCGCCGCAAACGGGGCCGCTCAGCCTGTTCTCCGAACACATTCCCTTCGTGCTCGACCAAGTGAAGCGGGCGACCGGCGGCAACCTCAAGATCGGCAGCACCAACCGGCCTTTTGAGATCGTCGTCAAGGACAGCCAGTCCAATCCCAACCGCGCCTCAGAGGTGGCAAGCGACCTGATCCTGAAGGACAAGGTCGACATCATGTGCGCCTTTGCCACGCCCGAGACGGTCAATCCCGTCTCCGACCAATGCGAGCTGAACGGCGTGCCCTGCGTCTCCAACGATGCGCCGCTCGAGCCCTGGTTCTTCGGACGGCATGGCGACCCGAAGAAGGGCTTCGACTGGACCTACAACTACTTCTTCTCGGCCGACGAGGTGATCCACGCCATGCTGGCGGTGTGGACCCGCATCCCGACCAACAAGAAGCTGGGCGTGCTGTGGCCGAACGACAATGACGGCAACGCCTTCGCCCACGTCATGCCGCCGCCGATCAAGGAAGCGGGCTTCACCATCGTCGATCCAGGCCGCTTCGATCTGCCGGCGAACAACTTCGATGCACAGATCTCGGCGTTCAAGGCGGCCGGAGTGGAGGGCGTCTTCACAGTGACGCCGTCGCCGGAGTTCACGGTGTTCTGGAACAGCAGCGCCCAGCAGGGCTTCAAACCCAAGCTGGTGACGCCAGGCAAGGTCGCCGAGTTCCCGCCCGGCGTCTATCCGTTCGGCGATCGCGCGACCAACTTCAGCATCGAAGTCTGGTGGTCGCGTTTCCATCCGTTCTCTTCCGGCATGACCGGCCAGACCTCGGCCGAGCTCGCCGACGAATACGAAAAAGTGAGTGGCCGGCAGGCCTCGATGGGGCTGGGGTTTCGTCATGCCCTGTTCGAAACCGCCTTCGACACGCTGAAGCGTGCGCACGACCTCGACAAGCACGAGTCGGTGCGCGATGCGCTGCGCGACATGGACTACAAGTCGGTCGTCGGGCCGGTGAACTTCAAGAAAGGTCCCTTCCCCAACACCTCGCTGACGCCGGTCGTGGGCGGCCAGTGGCGCAAGGGCAAGAAATGGCCACTTGAGCTCGTGATCGTCGACAACAAGTACGCCAAGGAAATCCCGACCGGCGGCGAGCCCGCTGCGATGACCTAGCCCGCAGGCCCCAAGGCCGGCCCCTTTTACAGTGTATCTTGGTCGGGTGATGACCGAGCATGCGACCATTCTCGAGATCGCGGGCCTTGCCAAGCGCTTCGGCGGCCTCACCGTGATCGACGGACTGAACCTGACTGTCGGCGAACGGGAGATTCTGGGCATCATCGGTCCCAACGGCGCCGGCAAGACGACGCTGTTCAATCTCGTGGCAGGCGTGCTGCAGCCCTCCGCCGGCACGATCCGTTATGCGGGTCGCGAGATCGGCGGGCTCAGGACCTGGGACCGTTGCCGGATCGGCATCGGCCGCACCTACCAGATCCCCAAGCCGTTTGCGCATATGAGTGTCTTCGAGAACGTGCTGACGGCGGCCGTGCACGGCGCTGGCAAGAGCATCCGCGCCGCCCGCGAGCAGGCCGAGGCGATGCTGGCACTCACGGGGCTCGCCGCCGACCATGCCCAGCCCGCCGGCCAGCTGACCCTGCTCGATCTCAAGCGGCTCGAGCTCTGCCGTGCGCTCGCCATCGGACCTCGGCTTTTGTTGCTCGACGAGATCGCGGGCGGGCTCACCGACGCCGAGGTCGACACGCTCCTCGGCATCATCCAGCGCGTGCACGAGAAGGGCACGGCGATCATCTGGATCGAGCACGTGATCCGGGCGCTGCGAAAGCTCTGCCATCGCATTGCCGTGCTGCACGAGGGCGCCTTCGTCACCATTGGCGAACCCGGGGCCGTGCTGGCCGATTCGCGCGTCAAGACCATCTATCTCGGCGAGTGACGCGGCGATGACCTCACCGACCGACGCCCCCCTGCTCTCGATCGAAGGATTGTCGGTCTATTACCAGCAGTTCCGCGCGCTGCATGGCATCGATATCGCCGTCGGCCCCGGCGAGATCGTGTCGATTATCGGTGCCAATGGCGCGGGCAAATCGTCGTTGCTCAAGGCGATCGTGGCGCAGGTCGACCGCATCGAGGGCCGCATCCGGTTCGCCGGCGAGGACATCGCAAGTCGACCCACGCCGGCCATCGTCGCATCGGGCATCGCGCTCGTGCCGGAGGGCCGGCGTCTCTTCCCGTCGCTCACGGTCGAGGAGAACCTGGAAATCGGCCGGCAGATCGGCCGCAAGGGTGGCGGCGTCGGCTTCGCCGAGATCTTCGATCTCTTCCCCGTGCTGCGCGACAAGCGGCGCCAGCCCGCCGGCCAGCTTTCCGGCGGCCAGCAGCAGATGGTGGCGCTCGGTCGCGCATTGCTTACCGATCCACGCCTGCTGTTGTGCGACGAGATCAGCCTCGGTCTCGCACCGACGGTGGTGAACGATCTCTACACCTTGCTGCTGTCGATCAATCGACGCGGCATCGGCGTGCTGCTGGTCGAGCAGGACATTCGCCGCTCGCTCGCCATCGCCAGCCGATTCTACTGCCTGCTCGAGGGCCGCATCTCGCTCGCCGGCCGACCGGGCGATTTCGACCGAGACACCATCACGCGGCACTATTTCGGGTCCTGACGCCGGATGATCGCCACCTACGCCAACCTCATCATCCAGGGCATCCTGCTGGGCGGGCTCTATGCGATCTTCGCGCTGGGGCTTTCGCTCTCGGTGGGCGTGATGCGCTTCGTCAATATCGCGCACGGTGATTTCATCGTCCTCGTCTCGTTCCTGCTGCTGACTGTGGCTACGGCGCTGCACATCAACGTGCTGCTGGCGCTTTTGCTGGTGATCCCGCTCACCTTCGCCGGCGGCTATCTCCTGCAACGCGTTCTGCTGCAGCGGGTCATCGGCCAGAGCGTGCTGCTGCCGCTCCTCGTCACCTTCGGCCTCTCGATCATCGTGCAGAACGGCCTTCTGGAGGGTTTCGGCGCCGACACGCACACGCTCTCGGCCGGCAGCCTCGACACGTCGAGCCTGCATATCGGCAGCTTCTATGTCGGCGTCCTGCCGGTCGCGACCTTCGTGCTCGCGGTCGCGCTGGTGCTGGGCTTCGACTGGCTGCTCTACCGCTCACGGATCGGCGCCAACATCCGTGCCGTGGCCGACGACGTGGCCGCCGCCGACCTGATCGGCCTCTCCTCGGTGCGCATCTATGCGATCGCCATGGGCATCGTCGGCGTGACGGTGGCAATCGCCGCCTGCTTCATGGGCCTGCGCATGAACTTCGATGCGACGAGCGGACCGAGTCGCCTCTTGGTCGCCTTCGAGGTCGTGGTGCTGGGCGGGCTCGGCAGCCTGCGCGGCACGCTGCTGGGGGGCATCATCCTCGGCATCGCCCAGACGCTGGGCGGCCAGATCGACGGCGCCTGGCAGGTGCTGGCGGGCCACCTCGTCTTCCTCGTGATCTTCCTGCTGCGGCCCCAGGGCCTCCTGCCGCGGTACTAGGAACCAAGTTGCGCCGACATCAGCACCTTTCCATTGCAGGCGGCCGCATCGTCCTGGCGGGCGCGGCGCTCGGCCTCGCCGTCGCGCCCTCCTTCCTCGATGCCGGCGGCCTGACCGTGCTGACGGAATTTCTCTGCCTGCTGGTGCTGGCCCTGATGTGGAACCTGCTGGCCGGTTACGCCGACATCGTGACCGTGGGCCAGCACGCTTTCGTCGGCGTCGGCGCCTATGCCTTCTACGGCGCCGTGGTTCTGCTGGGCGTCGACCCCTATCTGGCCTTTGCGGCCGCCGCGCTCATGGCGTTCGCGGTGGCGCTGCCTGCAATGGTGATCGTCTTCCGCCTGCGCGCCGCCTATCTCGCCGTCGGCACCTGGGTGGTGGCGGAGGTCCTGATGCTGATCGCGGGCAAGCTGCCGAACTTCGGCTTCGGCTCGGGCGTCAGCCTGCCGGTCCGTGTCGCGCGCGAGTTCGGGGCGCGGCCCGACGTGCGTTTCGCCACCATCTACTGGCTTGCTTTCGCCCTCGCCGCGGCGACCTTCGCCAGCACGTGGCTGCTGCTGCGCTCGCGCATCGGGTTGGGGCTGACGGCGATGCGCGACAACGAAGAGGCGGCCGGCGCGACGGGCGTCAACCTGGTGCGCGCCCGCATCATCTGCTTCCTGTGGACCGCCCCGTTCCTCGGCCTCGCCGGCGCCATCATCACCCTGCAGAAGCTGCGCATCTCGCCGCCCGCCTCGTTCAGCATCATCGACTGGACAGTGTTCGTGATCTTCAACGTCGTGATCGGCGGCATCGGCAGCCTCGAAGGCCCGATCCTGGGAACGGCCTTGTTCTTCATCCTCCGCGAGTACCTTGCCCAGCTCGGCACCTGGCACCTCATCATCCTGGGCTCGCTCTCGATCGTCATCATCCTGATCGAACCCGGCGGGTTGTGGGGCCTCCTGCGGCGGGTCCTGGGCGGCGACCTCATTCCGGTGTCCCATCGCGCGCGGCCGGGTTTCGAGACCAACCGCAAGTCCTGACCGCTTGATCCGGCGCTTGCCGCCGCCTCAGCGCATATTGCCGGTGTGGCCGAGCGAATAGCGGCCTGGCTGCGGCCAGACGGCGAGGCCGTGCGGCTCGCGGCCGACCTTGACCTGGTCGACCGCGCCGGTCGTGGTGTCGAAGCGATAGACAACATCGTCGAAGCGGCCCGACAGCCAGAGATATTTGCCGTCGGCCGAGACGTTGCCCATGTCGGGGCTGCCGCCGCCGGGGATCGGCCAGTTGGCCACCACCTTCTGGGTCGCGAAGTCGATCACCGATACGCTGCCCTTGCCGCGGCGCGGTCCCATCATCTTGTTGCTGCCGCGATTGGCGACATAGAGAAGCTTGCCGTCGCGGCTGGGATACAGGCCATGCGCGCCGATGCCGGTGGGAATGAATCCGACCTGGCGGAACGACATGCCGTCCACCACATGCACGCCATTGGCCAGCATGTCGGCGATGTAGAACAGCTTGCCGTCGGGCGAGATGCGGACGTCCTGCGGCATGCCGCGGCTGGCGCAGATGGCGCCGCCGAGCTCTTGCGAGTTGCTCACGAGCGCGGGCTTCTTTTCGAACACTTCGAGCTGCGCCACCACGTCAGGCCGCTGATAGTAAGGCGTCAACACCAGCGTGCCGACCACGCTCTTGCTCACCATGTCGATCTTGGTCACCGCGCCGTCAAACTCGCAGGTAAACAGCGCATAGGTGCCGTCGATCGAGAAGTCGGCATGGTTGACGCCGCCACACTTGGGTACGGGAATCGAGAATTGAAGCCGCATCGTGCGCGGATCACGGAAGTCGAGACGTCGCAGCTCCTCGGCCACGACGATCGCGTAGTGCCCGTTCGGCGTCCAGTAGAGGTTATAGGGATCGTCGACCGCGATCGGCTCGCCCGGCCTGCCGGTCAGCGGATCGATCGGCGTCAGGCTGCCGTCGGTCCGGCCCTCGGCATTGTTGGCGACCCACAGCGTGCGGAGATCCCAGGACGGCACGACATGCTGGGGATTGTGGCCGACCCTGAAAGTATCGACGACCTGGAGCGTCGCCGGATCGATCACCGTCACGGTATTGCTGCGCCGGTTGGGAACGTAGACGCGCGGCAGCGCACCCTCGACCGCCGGGCTCATCTTGCCGGCCACGGTCTCGCTGTAGAGGTTGGTCGGGTCGACCACCGGCGGCATGCCGGGAACGGTGACGATCGGCTCGGCGGCGGCAGGAGTCTTGGGCGTCGTCTGGGCTGCAGCCCACCATCCCGCAAAGGCGATCGCCAATGCGGGCAGAACAAGAAGATGTCTTGCTTTCATGGATTCAGCGTTTCTCCAGCCGCGCTTTTCTGATCGCGGCCACAGTGTCGTGCACGATGAGGTCGACGCCAAGCTGGCCCAATTCGGCGCTGGCGCGTCGCGGATCACCCTCGACTCCGGCTTTCGCACCCCCCGCCATTGCCAGTCGCTCGATGCGTACCATCGCCGGATCGGTGGCGAGTTCGAGAGAGGTGTCGGCAGCGCCGGCATGAACGCCGATCTCGGCATCGCTCAGGCCCTTGGTGCGCAGCACCTGCCGGTAGGCGGCCTGGGCCGCATCGTAGTAGGCGGCGATGAAATGAGCGTGCGCCGACGTGCCGGCCCACAACCGGTTCAACTGACCGGCAACCTCTTTCAATTGCGTCTGGTAGCCGCCGTGATCGCCGATCAGCACGATGTGTGTGAAGCCGGCCTGTTTGAGGCTTTGCGCCGCACCTTCGAGGACGCCCTTGAAGGCCGCGACCGGGACCGAGATCGTGCCGGGGAAGCGCATGTGGCCGCTGGGCGGTGAGACATTTCCCTCCGGCACGTAGGCCACCACCGGCGCCACAAGCGTATCGCCCAGGACGGCCGCGATGCGGCCGGCCAGCACCTTCACCCGGGCATTGTGCTTGCCCAGCGCGAGGTGGGGCCCGCTTTGCTCGGTGCCTCCCACCGGGAGGATGACGGTTGTGGTCCCGCTGGCCAAGGCGTCGCGTACATCGGTCCACGTCAACTCTTCGAGATAGAGGCTGGCCGCCGCGGCCTGCGCGACTGAGGCGCCGGCGCCGAGACATAAGGCGAAAACAACCACCAAGCCAAACGCAGCGCGCATCGACGCCTCTCCGCGGGGGACAGGCCTTCTACGCTATCGTCTTTCTGGCCGCCAGTACCGTGCGCCCGCCGGCCCTGCGGTATGACGGCGCTTCTCAGGCGCCGAGCCCGTTCAGCCAGTGCTTCAGCACCGATCGGCCGGATCGCGTGAGCGAGACTGCATACTGCCGCGCCGCGGCTCGCAGCCGGTTGATGTCGATCCGCTCCGCGGACAGTTCCCCGGTATGACCGACCAGCCAACGCTCGAAGCAGGCGAGGTCCGCCTCGACATGGAACTGCAGGCCGAGCACCGACGCTCCGAGGGCGAACGCCTGGTTGGGGGTGATCTCCGTTGCAGCCAGGTGCTCGGCGCCAGCCGGGAGGTCGAACGTGTCGCCGTGCCAATGCAGCACCGGGGTTGCCTCGCGCTCGAGGTCGGCCAAGCAACCTCTGCGGCCGGCGGCCGTCAGCGCCACCGCGGCAAAGCCGATCTCCCTGGCCGATCCGGGATAGACGCGCGCGCCGAGTACGCGGGCAAGAAGCTGTGCGCCGAGACAGATGCCCAGCACCGGCACCTTGCGCCGCAGGCTCTGTTCGATGAGGCGCAGCTCGTCGGCGAGAAAAGGATAGCGATCGTCGTCGTAGGCGCTGATCGGGCCGCCTAGAACGATCAGAAGATCGTCCGAGTCGAGCTGCAGATCGGCCAGTCCGTCGACACCGGCGTCGCGATAGGTCGCGTCATAATGCGCGGCCGCCAGCTCGCCGGCGAGAAGCCCGAGATCCTCGAAGGCGAGATGGCGAAGCGCGACGGCGCGCTTCATCGGCTTGCGGTGCTGCGCATCCGCTCGACCGCGCGTCGCACATCGTCGGCTGCCACACCGGCGACGCGCGCATTGGGACGTCCGCCGCCCAGGAAGGCGACGATCAGGAGAATCTCGTCCGGCCGCGGGGCGTCGGCGATCGACACGGTCATGGTGTCCATGGCGTCATAATCCCACGCATCCTCCAGCCCGCCAAAGATGACATCGATCGGAGTGCCGGCCGGCCCGACCTTGGCATTGCCCGGGATGAGTGCCGGACCACCTCCTGCGCCCTGCCGCATCGCCAGGCCCAGGCGCACATGGATCATGCTCGCGCCGTGTTCGAGGTCGCCGTTCGTACCGACCAGTGCGCCCTTGCCGTACCCGCGCGGCGAAAGCGGCGCCAGTGCCGCAAGCGCCCGCGTTGTCAGGAGCTCGCCGGCCTTCACCGAAAGCTCGACCAGCGGCGTGAAGTCGTCGAGCGTCGGCCTGCCGGCAAACGGATTATGCAGCACCGCGGCCGCCGCGACCCGTCGGGTGGGCGTCGCCAGGGTACGTCCGCCCTCGCTCAGGATCTCCTGGCTGATGACCGCAATCTGCCGGATGTCCATGCCGCACCTCCGATCCCGCTGGGGAGACGGAGGGTGACCGATCCGGTATTCTCGTCAAGTGGAATATTTCTCGAAATCAAGAATCAGCGCAGGCGCGTGCTGTCGATCACGATGAAGTACTCGCACACGGTGCCGGACAGGTTCTCGAAGGTGTGGTCGAGATCGCCCTGATAGAACAGGAAGTCGCCCGCCTTGAGGACGTAGTCGGTGCCGTCGAGCGAGACCTTGAGCCTCCCCTTGATCAGATAAAGCTGCTCCTCGACGCCACTGCGATGCGAGGGGAACGGTCCCGTGCGCGCCCTGGGCGGCAACCGGTTGAGGACGAAGTCGACCCCTCGACCGAGATAGAGAGGCGACAGCGAGCGCCGCTCGAAGCCGCTCTTGTCCTCTCGGAAGACCGGCTGCTGGTTGGCGCGGATATGGACGACCCGCCGGCCGGCCTGGCCGCTGCCGATGAGCTGGGAGATGCTGAGATCGAGAGCCTCGGCGAGCTTGCCAAGCACGGTCGTCGAGGCGCCGCTCTCGCCGCGCTCGATCTTGGAGATTGCCGCCCGGCTGACCCCGCTCCTGCGTGCGAGTTGGTCGAGCGTCAAACGCCGCTCCTGTCGCTTCAGGCGCAGCGCGTCGCCCAGCTTGGGATTGTCTGCCATGAACAGGCGGTCCATGTCATGGTACGACCTGTCTTGGCAAGCGCGGCCGCCCAGGCCTGTCACGGATACGCGTCAAAGGCGCGCGCCAGCAATGGAGCAAGAGCCATGGAATTCCAGTTTCTGGGATCGGGCGATGCGTTCGGCAGCGGCGGGCGCTTCAACACCTGCTTCCTGGTGCGCGACCGGCGGGGCGCCTTCCTGATCGATTGCGGCGCCTCCTCGATGATCGCCCTGCGCAAATTCGGCGCCGATCCCAACACGGTACGGGCGATCGTGATCTCGCATCTGCATGGCGACCATTTCGGCGGGTTGCCGTTCCTGATCCTCGACGCCCAGCTCGTGAGCCGCCGGACTGCGCCGCTCGTGATCGCCGGGCCGCCGGGATTGAGGGCGCGCCTCGAAACCGCGATGGAGGCCTTCTTCCCCGGTTCGACCAGGGTCGAGCGCCGGTTCGCACTTGAGATCCGCGAGATGCAGCCCGGTGCAGCCCACGACATCGAGGGACTCGAGGTGACGCCGTATCTCATGCGGCATCCGTGCGGCGCGCCGCCCTTCGCGCTGCGCATCGCGGTCGACGGCAAGGTGCTGTGCTATTCCGGCGACACTGAATGGGTGGAAGCTCTGGCCGAAGCGGCGCGCGGCGCCGATCTTTTCGTCGCCGAGGCCTACTTCACCGACAAGACGATCAAGTTCCACCTCGACTATGCGACGCTTGCCGCCCACCTGCCGGCGATCGGCGCCAAGCGCGTGATCGTGACCCACATGAGCCCCGACATGCTGCGCCGTCACGGCACGCTTGGCTGCGAGGCGGCCGAGGACGGGATGGTCGTCTCGCTCTGACGAGGAAACGACGCGGGCAAACGGCTTGTTCGCTGGGTCAGCTTGTGCAGGTTTCGGCCAAATACCTTGCGGGCTCCGCAAGCAGACGCGCATCCTGTCGATCATGGCCATCACCCTCCAGGAGTCGCTGCGCGCTGTCTTCTACGCGCCGTTATACGTCGCGCTTGCGCGAGACGCTTTCACAGCGGAAGGCGTCGAGATCGAGTTCGTGAGTTCGCCACGGCCGCAGGATGCAGCTCTGCGGCTGATGGACGGCACGGTCGATGTCTGCTGGGGCGGACCGATGCGGGTGATGGAGACCTATCAGACCGTGCCGGGCTGCGACATTGTCTGCTTCGCCGAGGTCGTGACGCGCGATCCCTTCCTGCTGATGGGCCGGGAGCCCAGGGCCGCCTTCAAGCTCGCCGATCTCGAGACGGCAACGCTCGCCACGGTGAGCGAAGTGCCGACGCCCTGGCTTTGTCTGCAACACGACCTGCGGCTGGCCGGCATCGACCCGACGACCATGAAGCGCGTCGCCAATCGGATCATGGCCGAGAACGTAGCGGCGCTGAGGAGAGGCGAGATCGACGTCGTTCAGGTCTTCGAGCCCTTTCCCAGCCTGCTGATCGCCGACAAGGCGGCCCACATCTGGTACGCGGCAGCGCAGCGCGGTCCGACCTCGTACACGACCTTCTATGCGCGGCGCGGTCTCCTCACGCAGCGTCGTGACGAGGTGATGCGCATGGTCCGCGCGATCCAACGCACCGAGAAATGGGTCAAGGCCGCTTCGGGCAAGGAGATCGCGGCCACCATTGCCCACTATTTCCCGGACCTGCCGCCCACGATCCTCGAAGCCGCCTGTGTGCGCTACAAGGGGTTCGGCATCTGGAACGACACACCGATCCTGTCGAAACAAGGTTATGACCGACTGCGCGACGGGCTGGTGTCCGGCGGCTTCGTCTCAACCGGAGTTCCGTTCGAGGTGGCCGTCGACAACAGCCTCGCCCGCACGGTTGTTGACGAAAACCTGCCGCCACTTGCGTAGGTCGTCGCGTCCGTGCCGGCGATCGATGCGTCACGCCGCCATCGCCGGCCGCGCCCCGGTGCGGCGATAGGACAGCGCCTCGGCGATGTGCAGGCGGCGCACGGCATCGGCGCCGTCGAGATCGGCAAGCGTACGGGCCACACGCAAGGTGCGATGCCAGGCGCGCGCCGAGAGACCGAGTCGCTCGGCCGCGCGCGTCAGCAGCGCCCGGCCTTCGGCATCGGGTTCGGCGATTGCGGCGAGCAGCGTGCCGTCGGTGTCGGCGTTGCAGCGCGGCTTGCCCCAGTGGCGCGCACGGTCCGACAGCAGGCCGGCGGTGGGCTCGCTCTCGATCGTGGTGAGCTTGCCCTTCCTGTCGAGGGCGGCCAGCCGATCGCGCTGGACCGTGCGCGCCGCGGCGACGCGTGCCGCCACATCGGCCGAGCTTTCCGCCGGCGGCGGCAGGGCGAGATCGGCGGCGTCGACGCGCGGCACGTCGATGCAAAGGTCGATGCGATCGAGCAACGGCCCGGAGAGCTTCGCCTGATAGTCGAAGCCGCAACGCGGCGCGCGCCCACAGCCATGGCTTGCCTCCATGAGGTGGCCGCAGCGGCAGGGATTCATCGCCGCGACCAGCTGGAAGCGCGCCGGGTAGGTGACGTGCGCGGCGGCTCGCGAAACGGTGACGCGGCCGGTTTCGATCGGCTGGCGCAGCGCCTCGAGCGCGGCACGGCTGAACTCCGGCAATTCGTCCAGGAACAGCACCCCATGATGGGCGAGCGACACCTCGCCGGGACGGGCGCGCGCCCCGCCACCCACCAGCGCCGGCAGGGTCGCCGAGTGATGCGGGTCGCGAAAGGGGCGGCGGCGCGACAGCCGTCCATCGCCGGTCTCGCCCGCCAGCGAGCGCACCATGGTGGCTTCGAGCGCCTCCTCGGCGTCGAGCGGCGGGAGCAGGCCCGGCAGGCGCGCCGCCAGCATCGACTTGCCCGAGCCAGGCGGGCCGATCATCAGCAGATTGTGGCCACCGGCCGCCGCCACTTCGAGCACGCGCTTGGCCGTCTCCTGACCCTTGATCTCGGCGAGGTCGGGATAGGCGACATCCTCGTCAGACACGACCGCCTGCGGTGCCGGCAGGATCTGCTGGCCGCGCAGATGGTTGATCAGCGCCAGCAGCGACGGCGCGGCCAGGACCGGCGGCTGGTCGGGATCGTTGGCCGGCCGGAAGCCGCCCCACGCCGCCTCGCCACCGCAGGCGGCCGGACAGATGATGCCGCGCCCGGTCGCGGCGGCGGCAATCGCGGCGGGCAGCACACCCGGCACGCGCGTCAACGACCCGTCGAGCGCCAACTCGCCCAGCACGACAAACCCTGCCACGCTCTCCCGCGCGACCACGCCCATGGCGACCAGCAGCCCGAGCGCGATCGGCAGATCGTAGTGGCTGCCCTCCTTGGCGAGGTCGGCCGGCGAGAGATTGACCGAAATGCGCTGCGGCGGCAGGGCCAACCCCAGCGCCCGCAATGCCGCCCGCACGCGTTCGCGGCTCTCGCCCACCGCCTTGTCGGCGAGGCCTACCACTGTAAAGGCGAGTTGCCCGGGGGCGATCATCACCTGGACGTCGACCGGCAGCACATCCACTCCCTGAAACGCCACCGTCCGCACCTTCGCCTGCATGCCCATCCTCCGGCCCCTTTGCAGAGAACAATCATAGAACACATAGAAGGAAGGTAAAGCACGTAGGAGTTGTATCGACCGTAAACCCGGGTGCTGCTTCAATGGCGGCATGCAACGCCGCTCCATCTTTCCCCTATTCACGGGCTTGCTGGCCACGCCTCTGGCGGCAAGAATCGCCGTCGCCTGGCCGGACCAGCCGATCCGTCTGGTCGTGCCCTATACGCCGGCCGGTGGCCCCGACATGATCGCCCGCTTCGTGGGCGATCGGCTGGCGGCGCGACTTGGCCAGCCGGTGGTGGTCGAGAACCTGCCGGGAGCCTCGGGCAATATCGGCAGCCAAGTCGTGGCGCGCGCCAGGCCCGACGGCAATACGATCATGTCACAGGTGAACACGCTGGTGATGAATCCCAGCCTCTACAAGAACATGCCTTACGACCCGGTGACTGACTTCGCGCCGATCGGGCTCACCGCCTGGGGGTCTCTGGTATTGGTCGCGCATCCGAGCCAGGGGCCCAACACGCTGGCCGAGTTCCTTGCCGCCGCCAAGGCATCGCCGCGCAAGATCTATTACGGCAGCCCCGGCGTCGGCACTCCGCACCATCTCTCCATGGCCCTGGTCGAGACCGAAGCCGGCATCGAGCTGGTGCATGTCCCCTACAAGGGGTCGGCCGGAGCGGTGCAGGATCTGCTGGGCGGACAGATCCCGTACATGTTCCTGCCGGTGCATGTCGCCGCCACGTATATCAAGAGTGGCAAGCTGAAGGCCTTGGCCATCGGCAGCGCCAAACGCCATCCCCTGCTGCCCGACGTGCCGACGCTGATCGAGCAGGGCCTGAAGGGCGCCGATGTCGACATGTGGTACGGCCTGTTCGCACCCAAGGACACGCCTGACGAGATCGTGATGCGCCTGGACAAGGAGCTGGCCGCGATCCTCGATTCCGACGAGGCGCGCGAGGCCTTCGGCAAGCAGGGCCTCACGCCCGCCACCTCGACGCCGGCAGAACTCGCCGAGATCGTGAAGCGCGACCGCGCACGTTGGGCCGACATCATCGCCAAGCGCGGGATCAAGGCCGAATGAGCGAGTCCTCTCCCGATGTCCTGATCGTGGGCGGCGGAATCGGCGGCCTCGTGCTGGCGCTCAGCCTCCACCAGGCCGGCATCTCCTGCCGCGTCCTGGAAGCGGCGCCGGAAGTGCTGCCGCTCGGCGTCGGCATCAACCTCCTGCCTCATGCCATGCGCGAACTCTCCGAGCTGGGAGTGGCGAACGAGCTCGCCCGCCATGCGATCGAGACGCGCGAGCTTCGCTACTACAGCCGGCACGGCCAGTTCATCCACAAGGAGCCGCGCGGCCGCTTTGC
Organism: Pseudomonadota bacterium; assembly: GCA_018242505.1. GTDB lineage: Bacteria > Pseudomonadota > Alphaproteobacteria > Reyranellales > Reyranellaceae > Reyranella. The sequence goes on from JAFEBU010000015.1 coordinate 40,434, forward strand.
CGGATACGACTGGGCGCAGCTTTCGATCCATCGCGCCGATCTGCATGACGTGCTGCTCGCCGCGGTGCGGGCGCGGCTGGGCGAGACGGCGGTGCTGCTCGGCCATCGCTGCGTGCGGATCGACCAGGAGTCGAGTGTCGTTACCGTCCATTGCGACAACGGCGCAACACATCGCGGCCGGCTCGCCATCGGCGCCGACGGCATCCACTCCGCCGTGCGCGGCCAGCTCTATCCGAACGAGGGCTCGCCGAAATACTCCGGCGTCAACATGTGGCGCGGCGCCACGCCCTGGCCCGCCTTCCTGGGCGGGGACATCATGACGTCGTCCGGCTGGCTGACGGTGGGCAAGACCGTGATCTATCCGATCCGGCCACCCTCGGCCGCGACCGGCGGCAAACCCTTGATCAACTGGGTGGCCGAGCTCGAGCGGCCCGAGGCGGTGCGCCAGGACTGGACCGGTCGCGGCCGGCTGTCGGACATCATGCCGGCCTTCGCCGGCCTCTCCTACGACTGGCTCGACATCACCGGCATGATCGAGAGCACCGAGGAAATCCTGGAATATCCCATGGTCGATCGCGATCCGCTGGAGCGCTGGAGCTTTGGCCGGATCACGCTCCTGGGCGATGCCGCCCATCCGATGTACCCGCGTGGCTCCAACGGTGCGAGCCAGGCGATCATCGATGCACGCTTCCTCACCGGCCAGATCAAGCGGCTCGGTGCGATCCCCGATGCGCTCACGCAGTACGAGGCCGTGCGCAATCCCGCGTCCGCGAAGGTCGTCCTGACCAACCGGACCAATCCGCCCGACTCGATCCTGCGCGAAGTCTGGCACCGCTCCCGCGGCCAACCCTTCGAGCGCATCGAGGACGTGATCTCGCCGGCCGAGCTGCAGGCGATCCTGGACCGCTACAGCAAGGTTGCCGGCTTCGACCGCGAGACGCTGCGCACGCGTCCGAGCTACGTCTAACCAGAGAAAGAGTCATGGATTTGAATTTCGCCCCGCCTGCCGAGCTGGTGGAACTTGCCGCTCTCGTGAAACGCTTCGTCCAGGAGAAGGTCATCCCCTACGAGACCGACCCGCGCTGGACCGCACATGGCCCGACCGACGAGTTGCGCAGGGAGCTGAACGATCTCGCGAGGAAGGCCGGCGTCTTCGCCCCGCACGTGCCGGAGGAGTTCGGCGGCCGCGGCCTCTCCTTCGTCGGCCATGCGCTTGTGTTCGAAGCGGCCGGCTATTCCATGCTGGGACCGATGGCGATCCATTGCGCCTCGCCCGATGAAGGCAACATCCATCTGCTCGATGTCGTCGCGCGGCCCGACCAGCGCCGGCATTTCCTGAAGCGCATGGCCACCGGCGAGATCCGATCGATCTTCTGCATGACCGAGCCGGGCGGCGCGGGTTCCGATCCCGCGCTGCTGCAGACGACGGCGCGCCTCGACGGCAACGAATGGGTGATCAACGGCCGCAAGTGGCTGATCACCGGCGCCGAAGGTGCGGGCTGCGCCATCATCATGGCGAGGAACGAGGGCGGGCCGATGGACGGCCATGCCACCATGTTCCTCGCCGACCTGCCCGATCCTGCGATCAGGATCAGCCGCACGCTCGACACCATGGACTCGAGCTTCACCGGCGGCCATGGCGAACTCGAGATCAGCAATCTGCGCCTGCCGGCCGACGCGGTGCTGGGCGAGGTCGGCAAGGGCTTTCGCTATGCCCAGGTGCGGCTCGCCCCGGCCCGCCTCACCCATTGCATGCGCTGGCTGGGTTCAGCCAACCGCGCGCACGATATCGCCACGGCTTACGCGCGTGAGCGCGTGGCGTTCGGCAAGAAACTCGGCGAGCACGAGGGCGTCTCCTTCATGCTGGCCGACAATGCAATGGACATCCACCTCGCGCGGCTGGCGATCTGGCATACCGCCTGGCTGCTCGACAAAGGGGACCGGGCCAGCAACGAAAGCTCGATGGCCAAGGTCGTCTGCTCCGAGGCGATCGCCCGCGTGGCCGATCGCTGCTTGCAGATCCTGGGCGGGCTCGGCATGACACGCGACACGATGGTCGAGCGCATCTTTCGCGACGTCAGGGCCTTCCGCATCTATGACGGCCCGTCCGAGGTGCATCGCTGGGCACTTGGCGCGCGGATCGTGGCGGGGAAGATGTAACCCGAGGCCGGGAATGGGCGGCCCCGTTTCGCGGTTGACGCCCAATGCTGTTTCCGACCACCTTTGATGAACCATCGGATGCATGCCTCAGAGACATGCATCCATACCGTGAGGGCTCGAATGAGTGCACATGGCATCATCGTTTGGTTGATCATCGGAGCGGTCGCCGGCTGGCTTGCCGGCACGCTGGTGAAAGGTGGCGGTTTCGGCCTCATCGGCGATATCGTTGTCGGAATTGTCGGCGCCTTCATCGGCGGCTGGTTGGCAGGCGCGCTGGGCATCACGCTGGGCGGCGGCCTGATTGCCTCCATTGTGACAGCCACCATCGGCGCCATCATCCTCATCGTGATCTTGCGGGCGATCCGGCGGGCCTGACGGACGGCCAGCTCAGGCAGCGACGATCGCCGCCGGATCGACCGGTTCGGCGTAGAGGCGTGCGACGTCGGCGGCACGGCGCTCCAGGACGCGGCGGGTGTTGATCGTCCCTTTGTCGGTGACTTCACCGGCCGCCAACGACAGCGGTTCCGCGCTCGGGAGAAGTCGCCGGAGGCGGCGGCTGGAACCGGTGTGCCGCGCATTGTAGGCATCGAGCTTCGCCCGAAGGTCGGCACGCCGATCGGCGAGCGCGAGCGTCGCCGGATCGAGCCACACCAGCGCGCCGAGCCAAGGCCGGTCGGGAGCGGCGACCACCAGCTCGCGCACATGGGGCTGCAGGACGGCGAGCAGTTCGTCGCGCAAGGCCGTGGCGCGCACCCAGGTCCCCGAGGCGAGCTTGAATTCCTCGGCCAGACGGCCGGCAAAGGCGAGGCCCGCTTCGGGTTTCGCCGGATCGACCCAGCGCACCGTATCGCCGGTCCTGAGGAAGCCCTCTTCGTCGAAGGCCGCGCGTGTCGCCTCGGGAGCCCGGTAGTAGCCCGGCGTCACGTTCGGGCCTTTCACGCGAAGCTCGTAGCGATCCTCGATCGGCACGAGCTTGGCACGAAGGCCCGGCAGCGGCAGGCCGACCAGGCCTGTCCGGTCGACGTTCCAGTAGACGACGAGGCCTGTGCCGGTCGTCTCGGTCATGCCCCAGCCCGATCCGAACGGCAGGCGCTCGCCGAGATGCGCCGCCGCCGAGGCCTGCAGGCGATCGAAGCTGTCCTGCGGCAGGACGGCGCCGCCATAGCCCAGCGCACGGACGTTCCGGAAGAATTTTTGGCGCAAATCGACGTCGCGTTCGAGCGCCTCGACCAGCGGCGGAAACGCCGCCGGCACGGAACCGAAATAGGATGGCGCGAGCTCGCGCAGATTCTCGATCGTCTCCTGGAAGCGGCCCGGCAGCGGCCGGCCGCCGTCGATATGAAGGGATCCTGCAAGACGTACGACGCCGTTCAGGCTGGTATTGCCGCCGGCAGTGTGATGCCAGGGCAGCCAGTCGAGCAGCACGGGAACGCGGCTCTCGTCGGCCGGCTCGCTCACGGCGCGCAGCATCTCGACCGCAGCGGCGAGATTGCCGTGCGTATTCAGCACCGCCTTGGGTGGGCCGGTCGAGCCTGACGTGAAGAAGATGCGGACCGGCGTATCCTTCGTGATGTGCAGGCGCCGCTCGGCCACCGCGGCATCGACAGAACCGTTGGCGAGTGCGGACAGGGCGAGGCTCCGCTTGCCGTCCGCGGTCACGATCCTGGCGGCGGGCGCAGCGACACGATCGAGCGCCGCCGCGTACTCCCTGGAGTCCTGCGCAAAGACCAGCGACGGCTGCACGACCTCGAGCGCTTGGATCAAAGGCGTGGGATCGCCCGTCAGCGAAAGGCTGGGCGACAGCGACGCCACCGGCAGGCCCGCACGCTGGGCGCCGAACAGGAACAACGCCTGTTCGAGGCTGTTGGCCGACAGGATCGCCGCCGGCGGACTGTCCGGGCCATAGCCCTGCGCAATCAGCCATGACGCGATCGCACCTGTCTTCGCCCAGGCCTCGGCATAGGTGAGACGCTGCCAGTGCCGCTGCGGTCCGCGCCGTTCGGCCAGGAACGTGACCTCCGGCCGCCGTTCGGCGGCCTGCTGCAGGCGGTCGATGATCAGCGGTGGATCGTCCGGCAGGTCACGGCGGGCCGACAGGATCAACACACCGTCGGCCCGCCGCTCGATCACGACCTCGGGCTCGGGCCGATCGAGCCGGCGCATGGGTGCGAGGGGTGCGGCCTTGTCCATGGTCAAGGCCCGATCAGTCGTTTCTTCAATTGGGCCGCGACCAAGCCGTCGGCAAAAGCGGTCGGATGGCCGTCGTGAGCAATCGCGACCCTTTCCAGCGGCAGGCCGTTTATCAGGGGGTTGACGGCCATCAGGGGGATACCGCGGTCGCGCAGGCCCTTCAGGATCTCGACCAGTTGCGACTGGTCCGTCGTGCTGTCGAAGCCGGGCGGCGACTTCTCGTCAGGCCACGAATAGAGCACCAGCAGCGGCGCATCGAATTTCTCCCGCGCCAGCACCTGCAGGCGCATCATCAAAGCGGTGAAAAGTTCCGCTTGCCGCTCCTGACGCTGACGCATGCCGATGGCGGCGACGAACGCGAACTGGTCGTCCGCGAAGTGACGCAGGCCGGCGAGCGGATGCGTCCAGCGATAGTGATCGAACGAGCCGGTGAATCGCGGCACGCCGTTGTCGAGTTCGTAGCGCGGCGAACCGCCAAGCCACGGCTCGTCGCCGGTCACGCGCGCGAGATGAGGCGGGATGATCCAGCTCACGACTGCCTTGACCGGCTGTCCCTTCAGCCAGTCGAGTCGGCCGGCTTCGAGCAGACGCACGAACTGGTTGGGCGCATAGGCTGGTGCCGAAGCATTGACCGCGCGCACCTTGAAGTCGGCGGCTCTGGCGAATTGCGCCGGCAGCGTCTGGTCGTCGTTCAGCCCCTGGCCGAACATGAAGGAATCGCCCACGAAGAGATAGGTGTCGGCACCTGTCGGTGCAGAGGGTGTGGCGCGCGTCCCCTCGGCCGTGATGGTGTAGGTGACATCGAACACCGTCTCCGACCCGTACCGCGCCGTGGCGGCGATCTTGGCGCCGGGTTTGGGACGATAGCCGAGATCGGCGTCGATAACCTTCCAGTCCTCGGGCTGGTAGCTGGTGACGAGCCCCCTCCCGTGAGCCTCAGGTGCAATGACGCCGACGAAGAGATCGAGCAGGCCCACCGCCAGGGCCACGGCCGCGAACAGGAGCGCACCGCTGCGCCATCCATTGCCGCGCAGCAAAACGACGCCGGCCAGTCCCAGCAACATGGCGAGGCCGCAGGCCCAATCGATCGACGGCAAGACCGCCGTGCCAACGGCCAATACGACGAGCAAGCCCGCCGCGATCCCGAGATTTCGCCTGCTTCCCGTCATGGAGTAGGTTCGGCTGTACGGGCTTGGGAGGAAAACATCAATGGGCGGATCGTTGCCGCTGACCGGACTTCGCGTGCTCGATCTGGCAAGCTTCATTGCCGGCCCCATCGCCACCACGGTGATGGGCGACTATGGGGCGGAGGTGATCAAGATCGAGCCGCCGGGCGAGGGCGATCCGCAGCGCAAGCTCGGCCAGGCCCACTCGATCCCGCAGCATCCGGTCAACTTCTGCTGGCATCTCGTGAACCGCAACAAGCGCGCGATGGTGCTCGACCTCAAGCATGCCGAGGGCCGCGCCGCGTTCGATAAATTGGTGACGACCGCCGACGTGATGGTGGTGAACTTCCCGCTCAAGGTGCGCGAGCGCCTTCGGATGCGCTATGCCGACGTCGCGCCCCTCAATCCGCGCCTGATCTATGCGTCGATGACGGGTTACGGCGAGCAGGGTCCGGATGCCGAGCAACCCGGGTTCGATTCGACCGCCTTCTTCGCCCGGTCGGGCCTCCTCGACGCGCTCACCTATGAAGGCGGACCGCCCGCCTTCTCCCTGCCGGCACAGGGCGACCAGATGGCGGGCATGAACCTGTTCGCGGCCATCAGCATGGCGTTGCTCAATCGCGAACGGACCGGCGAAGGCAGCGAGGTCTCGAGTTCGCTCCTCGCTGGCGGCCTGTGGTCCAACGCGATGCTGGCGCAGGGCGCACTGCTTGGCGCCTACGTGGCGCCGCGTCCGCCGCGCACCAAACCCAGAAGCGCACTCGCCAACCAGTACCGGACGTCGGACGGCCGCTGGATCCAGCTCACCATCGTGCGCGAGGAAAAGCTCTGGCCCGAGCTCTGCAAGGCCATGGAGCGCGAGGACCTGCTGGACGATCCGCGCTTCCAGACGACCGAACTGCGGCGCGCCCACGCCCCCGAGCTGGCGGCAATCCTCGACCCGATCTTTGCCGCCTTGCCCTGGCCCGAATGGCGTGCGCGATTGCGCCAGCGCGAGATCACCTTCGGTCTGCTGGGCGTGCTGCGCGACGTTCCGAAGGACGAGCAGGCGGTCGCCAACGGCGCGATCGTAGAAAGCGCAGTGGCCGAGATGCCGCGCACCCTCTCCGCGCCCATCCGCCTCTCCTTCGCAGCGGCGCCCAACCCGCCTGGTCCGGCGCCGGCGCACGGCCAGCACACCGACGAGATCCTGGCCGAGCTTGGCTACAGTCCGTCCGAGATCGACCGATTGCGCGCGGCGGGCGCCCTGGGCTGACACCCGCAGCGACGGACGAAACGCGGACACAAGCTCGGGCTCGGCATCGGCCTGGCGCAGGACCATGCCACGCTCGGCCGCATCGGCTTCGAGGACCGTTTCGACCACGGCGCGATTGACGCCGTCATCGTTTTGGCCTCCCGTCAATCTGGCCCCGTCTCTGCGCCGCGGCGGCCGACGGCAATGTGCCGATGAGCCGCCGCCTCGCCACCGTCGTCGACGCCATGGCCGAGGTCGAGGACTTGGGCGAGGTCGAGGACTTGGGCGAGGTCGAGGACTTGGGCGAGCGCCGGCCGAACGGCGTGGCGAGAGCGGCAGCCGTTGCCAGGATGCGGGCGTTGAAGCGGGTATAATAACCCCTACTTTCTCACGGTTTCTCACTTTTTCTCACGGCGTGAGAAGCCTCCGATGCCGATGGCATGGGCCTTTCAGGCGATTTTCTCATTTTTCACCACACACCCCCTCACGCAGTCGATGACGCGCGCGGAGACGAGGGCGAGAGCGAACCTGCATCGCTATTGTCGGCCGAACGGCATCGGGCCTTTCGCTTGATGAACAGGCACCAGCCTTGCCGGCCGCGGCGGATGGCCGGAAGATCGTTGGAACAACGAACGACGGAGGAACGCCATGAAGGTGGGCATCGCCATGAACATGCTCTACGAGCGTGGCCGCCCCGATGTCGCCGTGGTGCACGAACACTTTGCGCTGGGCGATCTCGTCGAGCCGCTGGGCTTCGATTCGCTGTGGGCGCTGGAGCATCATTTCACCGGCTACGCGATGTCGCCCGCGCCGACGCAGTTGCTCGCCTACTTCGCCGGGCGCACCAAGCGCATCCAGCTCGGTACGGCGGTGATCGTGCTGCCCTGGCATGACCCGGTGCGGGTGGCCGAGCAGATCGCGCTGCTGGACATCATGTGCGGCGGACGCTGCCTGTTCGGCTTCGGCCGCGGCGCCGCCTCGACCGAATACGAGGGCTTCCGCATTCCCATGGGCGAGGCCCGGCCACGCTTCGCCGAAGCGGCAGAGATCGTGGTCAAGGCGCTCGCCAACGAAACCTTCGAGCACAAAGGCCAGTTCTTCCAGATCCCGCGCATGTCGATCCGGCCGCGGCCGATGTCCAACCCCGAGCGGCGATTCTACGCAAGCTCGGTGAGCCCCGAATCGGCGGAGCTGATCGCCAAGCTGGGCTTCGGCATGCTGCTGATCATGCAGAACGAATGGAGCAAGTGCCGCGAGGACATCGAGAAGTTCCAGGCGATGTCCAAGGCGGCAGGCTTCGTTCCCAAGCCGCCGATCATCCTCACCAACATCTCCTGTGCCGAATCGCGCGAGGAGGCGCAGGAGCGCGCGTTCCGCTACCTCGGCCGCAAGTGGCAGTCGATCGACGACCACTATCATTTCTCCGACGGACATCTGGCGAACGTCAAAGGCTACGAGGCCTACGGCAAGACGGCCAGGACCTACGCCAAGCTCAAGGACCCGGCCAATCTCAAGAAGGCGACCGACTTCTACGTCTCGATCCAGATCGTGGGCACGCCCGACGATTGCCTGCAGCAGCTCGGCGAACTGCAGAAGGTGACCGGGCTCGAGCATCTGGTGGCCGAGTTCTCGTTCGGCAACCTGCCGCACCACGAGTCGGAGAAGAACCTGCGCCTGTTCGCCGACCGGGTGCTGCCAACCCTACAGCACGACCCCGCCTATGCCGGACCGAAGAGCGCCGTGGCCGAGGCCGCCGGCTCCAAGCTCGGCGCCCAGGGCGGCATCTTCGCACCGGCCTGATTGACGGCGCGATGTTTGGCGTCATGATGCCATCCATGACCGCTCCGATCAGCGCAACCGACAATCGACGCCGTCGCAGGACGGCGGCCGTGCCGTGCGCTGAGCGACAAGGGGACGCCACGAGCAGACCCTGACCTCCGGTCGATCCGACCGTTCAGCCCGCGACCCGCCGCCCGCCGATTGTCCTCGGCGGGTTTTTTGTTGCCTTCATTTCTTACGGAAGGATGTCGAGATGAGAGACTCCAGGCCAGCAAACGTTTCGATCCGGCGCGCCGGAGCCTCCGACGCGGACCGTGTCCGGGCGCTCACGCGCTCGTCCTACGCCAAGTGGGTGCCGGTGATCGGCCGCGAACCTTTGCCGATGGTCGCCGACTACGAACGCGCGGTGCGCGATCACATCGTCGACCTGCTCTTCGTCGAGACCGCGCTTGCGGGCCTCATCGAGACCGTGAACGAAGGCGATCATCTCCTGATCGAGAACGTCGCCATCGCACCCGCCTTCCAGCGCCTGGGCTACGGCGCCCTGCTGGTGAAGCACGCAGAGCGGATCGCCCGTTCCCTGGACCTTCCCGAACTGCGGCTCTACACCAACGCGCAGTTCGCCGGGAACGTCGACTTCTATTGCCGCCACGGATATGCGATCGACCGCGAGGAGCCCTTCAAGGGCGGGATCACGGTCTATATGAGCAAGCGCATCGACGTCGGCTTGACATAGACCTGCCAAAAGCCGACCAGTGCAAATGCGGCGCATTTGCAAATTCAATCGCGCGTCAACCGTCCTTCGCCTGATCCACCGGCTTGTCGGGTTTGCCGCGTCGCTGTGGTTGCTGTTGCTCGGGGCGACAGGAGCTTTGCTCGCCTTCAAAGATGATTGGTTGCGTCTCACTCAACCAGGCATAGCCGGCTCGCTTCCCATTGGGGCTGTCACTACGCCCTCGGGGTTCGCCCGCCGTGTCGGCGCGGCGGAAGCCGCCTTTGGCGTGGATCGCGTGTGGGCGATGGTGCTTGCGGGGCCGTCGGTCGCATTGGACCAGGTGTATCTGCGTGACCATTCGGGCGGCGGCTATCTCGATCCTGAAACCGGCGCCGTTATCGCCCGTTGGACGGGGGCCGAGCGCTTCGTGGATGTGCTGTTCGATCTGCACCACACGCTGTTGCTCGGCGGGACCGGCAAGAAAGCGGTGGGCATCGTCGGGCTGGTGGGAGCGGCATTGGCGCTATCGGGCCTGGTGCTGGCCTGGCCGTCGCTTCGACGACTGCGTGGCGCCGTATGGCCAAGGACCATGGCACGCTCCGGCTTTGTCGCCGCGCACCGCGAACTCGGCCTGATCGCGGCCTTGCCTCTGCTTGTGATGATGCTCACGGGCGCGGCGGTGGTCTTTCCCGCCACCGCCAAGAGGTTGCTCGGCGGCACTCCGCCACCCGTCGCACCAACCGCCACCCCAGGAAACACTTTCACACCGTCCGATGTCGTATGGGAGGCGGTGTTTTCGACAGCTCTTGCGCGTTTCCCCGATGCCTCCCTCCGTGTCGTCGTTTGGCCCGAGACTCGCGACACCTCGCTCACGGTATGGCTACGCCAGCCGACCGAATGGCATCCGAACGGGCGCACGACGGTGCGAACGACCGCTGCCGGCAGCCTGATCGATGCACGCGATGCTGCCGCTGCACCGTTGCCCGATCGGCTCGTAAACGCAGCCTATCCCGTCCACGCCGCCAAACTTGGTGGTCCGCTCTACAGGTCTCTGGTCGCGTTGGCGGGTTTGGCGCTCACCCTGCTCTCCTCTTACGGCGCCTTCGCCTATGCCAGGCATCTGTTCGGCAGGACATGGCGCAACCGCGACACCAAGGTGCGGGACGGTGTCGATTCTACTCGCCACTAATAATCATTTGCATATCAGCAATGTCAGCTATAGGACACAGAACTGCAATTGAGAATCATTCGCCAACTGTTCTGATGGTGTGTTGGGGGGCCGCTTTGAAAAGCAAAGGGAGTGCGTATCGCAAGTCGAAATGGTTGGGGGTCGCCATAACGGCGGCAGTGCTTTCGCCGATCACATCCGAGAGAGCCGGCGCCGAAGACCGTGTTCAGATCTCACAGGGTGCTGGTGAGCAGACCACGTCGCCCTCGTCCGGCATTACGACGCTCGAGCCCGTAAAGGTCGTGGGTCGTCGAGAATCCCCTACGGCGACCATCGATAACCCGCCGCCTGAATATGCCGGCGGCCAGGTGGCGCGCGGCGGGCGACTGGGTGTGCTCGGCAACCGCGACATCATGAACGCGCCGTTCAGCATCACGAGCTACACGTCGAAGATGATCGAAGATCAGCAGGCCACGACGGCCGCTGATGTGGCGAAGAACGACCCGTCGGTGCGCTTTACCGGCCAGACCGGAGGCATTCTCGACGCCTATTACATCCGGGGATTTCCGGTCGCTGAAGGCAACTCTGGTGAGGTGGCCCTGGACGGTATCTTCGGGGTCGCGCCGAACTATCGCGTATTCACCGACTATGTCGAGCGCATCGAAGTGCTGAAGGGGCCGACGGCGTTTCTCTACGGCATGTCCCCCAGCAGCAGCATCGGCGGTACCATCAATATCGTGCCCAAGCGCGCCGGCGACGTTGATCTCGTGCGCTTCACTGCAGATTACATCGGGAGCCTGCAGGGTGGCGGTCATCTCGATTGGAGTCGCCGGTTCGGAAAAGACCGCGAGTTTGGCTTGCGCCTCAACGGCAGCTACCGCGGAGGCGATACTCCGATCGACAAGCAGTCGACGGGAGCGTTCGTCGGCTCTTTGGGGCTCGACTATCGTGGCGAGCGGTTCAGGGCGTCGGTGGATCTCCTGGCCCAGGAGGAGAGTTTCATCGCGCCTTCGCGGCCTTTTCTGGTCGCGGCCGGTATCGCCGTGCCGCCGGCACCCGACGGCCATCGCAACGTCACGCAGGCTTGGGAGACATCCAAGATCGCCGACCAGGGATTGCTGTTCCGGGCCGAGTACGACGTGACCGATCAGATCACCGTGTTCGCCGACCTGGGCGGCGCCCACACGCGTGTCGACAGAGTATTCGGCACGCCCACCATCACGAATTGGGCCGGCGACACCATCAACACGCCGGCAAATTTCATCTTCCAGATCAACCGATATACCTACGACGCCGGGATCCGCGCGTCCTTCGACACATCAATCGTCAAGCACACCCTCGCCTTTCAGGCGCTGGGCTATCGCGACGATCTGTCGAGAGGCTCGACCAACGGCCGATCAATGACGTCGAATATCTATGTGCCCATCGATCGGACGGCCCAAAGCATCGCAACGCCAACGTTCATTCCCAAGATATCCCAAACCGATCTCATGGGATTTGCCTTGTCCGACACCTTGTCGATGCTGGATGACCGCATCCAGCTAATGCTCGGCGGTCGTCATCAAAGGATCACCTCGGACAATTTCAGCCCCACCACCGGTCAGCTGACGTCGTCCTACGACAAGAGCGCCCTTACGCCGATGGTCGGCGTGGTCCTCAAGCCGTGGCGGAACGTGTCGCTCTACGGCAACTATATCCAAGGGTTGAGCAAGGGCGATGTTGCGCCGAGCACCGCAACGAATGCCGGCGAGGCGCTCGCACCCTATGTGGCCAAACAGTACGAGGTTGGCATCAAGGTCGATTTCGGCCGGATCGCCGCTACAGTCGCGGCCTTCCAGATCGAGAAGCCATTCGGCCAGCTCGTCGGCAATGTGTTCACGGCCGGCGGCCAGCAACGCAACCGCGGTCTGGAATTTTCGGTGTTCGGCGAGATCACGCCGGAACTCAGGGTGCTGGCGGGCACGACATTGCTCGACGCATCCCTGACCCAGACCAACACACCCGGCACGCTCGGCAATCGGCCGATTGGCGTGGCCGCCGTCCAGGCGAACGTCGGCATCGAATGGGATACGCCCTTTGTATCCGGGCTGACGCTCAGCGCCGGCGTCTCCTATTCCTCCGACGCCTACGTCGACACTGCAAACACCCAGAGCATTCCGGCCTGGACCCGAGTGGACTTCGGCGCGCGCTACCGGACGACGATCGTCGACCGACCCGTCACCTTCCGCGCCGCTGTCCAGAACGCATTCGACGCCAACTACTGGGGCGCAGTGACCAGCTACGGCGCGCTCGTGCAAGGGGCACCACGCACTGCGCTTCTGTCGGCCTCGGTGGATTTCTGATGGCAGGCGCCGATGGGTGGGACGATCGGCTTTCGTCTCGGCATGATCCCGAGCGTCGCCCTGTTCCGGTACGATCTCCTCCGAGCCGCCGAACTCCTGGGGAAGTCCTTGAGCTTCGGCAGCCGTGCTTCATCGGCAGCACCGTCTCGGCATAGTTGACGTGGACGGCGGGCTTGAAGTCGAGCGTCGGCAGGGTGGTGGAAAAGACGTCCCCCAGGCCGAGCGGCGGATGATTGGTCATGATGTGCCCACCGCCCTTGTGCAGTCCTTGCGTTCGCCGACCGACGTCTTGGCGAAGGTGGCGATGTGCTCGACGCCCGACGCGACGAGCACGGCTTCAGGCTTCCCCAGGCCGAAGGCGTTCACCGGACCACCCGAGCACGAGCGGCAAGAGCGATAGCGACAGCAGCCCATCACTTCCGGCGAACCACTGACCTCCACGGTGACGCCGCCGCAAAAGCAGCTCCCTGGCGGGCCATGGCACTTCCTTCCCGTTCACGTGCTCCACCAGAGGTGTGGCCAGCCGGGAAGCGGACCATCCAGCCAGACCTGATGTCAGGCCATGACCAGCTTGCCGCCGGCGATCGCCAGCACCAGTGCGAGCAGGTAGCGCAGCCCGACTTCGGGCAGGCGCGGCGCGAGATAGCTGCCGAGCGCGATCGTCGGGACCGACCCCGAGACGAGCGACACCAGCATCGAGACATCGACCGAGCCGGTCAGCCAATGGCCCAGTCCCGCCACCAGGGTGAGCGGCACGGCATGGACGATGTCGGTGCCGACGATGCGCGAGGCCGAATAGGACGGATAGAGCAGAAGCAGTGCGCTGACGCCGATGGCGCCGGCCCCGACCGAGGAGATCGATACCAGGACGCCGATGACGGCGCCGGTGAGGACGGTCAGCGTCGCGGTGCGCTCGGCGCTGCGACCCGCCCCGGCCTGGCGCATCGCCATCAGCACCCGGCGGAACACCAGCGAGACCGAGGTGAGGAGCAAGGCGATCCCCAGTGCGCAGGTGATCGTCCTGGTCATGAGGCCGCTGTGCGGACCGAGTTGCGCCAGGCCGAACAGCGTCACCGCCGACGCGGGAACGCTGCCCAGCGCCAGAAGTCCGACCACGCGCCAGGCGACGTTTCTCCGCAATCCATGGACCAGGGAACCGACGCTCTTGGTCGTCGCTGCATAGAGCAGATCCGTGCCGACGGCGGTTGCGGGGTGGATGCCGAACAGCAGCACCAGCGCCGGCGTCATCAACGAGCCGCCGCCGACGCCCGTGAGGCCGACAATGAAGCCCACGCAAGCGCCAAGAGCGATATAGATCGGGTCGAGTGTCATGCGCCGGGATTATTTGCCCTCATGCTGGCATAGATCAGCACGCACCGGAAAGGCCGCCGGCGACGCAGAACAGGCGCCATTCGGGCTCGCCCCAGATTTCGACGATGAAGGGCTCGGACATGACTCTCCTCCTGCCGGCTGCGCGGAGCCGGCCTGCTCTCCGAACAACGATCGACGGAAGAACCGGCTCAGGCGAGCCGGCGACACGCGCTGCGTCTACAGAGCGAGCGGAGGATGGAGAAAGAATCCTGGGTCATCGCCATCTCATTCCTTGTCAGCGGAGCCCACGGAACGCTCGTGACGCTTTAGCACTTGATGACGCGGCGCAAGCTGCTCCTCAAATCCCGTAGTCTATCGACCCTCCAGACATGGCGCGGTCCACGCCGGTGGGCAATGGCGGTGGGTGCCAAAGTTCTGCCCGCGCGCGGCAAGGACCGGACGCGAGCGACGGCCGCATTGGAAAATTCTTCCGGACCGCGGGGCTCCCGGACCGCTCATTCGGCGCATTCACATGGGCCTGCGGCGAGCCGGAGGGTTCGAGGTCCAGAGGAATCAGCTTGGATTGTCGAGGCTGAAGACGCCGCTATCCTCGTCATAGGCGAAGACCTCGCCATAGCGCGCCCAGGACGTGACCGCGCGCAGCGTGCGCTCGGCATATTCCTCCGACATGCTGTCCTCCAGCTCGTCGCGGAAACGGCTGGCCGGGGCGGCATGCGTGTCACGATCGTCGAGCACGCGCTTGATGTGCTGGGCCAACGGCACGAAGGCCAGCACATGCTGGGCGAACAGCCGCTTGCGGCCGTCGGGCTCGAGCTGGACGAAGCGGCGGCCGGCCTCGGTGAGGCGGATGTCGCCCTCGGCCACTTCGGCGAAGCGCAAGAGCTGCAGCGCCTCGGCCACCGGAAACAGATCGTCGATTTCCATCTGCAAGGGGCCGGCGAGCGCAGGCAGGTCGGCATGGCCATGGAACGGCTCGCCCGCCACCGTCTCCAAGAGACCGGCCAGCAAATTGGGCGAAATGCGCGGAACCTGCAGCGAGAGGCCGGTTCCGGCAAAGGTGCCGTGGGCCGGCTTGCCGACAGGCCGCGCGGTCATCAACGCGTAGATATCGTCCACCATCTGCCGGAAGGCAGGATCGAGCCGGTTGCGCGGCATCGGCAGGTGGACGGGGATCTCGGCGACCAGCCGGCCGGGATTGGAGGAGAAGACCAGGATGCGGTCGCTCATCAGTACCGCCTCCTCGATATTGTGCGTCACCAGCAGGATCGAGGAGATCGGCATGCGGCGTTCGTTCCAGAGGTCGAGCAGGTCGGTGCGCAGCGTCTCGGCCGTGAGCACATCGAGCGCGGAGAAAGGCTCGTCCATCAGCAGGAGCTTTGGATGCACCACCAGCGCCCGTGCGAGGCCGACGCGCTGGCGCATGCCGCCCGACAGCTCCTTGGGAAACGCGCTCTCGTAGCCGTCGAGGCCGATCAGGTCGATCGCCGCCACCGCCCGCTTCTGGCGCTCGGCCGGCGGCACCTTCTGCGCCTCGAGCCCGATCTCGACATTTTCCAGCACCGTCAGCCAGGGAAAGAGCGCGAAGGTCTGGAACACCATCGCCACCTCCTCGGCCGGTCCGTCGACCTCCCGGCCGCCGATCGTGACCCTGCCGGCACTCGACGGCAGGAGGCCGGCGATGATGCGCAGCAACGAGGACTTGCCGCAGCCCGAACGACCCAGCAGCGACACGATCTCGTTGTTGCGCAGCGAGAGGCTCACGTCGTCGAGCACCAGCAGGTCGTCGCCGCTCCCCTTGGGGTAGAGCTTGCGGATGTGGTCGACCACGACCAGCGGCGCCGCATCGGCGCGCGGGGTGACTTTGGGAGCGGTGGCCAGATCCATGACGAACCCCTCTTCAGGCGAGACGGAAGCGGCGCTCGGCCAGGCGATAGAGCGGCCGCCAGACCAGGCGATTGCACGCCACGACCATCACCGACATGACGACGATGCCCAGCACCACGCGGGGGTAGTCGGCCGACTCGGTCGCATCAGCGATATAAGAGCCGAGCCCCGCTGCCTTGAGCCGGGTATCGCCCCAGCTCGCCACTTCGGCCACGATGCTGGCGTTCCACGAGCCGCCCGACGCGGTCAGCGCACCCGTAACGTAGTAGGGCAGGATGCCCGGGACGATGACCTTGCGCCACCACTGCCAGGTGCGCAGTCGGAACAGCGTCGAGGCCTCACGCAGGTCGGTCGGGAAGGCGCTGGCGCCGGCGATGACGTTGAACAGGATGTACCATTGCGTGCCCAGCACCATCAGCGGGCTCAACCAGATATCGGGATCGAGCTTCAGCGCGACGATCAGCACGACGGCGATCGGGAACAGCACATTGGCCGGGAACGCGGCCAGGAACTGGGCCAGCGGCTGCACGCGTGTCGCCGCCCACGGCCTGAGCCCGATCCAGACGCCGATCGGCACCCAGATGGCGCTCGCGATCGAGATCAGCACCGCCACCCGCAGGAGCGTCAGCAGCCCCATCTCGATTGCGGTCCGGACATCGCTCCAATCGAGCGTGCTCCTCGTGAACAGCACGATCCGCCACAGCGCGTAGGCGGCAACTGCCAGCACGATCAGGCGCCAGACGATGTCCGAGACCCGCCCCGAAGCCGGCGCCGCGACCCGCCGGGCCGGCCGCGCGAATCCGACGGGCAGTGCGGCGACCGCCTGGCCGATCCAGCCTGTCGCCAGGGTCAGCCGCCGCACCAGCCGGCCGCGCCGCCACAGATCGTAGACCCAGGAGCGCGGCCGCTGCTGGGCGGCCGTCTGCTCGAAGCGGAACTTGTCGCCCCAGGCGACGATCGGCCGGAACAGGAGCTGGTCGTAGGCCAGGATCACGACCGCCATGGTGAGGACGGCCTGCACCACCGCCATGATGTTCCTGTCGGCGATCGCCACCGCGAGCCACGAGCCGATACCCGGCAGCTTCACCGTGGTATCGCCGACCGTGATCGCCTCGGAGGCGACGACGAAGAACCAGCCGCCCGACATCGACATCATGGTGTTCCAGATCAGGCCGGGCGCGGCGAAAGGTGCCTCGAGCCGCCAGAACTTCAGCCATGGTGAGAGCTGGAAGTGGCGGCTCACCTCGTCGAGGTCGGCGGGCACGGTGCGCAGCGACTGGTAGAAGCTGAAGGCCATGTTCCAGGCCTGGCTGGTGAAGATGGCGAAGACCGCCGCACACTCCGCGCCCAGCTCGCTGCTCGGGAAGAGACGCAGGAAGAACACCACGGTGAAGGTGAGGAAACCCAGCACCGGCACCGACTGCAGGATGTCGAGTGCCGGGACGATCACCAGCTCGGCCTTGCGGCTCTTGGCGGCAAGCGTGGCGACGACAAAGGTGAAGACCAGCGATGCCGCAATGGCGGCGAACATGCGGAGCGTCGTACGCAGGGCATATTCCGGCAGATGGGCCGGATCGAGCGTGATCGGCTCGGCGACGAGCTTCGACGCCGGCGCCGCGATCTCGCGCGCGCCATACGCCATCGCCACGAACGCCGCGGCGACCAGGACGAAGATCGCGAGGTCGTAGACGTTGGGCCGCAGCTCCACGCCGCCCAGGCCGAGCAGCGGAGTCCGGCCGACCTTTTCGAGGTCCCGTCGAGCCATAGCTTCTTTCCGGTGAGCCCATCTTCGTTGCGGGCAGCCATTGCAAACCTAGATGACGTGCACATGACAGGCCAGCGCAACGGAGCCGCAGCCTTCAACGCGGTCGGCTGGCTGAAGGTTCAACCTCGGTGTTCATGCTGCCTGCCTCCCCATTCTGAAGGGAAGGTGTCCACGAAGCGGATGGGCGGGTCACGAGTCGTTCGAAGCGATGGGCATGACCCCGCCGGCAAAGTCCGTGCAAGCACGCCCGTCCGGGGCCACCTCCCCGGATGACCGGGGCGGAAGCTCCGCTCTTACGGCGCGACGGCGAGGCCCGTGGTTTCGTCGACGCCGGTCTTG
This sequence comes from Pseudomonadota bacterium, assembly GCA_018242505.1. Taxonomy (GTDB): domain Bacteria; phylum Pseudomonadota; class Alphaproteobacteria; order Reyranellales; family Reyranellaceae; genus Reyranella. The sequence continues at coordinate 58,508 of JAFEBU010000015.1, forward strand.
AGGTTGATCACCTGCACCGCCGCGCCCGACGCACCCTTGCCGAGATTGTCGAGCGAAGCGACGGCCAGGATGTTGCCGTCGGCCTCGTTGCCGTAGACCGCAAGCTCCATCGAATTGGTGTCGATCAGCCGGTCGGCGCGCAGGAACCGGTCGCGCTCCAGCCACTTGCGGTCGGCGAGCGGCCGCACCGGCACGAAGGTCTCGCCGGCATAGTGGTCGGCCAGCACCTTGTGCACGTCGGCCGCGCTCACCGTCCTGGCCGTGATGTCGCGCGTGATCGGCACCAGGATCAGCATGCCCTGGGCATAGTGCCCGACCGAGGGCACGAACAGCGGCGGGTGCGTGAGGCCGGAATACTTCTTCATTTCCGGTACGTGCTTGTGCGTGAGCTCGAGGCCATAGACGCCGAACGGCTCGACCGCGGTCTTCTCGTGGACCTCGATCAGCTCCTTGCCGCCGCCGGTATAGCCCGAGACGCCGAACACGGCGGGCGTCGAGTCGGCCCGCACGATGCCCGCCTCGACCAGCGGATGCAGGATCGCGATGGCGCCGGTGGGATAGCAGCCGGGATTGCTGATCCGCTTGGAGGCGAGCAGCTTCTGGCGATGGGTCTTGCTGAGCTCGGGAAAGCCGTAGGTCCAGCCGTCGGCCACGCGATGGGCGGTGCTGGCGTCGATCACGCAGACCTCGGCGTCTCCCAGCGCGGCCATGAGTTCCTTCACCGCGGCATCCGGCAGGCAGAGCACGGCGATGTCGGCGGCCTTGGCGATCTCGACCCGCTTGGCGAGGTCCTTGCGCTCGGCCATCGGCAGCTCGAGCAGCTCGATGTCCGGCCGGTCCTTCAGGCGCTCGTGGATCTTGAGCCCGGTCGTGCCATGCTGGCCGTCGATGAAGATCTTGGTCTTGTTGCTGGTCATGGTCTTCTCTCTCGCGAATTCAGGGCCTTCGAAAACGGGCCGGCTGGAGAAGAAGGAAACAGGGAAGCCGCTCGATCCTCTCCAGCGGCTTCACGAACGGCGCGCGCTTTACGCGCGCGCGTCTTCACGCCGCCTGGACAAGCGGCGACGTCGCGACCGAGGGAGGGCGAACGAACTCATTGCGCGCCGGATATTTCATCCAGCAGACGGGATGTCAAGGGTTTGAGCCAGTCATCGATCACGCACGGAAGTCAGCGGCCTGTATGAAGCGAGCGATTTCCTGGTCCGAAATCCCTTTCCCCGGCGGCGTGCATTCACTGCCGAAGAGCACCCATTTGTAGCCCCTCCCCCGCGTGGGGCCGAACTTCCTGATGGCTACACATTGTCCGTTGTCGCTGCCGATGAACCTCTCATAGTCCCCGCCGCTTATTTGCGAAGGCGACGTGAAATCTCTCCCTTTTTTCGCGTACGGGCTGCGCTTCTTAATTTCTTCTTCCAACGTCAGAAACACTTGTTTGTAGGATTGAGGACCAATTCCCTCATAAACCAAATAGTAAAGCTTATTGCCGCCCTTTTTGCCGAACGTTGCCCAATTCCGGAAAACGCCTTGTCCATTGAAACGGGCATCGCTTGATCCATTGATTTCCTCTGTCATACGACACCTCAAACCTGACGGCGCCACAATCTTCGATTGAGAACAATCGATATCGGACCAGGAGGGAGCGCTTTGTGCGACTGCGCCCGTCGAGTATCCGATGACCGCCGCAATGATGATCGCATGCAACAAATCGATTCTCATCTCGCTATGCCTTTTCGCAAATTCCTTCGTTGTAGAATGGGAGCGTTGGATCGTTGATGCTCGGGCCCGTGATGGTCATTGAGTTATCGGGCATCCATGTAAACGTGGTCAGTCGAGATCCGCGCGGATTGATCGCGGTGAAGGTCAAGGGTGTGTTTTTCAGGATCACAGCCCGGGCGTTCGCATAGTTCACGATCCTGATCGTTCTATCGGACCCCACGACAAATTGCAGCGTATAGTGCGGTCTCGCGGTGTTACCGATGTTCTTGATCCTGCACGTCCATGCACCCGCTTCAACCAACATGGGTTGTGACGAAGTTGATGGCGTTGTCGCCTCGACTTTTTTCTGGCTGTCGTGGTCATTCTTGGTTCTTGATTCGCGGATAGATGTAAGCGTGACCTGTGATGTGCTCTCCGCGCTTTCTGTCGGTGGCAGCACGGTGATACCTTGAGCCACAGCCTGCGAGACTTGGGGTGCGCTCTCGGAGGCGGGAACCAAATTGAACTTTGGCGGATCATAGTAACGGAACGCAGCACCACTGGTCTGATCGGCCATGACTCCGATAATTCCGCCCACAATCATATTGCCCCAAAGCGCACGCGACGTCGTGTTCGCAATCAGCGCACGTTCCTGATGAAAGCCCGGCTTGACGCATGTCATCATGATTGGCGTTTTCGCCCGTCTTAGGACAATGGTCTTGGGCGTCTGAAACCTAGCGATTTCAACCTTGTCTTGAACAAGGGTGCAATCGGCGCCGACTGGGTCTGTTTCAAATCTTAGCGACTGCTCTTTGCCAGACGTGATGGATGCACAACCACTACCAAACAGCGCGCACAGCACAGCCACTGCATTCAACGATAGTCTGGCGTCCATACGTTAGCCCCCTCGACTACCATAGCGTGTATCGCGGCTTTGCAGCAACGACCGTGGCTCCTCCCGGATATGTAGGATACAAATTTGGCCTGATCGCCATCTGACGATGGAGCCAGTCATGACCAAATCCATGCAGTCGACCGCCCATCCCGAAGGGATGTCGATGCTCGAGAAGAGGAAGATCGAGGCGGAGATCCTGAAGGAGGTCTACGAGACCCTGAAGGCGAGCCATGGCGAGGAGGTCGCACGCACGACCATTGCAGAGTCTGTGCGGCGCTCGGCGATTGCGCAGGCGCGCGCCTTCGCTGCGACTGCGCCCGGAGGGACGTCGCTCAAGGCCTTCCAGGACGTGATGCCGTTCTGGACCAAGGGCGGGGCGCTCGAGATCGAGATCAAGGAGCAGACCGACACCACCTTCGCCTTCAACGTCACGCGCTGCCGCTATGCCGAGACCTACAAGGCGATGGGGCTGGGCGAGATCGGCCACCTGCTCTCCTGCAACCGCGACGGCGCCTTCTGCGAGGGCTACGATCCGAAGCTGACGCTCGAGCGCACGCAGACCATCATGCAGGGCGCGCGCCACTGCGACTTCCGCTATCGCTACGAGGAGTGATGAAGAACGACGTCAACCGGCAGGTCCTGCTCAAGGCGCGACCTACCGGCATCCCGCAGGCTGAGCATTTCGAGCTGGTCGAGCGCCCCCTGCCGGTGCCGGGCGACGGCCAGGTTCTGGTGCGCAACCTCTACCTCTCGGTCGATCCGGCGATGCGTGGCTGGGTGAGCGCTGTCGCGAATTATTCCGAGCCGGTGCCGCTGGGCGGCGTCATGCGCTCGATCGCCGCCGGCCGGATCGTCGAGTCGCGTCATCGCGACTGGCAGGCCGGCGACCTGGTCGTGGGCATGTTCGGCTGGCAGGACTTCGCCGCGGTCGATGCGTCCGCGATCCAGGCCAAGGTGACCGACACCGACGTGCCGCTCTCGGCCTGGCTCGGCGTGCTGGGCATCAACGGCCTCACCGCCTATTTCGGCCTGCTCGACGCCGGCCAGCCCAAGCCCGGCGAAACGGTCGTTGTCTCGACGGCGGCAGGATCGGTCGGCTCCTGCGTCGGCCAGATCGCGCGGATCAAGGGCTGTCGCGCCGTCGGCATCGCGGGCGGCGCCACGAAAACCGCGCTCTGCCGTGACGCCTTCGGCTACAACGCCGCGATCGACTACAAGTCGGGCGACCTCGATGCGGCGCTCGCGGCCGCCTGCCCCAAGGGCATCGACGTCTATTTCGACAACACCGCCGGCAAGATCAGCGATGCGGTGCTGAGGCATCTCAACGTCGGCGCCCGGGTGGTGATCTGCGGCACCGCCTCGATCGCGAGCTGGGACCCGATCCCGCTCGGTCCGCGCGTGGAGCGGCATCTGCTCGTCAAGCGGGCCCGCATGCAAGGCATCCTGATTTTCGACTATGCGGCGCGCTACGGCGACGGGCGCGCCGATCTCGCCCGCTGGGTGCGCGAGAGCAAGCTCCGCTATCGCGAGGACATCCTCGACGGCATCGAGCAGGCGCCGGACGCCATCGCCGGCCTCTATCGCGGCGACAATCTCGGCAAGCGGTTGATCAAGATCGCCGTGCCTTGATCGCACCACTCAGGATATCTGCGACCGCACTGCCGTTTCAAATTGCGTCAGTACCGCGCGAAGATCGTCGGTGAGATAGCCCCGAGCGGCAGCGGCAATATCGTGCGGCAGGCCATGGATCGCTTCGGCCACCGCCCCGGTGATGCAGGCCAGAGTATCCGTATCGCCACCACGGCAGACGGCGGTGCGCACCGCTGATTCCCAGTCGTCGGCCTCCAGCGCTGCGGCCAGCGCCGGCGGCGTCGTACCGGCCGCCGAGACATCGAAGCCGTTGCCCACGAGCGCACGGTCCGCAACCAGATCGTAGCCGAAGGTACTGCCGAGCCGCTGACGCAGGGCTGCGCGCGGCATCCCGCGGCGCGCCAGCAGGATCGCCAGGGCGACGGCCTGCGCAGCCACAATCGCGTCCGGATGGTTGTGGGTCACCGCCGCCTGCGCTTCGGCCCATGCGCGTGCCTCGGCCTCGTCTCGGGCCAGCCAGCCGACGGCGGCCGCCCGCATCGGCGCCCCGTTGCCCCAGCTTCGGTAGGCTGGCTTGTCGTCGACAAATGCCCAACGCAGAAACATCCCGCCGTAACCGCGCCGAGGATGGCGGCGCACAAAGCTTCTCAGGCTGGCAGCAAAATCACGGGCGCCAAGGAGCGCATCGGCGACGGCGAGGCTGCAAACGGTGTCATCGGTGAAACGACAAGCGGAGTGAAACAGGGTGAAGTCGCGCGGCGGACCGGCCTCCCCCTCAAACCGTGAGCCGATGATGTCTCCTGCTATCGCTCCAAGCATGTCGATTCAGTTCGTAAACTCCGCCACCACGATGTGGTTGTCCTTCGCCGGGACGGTGCGGGTGGGGATGGTTTCGTTGTTGAACACGGCCACCACGGTGCGTGGCTTGGCGTCGAAGGGCAGCTTGCCGGTCGAGACTGCAGGCACGCCTTCGGTGATGCCGGGCGGCACCTTGCCGTCGAGGCTGAACTTGTCACGGCCGATGCCGAAGTAGCCGCGCGGCCGGCTCATCATCACCACCGCGCCCGCGCCCTCGTCGCCCTTGTCGAAGGGCTGGGGCCTGAGATGCACGATGTCCGACGAGCGCAGGAAGGGCGAACGGTAGATATGGGTGATCGGCCGGCCCGGCATGTGCAGCACGAACTCGTAATACGCCTCCGAATGGGCGATGAACGGGCCCCACAGACCGTCGGCCTCGGTGGTCTTGCGGTGCACCGGGACGTTGCTCCTGCGGTCGCCGGTCTTGGGATCGATCTCGTAGATCTCGACGTCGGCGCCCGGCACGGGAAGGTTGGTGTAGACGCCCTCGGCGATGCCGCTTGCCTTGCCGTTCAGGGTCGGCCGCGGTTCCTGGGCGATGAACAGCGTGCCGGCCGGCTTGCCGACGATGAACTCGTACTGGGCGGCGAAGGCGAGCTTGTGGAATGCGGTCTCGCGATGATCGAGTCCTTCCAGGACGACGTTCTTCGCACCGCGCAGCTCGGAGGCGTCGTAGCCGACGCCGGTCGGCTTGCCGGGATGGCCGACGAAGCGGGCATCGGGCTGGGAATATTTGTCGTTCTTGTCCGACCGGATCGCCATCATCTCGACGCCGGGAATGAGGTCGTCGGGCCCGCTGTTCAGGCGCTGCAGAAAAGGCGCCGCGCCGTTGAACTCGCTGCCGACCAGCATGGAATCGGAGATGACGATGCCCCTGTTGGGCGTGCCGCACAGCACGGCATGGCTCACGAATTCCGCGCCGCCGCCGTTCTTCAGGTAATTGCGCACGGTGTTTCCGCCGCGCGAGGAGGCGATCAGCGCCACCTTGCGGCGGCGCGTGGCACTGCGCACCTGCGACACGAAGGCCGCCAGCTCACGCATCTGGTCATCGGTCGAGGACCGCAACGCCTGCGGCTTGGAATCGTCGGTGCGCGCCACCGGATAGGGGAAGTCGATGGCGAACAACTGGTTGCGATGGATGCCGTTGCTCTCGAAGCGCCAGAGATTGTTGATCCAGACGGCGGCGGAATCGCCGTTGCCGTGCACGAACACCACAGGCGGCGCGCCCGCGTCGTCACGCGGCGGCGCCTGGCGCTTCTGGCCGAAGGCGAGCGTCGGAGCCAGTGCCGCCGCACCCGCCAAAACGGCGCGTCGTGTCGGCTGTCCGACGATCATGTCTTCTCCCCCGAAACCGTGGTCGCTGCATGTTGGCAAATGACCGGCCACGACGCTACGCTTTACAGCATGGCCATCTGCTTCATCGACAGTCCCGTCGGACGTCTGGCGCTCGAGGCGGAGGGTGACGTGCTCTCCGCCGTGCGCTGGACAACGGCCGCCGAGAAGGCCGTCCGGAAACCATCGCCGATCCTGAAGGAAGCGGCGCGCCAGCTTGAACGCTACTTTGCCGGCAAACTCAAGCGCTTCGATGTCCCGCTGGCCTCGCACGGCACGGAATTCCAGCGGCGCGTCTGGGCGATGATGCGCGACATTCCCTATGGCGAGACCGCGACCTATGGCGGCATGGCGATGGCGCTGGGCTCCGGACCGCGCGCGGTCGGCATGGCCTGCGGGCGCAATCCGCTGCCGATCGTCGTGCCCTGCCATCGCGTCCTGGGCAGCGGTGGCAGCGAGGGTGGCTATTCCGGCGGACGCGGGCTGCCGACGAAGCGGCAGCTTCTCGCCCTCGAAGGCGTCGTATTGCTGTAGGCAGGGTGCCGTACAAAGGCGCCGCTGGAGTGGCGCCCCCCGATGGGCTACGGAGGACGCATGCGCGTGCTGATCACCCGTCCGGAACGCGAGGCGATTGCGCTTGCCCAGGCACTCAGCCAGCGCGGGCACACGGCCGTGATCGCGCCGCTGTTCGAACTCCGCTTCCGCCGCCCGCCGGACGATTTCGCCGCCGCCCTGGCTGCAAGCCAGGCCGTGCTGCTCACCAGTGCGAACGGCGCGCGAGCGCTCGCCGAAGCGAGCGAGCAACGCAGCAAGCCGGTCCTCGCCGTGGGCGATATGACCGCCGCGACCGCCGAGGGGCTCGGCTTCACCTCGGTCGCCTCCGCTTCGGGCGACAGCGCCGCACTTGCAAGGCTCGTGCAGGAACGGCTCGACCCCAAGGCCGGGCCCTTGATCCATGTCTCGGGAGTCGATGTCGTCGGCGAGCCCGCACCGAAGGACATCGTGCGCCGGTTCGCGCTCTACGAGTCACGCGCGGTCGAGGCGTTGCCCGATTCGGCGCGCGCGGCGCTCGAAGCGCGCGCTCTCGATCTTGCGACCTTCTTCTCGCCGCGCGCTTCGGCGACTTTCGTCAAACTGGTGACGGACGCCGGTCTCGCCGACTCCTGCCGCGGCATCACGGCCATCGCCATCAGCCCGGCCGCCGCCGAGCCTCTCGGGAACCTGCCCTTCAAGGCCACGGTGGCGGCGGCGCGGCCGACACGTCAGGCGGTGCTCGACGAGATCGACCGGCTGGCGCAAGCCAGCGTTGAAACGAGCGTGGAAACGGCGGAGCCTGCGAGACCGATCATGAGCGACACCCCTTCTTCATCGCCGCCATTGTCGCCTCCATCCGATGCGCCCGCGGCGGAGCCGCTGGCCGCACCGGCCATCCCAGTTGCGCCGGCACGACGCGGCCTCGGCGTCGTCGGAGCCTTCGTCGTCGGCTTGGTCGCCGCCGCGATCGTGCTGGCGGCGGCGCTGCTCTCCCTGCCCTACTGGCCGGACGAAGCGCGGACGATGTGGCGGGGACCTGCGCAGCAGGCGGCCGCCACTCCCGTTCCGGCGGCGCCCGCGATCGATGTCACGGCCGAAATCGATGCCGCCAAGCAGGCGCTCAACGCGCGGATCGACGATCTCGACAAGCGCGTGCGGGCTTTGGCCAGCACCGTCGCCCAAGCGACCCCTCCGCCGGCAGCGCCGACGCCTGCCCCGGCGGCACCCTCTGATGAAGCGCTGAACGGCCTCAAGAGCCGGATCGAGGCGCTGGAGAATCGGCCGGCACCCCCCGCGACGGAGCCGTCCGCTCCAAGCAGCGCCGATGTCGACAAGCTCACCCAGGATATGGCGGCGCTGCGCGTCGAGATCGCCACGCTGCGCTCGGGCCTGCAGAACCTGGACCAGACGGTCTCGGGGCAGAAGGACCAGGCCAAGGCACTGGCCGCGACGATCGAGAAGACGCAGGCCGAATCGATACGCATGAGCGCCGACGAGAAGAAGGCGCTCGCCGCGGCGCGGGCATCCGCCGTGATCGGCATCGCCGCCCGCCTCAATGCGGCGCTCGAATCGGAACGGCCCTTCGCCTCGGATCTTGCCCTGCTCGGCCCTCTGGCCCAGGACGACAAGACCATCGCCGAGCAGAGCGCGGCACTGAAGCCGCTGGCCGACAAGGGCGTCGCGTCACGTGCGGGTCTCGCCGCCGACTTTCCGGCGATGGCGCGGACGGCGATGGCCGACGACCTCGCCGACGATTCCTTCGGCCAGCGGATCCTCGGCCGGCTGAAGGCGCTGGTGTCGTTGCGCCGCGTCGGCCCCGATGTGCCGGGCGATACGGTCGAGGCCAAGCTCGCGCGGGCCGAGGCGGCCCTGAAGGCGGGCGACCTCGGCCAGGCGACCGAACTCGTGAAGTCGTTGCCCGAACAAACCCGTCGCGCGAGCGCCGACTGGCTTGCCCGCGCCGAGGCGCATCTTGCCGCCCAACGCGCCGTCGATCGGCTGGCGGCCGAAGGTGTCACCTTGCTGAGCGCGGCGCGGTAGCTGGCGATGACCTTCCTGCGCACACTCTTCTGGTTCGCGGTCGCGGCCGTCCTGATGTTTGGCGCGGTTTGGCTGGCCGAACGGCCGGGCGCCGTCACCGTGCAATGGCGTGGCTGGCGGCTCGACACCAGCGTCGGTGTGCTGTTCGCCGCCCTGCTGGTCGTGATCCTGCTCGCGGTGGCGCTGTGGCTGCTTTACCGCTGGATCGTGGGAGCGCCGGGGGCGCTGCTCGAGGGCTGGGGCGAGAGCCGGCGCCGACGCGGCTACCGCGCATTGACCCAGGGCCTCGCCGCCGTCGCCGCAGGCGACGCGGCCGAGGCGCAGAAGAATGCACGCAAGGCCGAGCAGCTCCTCTCCGAACCCTCGCTCACGCTGCTGCTGTCGGCGCAGGCGGCGCAGTTGAACGGCGATCGCGACGGCGCCAAGCGCGCCTTCCAGTCGATGCTCGACGACGAGCAGATGGCCTTCCTCGGCTTGCGCGGCCTCATCACCCAGTCGCTCGGCGACGGCAACCAGGCACAGGCGCTGGACTATGCGGAACGCGCGTTCCGCTTGCGCCCGCAGACGCCGTGGGTTGTGCATTCGCTGTTCGACATGCAGGCGCAGATCGGCCGATGGCAGGCTGCACAGGAGACGCTCGAGGCCGGCTTGCGCACGCGCGTGGTGACCGCCGACAAGGGCCGCACGTTGAAGGCGTTGCTGCTGGTCGAGCGCAGCCGCGAAGTCGAACGCACCGGCAAGGACGGCGATGCGCTTGGCCTCGCGCGCGAGGCCTTCGGGCTCGCGCCGGAACGCATTGCGGTGGCAAGCCGGCTGGCCGAGCTGCAGATCAAGGCCGGTCAAGGCGGGCGGGCCATGAAGACGCTCGAACGCGCCTGGTCGCTCGCGCCGCATCCCGATCTCGCCCAGCTCTATCTCAAGGCCTCGGGCGAGAGCGATCCGCTGAAGCGCGTCGGGCTGGTGCGCCGGCTGGTCGAGCAGAAGATCGATGATGCCGAGAGCCATATCGCCATCGCCCAGGCCGCCCTCGACGCCAGCCTGTGGGGAGAGGCACGGCGTCACCTCGAGCTGGCCGGCGGCGAGCACCCGACGGCGCGGGTCTGCCGCCTGATGGCCGATGTCGAGGAACGGTCGGGCGGCGACCCCGCCAAGGTGCATGACTGGCTGGCGCGCGCCGCCCAGGCCCCGGCCGACCGCGCGTGGCGCTGCTCGGCCTGCGGCGCGCACCACGAAGCGTGGCGTTCGGTGTGCGAGAGCTGCGGCGCCTTCGGCACCCTGCACTGGCGCGCTCCCGGCACCTACGGCCACATTCTGCCGCCAGAGGCGCAGCCCAGGCCCGCCCTGCCCGCGGCAGGCGCCAGAACCTGAGGAATTGCCGATGTTCGAGACCACACTGGCGGGCAGCCTGCCCAAACCGTCCTGGCTTGCGACGCCCAATGTCCTGTGGGCGCCGTGGACCCTCACCGGCCGACCCTTGCAGGAGGCAAAGGAGGATGCGACCGCGCTCGCCATCCGACGGCAGGAGCAGGCCGGCATCGACATCGTGAGCGACGGCGAGCAGGCGCGGCAGCATTTCGTCCATGGCTTCCTCGCCGAAGTGGAGGGCGTGGACTTCGACAAGAAGGTGCGCATGGGCATCCGCAACAACCGCTACGAAGCGGATTGTCCCACCGTCACCGCACCGCTCAGGCGCCGCAGGTTCGTGCACGAGAAGGAGGCGCGGGTGGCGCGGGCTTCAACCGCGCGCAAGCTCAAGTTCACCCTGCCCGGCCCGATGACACTGATCGACACCCTGGCCGACGGCCACTACGGCGATCGCGTGAAGATGGCCTTCGCCTTCGCCGAGCTCCTGAACCAGGAGGCGAAGGATCTGGAGAAGCTCGGCGTCGATGTGATCCAGTTCGACGAGCCGGCCTTCAACGTCTATCTCGCCGAAACCGTCGAGTGGGGCGTGCCGGCGCTCGAGAAGGCGGCCGAGGGGCTGAAGTGCGCGACAGCCGTGCACATCTGCTACGGCTACGGCATCGAGGCCAACATCAAGTGGAAAGGGACCCTGGGCGAAAGCTGGCGGCAATACGAGCAGACCTTCCCGGCGCTCGACCGCAGCCGGATCCAGCAGGTGTCGCTGGAATGCCGGCAGAGCCATGTGCCGCCGGAGCTGATGAAGCTCCTGAAGACGAAGACCGTGCTGGTGGGCGCAATCGACGTCGCCTCGGAGAAGGTCGAGACGCCCGAGGAAGTCGCGGCGACGCTGAAGCTCGCCACTGAATTCGTCGATCCCGAGCGCATACAGGCCTGCACCAACTGCGGCATGGCGCCGATGACGCTCGGCGCCGCCTACGCCAAGCTGCGCGCGCTCACCCAGGGCGCGGCGCTGGCGCGAAAGACGCTCTGAAACATTCCCGTCACGCAATCAGGCTAATGCCAGCCTGACTCGCGGAAAGAGGATGTCCGATGCGCTCGCTGATTGCCGCCGCCCTGTTGGGAAGCCTGGCGCTTCCCGCCCTTGCCCAGACGCAACCGCACAATATGATCCTGTTCGTGGCCGATGGGCTGAGACCCGGCATGGTGAACGAGCAGACCGCGCCCGCCATGACCGCGCTGATGAAACGGGGCGTGCGCTTCGCCAACACGCATTCGCTGTTCCCGACCTTCACCACCGCCAATGCCTCGGGGATGGCGACCGGACACTTGCTGGGCGATACCGGCGATTTCAGCAACACGATCTATACCGGCTTCGCCGTGCCGGGTGCCGGCGGCAGCCTGACGCCGTTCCTGGAGAGCGATCCTGTGCTCGGCGACGTCGACTCCCACTTCGCCGGCGATTACCTGAACGAAGAAACGATCCTGAAAGCCGCGCGCGCGGCCGGCCTGTCCACCGCGACCATCGGCAAGCTCGGACCGGCGCTGATCTTCGACCACACCGACCGGACCGGGCAGAATACCGTCGTGGTCGACGATTCGACCGGCCGCAAGGGTGGCATCCCACTGTCGGAAGAACTGGCCAAGCGCCTGGCGGCGGCCGAGCTGCCGGCCGAGGCGCTGACGCGCGGCAACAATGCCAAGGCCGGCAACGCGAAGACGCCGGGCACGTCGGTCGCCAATGTCGACCAGCAGCGGTACTTCGTCGATGTCGCGACCAAGGCGGTGCTGCCGATGTTCAAGGACCGCAGCAAGCCGTTCGCGATCGTGTTCTGGTCGCGCGATCCCGACGGCACCCAGCATAACCAGGGCGACAGCCTTGGCCGCCTGGTGCCGGGCATCAACGGTCCGACCTCGCTCGCCTCCATCAAGAATGCCGACGACAATCTTGCGGCGCTCGAAGCGGCCCTGGAACAGCAGGGGCTCGCTTCGACGACCGACATCCTTCTCACCTCGGACCACGGCTTCTCGACCATCTCCAAGGAAAGCGCCACGAGCTGGGCGGCCAGCCGAGCCTACGCCGACGTCCCGCCGAGCCAGTTGCCGCCCGGCTTCCTGGTAATCGACGTCGCCCATGCACTCGACCTGCCGCTCGCCGATCCAGACGCCAAGGCAGCCCCTGTGCCGGATGGCGCCCATCCCAAGCGCGGCAACGGGCTGATCGGCGACGATCCCGCCCATCCGCAGGTGGTCGTCGCGTCCAACGGCGGCTCCGATCTCGTCTATCTGCCGACGGGCGACAAAGCACTGGCGGCCAGGATCGTCGCCGCCCTTTCGCGTCAGGACTATGTCAGCGGCCTGTTCGTCGACGACGCGCTGGGCAAGATTCCGGGCACGCTTCCGCTCTCGGCGATCGCACTGAAAGGCACGGCGGTGACGCCGATGCCGGCCATCGTCGTCAACTTCCGTTCCTTCTCGACCGGCTGCAACGATCCCACGACCTGCGGCGTCGAGGTGGCCGACACCGGCCTGCAGCAAGGCCAGGGCATGCACGGCTCGTTCTCGCGCGCCGATACGCGCAACATCATGGGCGCCGCCGGCCCCAGCTTTCGCACCCGGTTCGAAGACGGCGCGCCGGCGAGCAACGCCGATCTCGGCATGACCATCGCCCATCTGCTGCAGCTCAAGATTCCCGGGAAAGGCACGCTGGTCGGCCGCGTGCTCGGCGAGGCGCTGCCCAACGGCGCGATGCCGACCGTGCAAAAGCTCACGTTGCGCTCCGAACCCGACGCGACCGGACTGCGCACCGTGGTCGTGACCCAGACGGTGGGCGGGACACGCTATTTCGACGCCGCCGGCTACCCGGGCCGCACCCTCGGCCTGCCGGCGGACACGGCGGAATGAACCGATTGTCATCGCGAGCACGGGGTCGCGAAGGCACCTTCATCGTTATCCTGAATCGCGCGAAGTAACGCCCGCGCTGAAGCGAGGGACCTCGCGCTATCGACAGAGTCGCCGATCGTAGCGGCAGATCCCTGGCTGCAGCGCAGGGATAACCCTGCGCTGCTCAGGACGACAGATTATCTCTGGCCGAGAGGAGTGACGGCGGAGGCATCCAGTCGCGGAACTCCGGCTTGATCGTTCGAACAAGCTCATTTTTGCGGTCTCGCCGCCCATCCTTGAGCTGCTTCTCTCTCACAATGGCGTCGCCAGGATTGTCATATTCTTCCATGTGGACCAGGCGCGTCGCTTAATACTTCTTCGCGGACTGGCTGCCATCCCGTTGCGGTGTTCCGATATCCTATTTTCGAGATTGTTCGGGGTGCCGATATACATCGCATTCCCAGACTCGTCAGAATATGCATCCAGACCAGGACTGACGATTACTCATCAAGTGAGAGAGCCGCGTTGATCGTGAGGTCAGGTCTTTCGCGGTGCCCGGGACGACAAGAACAGCTACGCCTTTTCGATCTTGGCGCGCAGCGCGTAGAGGAGGTCCAGCGCCTCGCGCGGCGAGAGCTCGTCGGGATTGACCGCCGCCAATGCGGCTTCGACCTCCGATGGGTTGGGCTTCGCAAGACCGCTTGCCGGCCGGCCGGGCGCCGCCGCGAACAGCGGCAAATCGTCGGCGAGCCGGGTCACCGCGCCCGACTGCTCGCCCTTCTCGAGCACGGCCAGCACCTCTTCCGCGCGCGACACGACGGCGGCCGGAAGGCCGGCGAGCTGGGCGACATGGATGCCGTAGGAACGGTCGGCGGCGCCCGGCGCCACCTCGTGCAGGAACACGACCTCGTTCTGCCATTCCTTGACGCGCATGGTGTAGGGCGCGAGCGCGGCCAGCCTCTCCTTGAGTGCGCCCAGCTCATGATAGTGGGTGGCGAACAGCGCGCGGCACCTGTTGACCTCGTGCAGGTGCTCGAGCGTCGCCCAGGCGATGGACAGGCCATCGAAGGTCGCCGTGCCGCGGCCGATCTCGTCCAGGATGACGAGGCTCTGCGCCGTCGCCTGGTTCAGGATCGCCGCCGTCTCGACCATCTCGACCATGAAGGTCGAGCGGCCGCGCGCCAGATCGTCGGCCGCACCGACGCGGCTGAACAGGCGATCGACGATACCGAGATGCGCCTCCCTGGCCGGAACGAACGAGCCCGCCTGCGCCAGGATCGCGATCAGGGCGTTCTGGCGCAGGAAGGTCGACTTGCCGGCCATGTTGGGGCCGGTCAGCAACCAGAGCCGCCGGTCGGGTCCGAGCTCGCAATCGTTAGGCACGAAGGCCGTTCCACCCTGGCGCAGCAGCGCCGCTTCGACCACCGGGTGTCGGCCGCCGACGATGGTGAAGACCGGCTCGTCGGCAAGCGTGGGGCGCACATAATTGGCGCTGGTCGCAAGCTCGGCGAGCGACGCCGCGACATCGAGCGTGGCGAGCGCCCGGCCGGCGGCCGCGACCGCCGCCGACACGGCCATCACTTCGGTCACCAGCGCGTCGAAGATCGCAAGCTCGAGCGCCAGCGCCTGGTCGGCGGCGCGGCCGATGCGGGTTTCGAGATCGGCGAGCTCGGCCGTGCTGAAGCGTGTCGCATTGGCCATCGACTGGCGGCGCGTGAAGCCCAGCGCCGCAAGATCAAGCTTGTCGACGTGCGTGGCCGTCACCTCGATGTGATAGCCGATCATGTTGTTGTGCCGGATTTTCAATGACGGCACGCCCGAGGCGGTCCGGTATTTCGCTTCGAGCGCCGCCACCGTCTTGCGGCTGTCGTCGCGCAAGGTGCGTTGCTCGTCGAGCTCGGCGCGGTAACCCATGCGAATGAAGCCGCCATCCCGCGCCAGGAGCGGCGGCTCATCGGCCAGCGCCGCAGCGAGCGACTCGATCAGCGGCCGATGGTTGGACGCCGCCGTTATTATTCCAGCGAGCGGCGCGGGCGACGGTGACAGTGCTTCGCGCTCGGCCCCGAGAACGGCCGCCAGAGCTTCGGCCGAGTCGAGTCCGTCGCGCAGGGCGGCAAGGTCGCGCGGACCGCCGCGGCCAACCGAAAGGCGCTGCAGGGCGCGCTCGATGTCGGGCGTGCGCTTCAGCGTTTCGCGCACGCGCTCGCGCAGGGTCGGACGCTCGACGAAGAACTGCACCAGATCGAGGCGGTGCTCGATCTCGCCGCGATCGGTGAGCGGCGCCCCCAGCCACTCGGCCAGGAGGCGCGCGCCGGGCCCCGTCAGGGTGCGGTCGATCGTGGCCAGCAGGCTGCCGTCGCGCCGGCCGTCGAGGCTTTTCACCAGCTCGAGATTGCGCCGCGTCGCCGGGTCGATCTCCATCGTGCCGTCGGATCGTTCGCGGCGCGGCGGCGGGAGGGCGGGCGTCTTGCCGGCCTGCGTGAGCTCGACATAATCGAGCAACGCGCCGCAGGCTGCGACCTCGGCGCGCGAGAAGGCGCCGAAGCTGTCGAGCGCTGCGACCTGAAACGCCTGTTGCAGGCGCTTGCGGGCATTGTCCGAATCGAAGCGCGCCGAGGGCAGCGGCGTCAGCACGGCGTTCCAGTCCTCCAACGCCGCCTTGACGCCGTCGCGGGCAAGCAGTCGATCCGGCACCAGGAGTTCGCCAGGCGCAAGACGCGCCAGCGCCGCCGCGAGCTGGCCCGCGCCGAGCGGCTGGGCGGCGAAATCGGCGGTCGAAAGATCGAGCCAGGCCAGGGCCAACTCGCCCTGCGCTTCGGCGACCGCGGCGAGGTAGTTGTGGCTGCGCGCATCGAGCAGCGCATCCTCGGTGAGCGTGCCCGGCGTGATGACGCGCACCACGGCACGCTCGACGACCGACTTGGCGCCGCGCTTCTTGGCCTCGGCCGGATCTTCGGTCTGCTCGCACACCGCGACCTTGAAGCCCCGGCGGATCAGGCGCGACAGATAGGCCTCGTGGCTGTGCACGGGCACGCCGCACATCCTGATATCCTCGCCCAGGTGCTGGCCGCGCTTGGTGAGCGCGATGTCGAGTGCGGCCGAAGCCTTGACCGCGTCGTCGAAGAACAGCTCGTAGAAATCGCCCATCCGGTAGAATACCAGATGGTCGGGATGCGCCGCCTTGATCGCGAGATACTGGCGCATCATCGGCGTGGCATCGGCCGGCACCGAAGGAGGAGGGGAACTGTCGGGCACGCCTCGGCTTAACATGCACCGGCGGCCCCTCGCCACGGCCGGTGATCCCCGCTTTCAACAAGGGCCGGCCGGGAATCCGTCGAAGCGTGGCGGCCCTTGAGGGTGAGACGATCCCAGCGCAAGCTTCCCCCACGCCCCCGATGCAGCCGCCGTCCCTGCCTCGACTGCTCGCCCCGCGCCTGCCGTTCTTCTATGGCTGGGTGGTGCTGGGCTGCGTCTGCCTTGCCGGCTTTGCCCGCCAGGGACCGTCCGTCGCGGTGCTGTCGATCTTCATCGCGCCGATGACCGGCGAATTCGGCTGGTCGCGCACGGCGATGGGCGGCGCGGTGTCGCTGGGCGGCCTGTTGGCCGCGATCATCTCGCCGGCGATCGGTCCCCTGCTCGACCGTCGCGGCGCGCGGCTCGTGCTGTGCGCCGCGGTGCTGACGACCGGGATCGCGGCCATGGCGCTCTCGCTCACGCAGTCGCTGGTGATGTTCTACCTGCTGTTCTGCGTCGCGCGCATGAACTGGGCGGGCCCGTTCGAGCTGGGTCTCTTCGGCGCGGTGAACAATTGGTTCGTGGCCCGGCGCGTGCGCGCCACCTCGATCGCCACTCTGGCGCAGATGTCCGGCCTGGTGGTGCTGCCGTTCCTCGCCCAGGTCTCGATGCAGGGCGGCGACTGGCGCACGGGCTGGCTGGCGGTGGGCGCCACAGTGCTGATCGTGGGGTTCGTGCCGTGCTGGCTGTTGCTGGTGCGCCGCCCGGAGGATCTCGGGCTGGAACCGGACCGGCTGGCGGCGAAGGACGGCCGCGCCATTGCCGAACCCCGTTTCAGCCGCAGCCAGGCCATGCGCACGCGGGCCTTCTGGCTGCTGTCGCTCTACACGGTTCTGCTCTTCCCGGTGCAGGCCGGTGTCAGCCTCTATCAGGCCCCACATCTGATCGAGCGCGGCCTGTCGCCGATCGCCGCCGCCACAGTGATCAGCTTCTTCTCGGCCATGTCCGCCGCTGCGAGCTTCGGTGTGGGCTTCGCACCGCGGCGCTGGCCGGTGTGTTACGGCCTGTTGCTGGCCGCGGTCCTGATGGGGACTGGCACCCTCGCCCTGATCGGCGTCGCCACGCTGCCGACGGCTTGCCTGGCCGCCGGCACGTTCGGGCTCGGCATCGGCGGCATCATGACTCTGCTGCCGATGGCCTGGGCCGATTACTTCGGACGCGAGAGTTACGGGGCCATCCGCGGTGTCGCCCTGCCGCTGCAGGTGCTGGCGCAAGCAGCCGGCCCGTTGCTGTCGGGCGCCCTGCGGGACTGGAGCGGCACCTATACCGACTCGCTTCTTCTGTTCGGCGTTCTGGCCGCCCTGGCCGCCATCGCCGCGCTGTCGGCCCGAGCGCCGGCCATCCAAACGCCAGCCGGCGCGGCGTCATGACCACTCTCGTACCGCTTGCACACATCCATCCCCCGCAGGTTTTCGGCAGTCCGAAAGATGCTGCACCGTCCGGCGTTGCTGTGCGACGCGATCGACCCCAAGCCCCGGACAACGCTGATCGCCGAACCGGTCACGCCCTGAGGAGATCGGCGGTCTCGTCGACCAGGGCCGACAGGACAGCGAGGCCGGCCGCGCCAGCCCCCAGCGCCTGGCCGACGCGAGCGGCGAAATCCGCCGGTTTCACCGCGAGCCGGTCGATGCCCGCCACCGCGCCCTTCTCGTTCAGGAGATAGTGGTGGTTCAGCGCAAACAGCGTCTGGCAAAGGCAGGCGATCGAGCGAAAGCCGCAGCCCGCGACATAGGCGGGATCGTCGCGACCGCGGCCATGGGCTGCGTTGTCGAGCGCGAAGCGCGCCTCCCAGAAGAAGGTGCGGATCAGCGCCTCGGCGAGCGCCGGCGGATAGGGATCGCACCGCCGCCGCAGCGACGTCAGCACCGACTCGGGATCCCATAGCACTCGGCACTGGGCAACCTCGCCCATGTAGATTGCCGAGACGAAGGCGTGCGGATGGCCGGGCTGGTAGACCCGTTCGATGCGGCCGGCGCGGCAAGCGCCGATCACGTCCAGCACCTTGCCAAGGTCGCGATAGAGGAGATCGACGCGCCGACCGTCGATCGTGAGCCAGGCGCCGCCGTTGATCCATGGCCCCCATTCGCCGATCGCCGTCACCGACGAGCTTGCGGCGCCGGGCAGCAGGACCGCCGCCTTGGCGAGCCGTCCGACATCGATCGGATTGTCCGGCTCGTAGTAGAGGCCGATATCGTAATCGGAGTGCGCCGCCCCCTCGTCGCGGGCCCGCGAACCGCCCAACACGATGGCGCGGATGCCCGGCACGCCGCCGAAAGCGCGCACCAGACGGTCCAGAAGCGCCTCGTCGTTCGGATGTGCGTCGGCCATCGTTATCACACCGTTATGCAATTCGGCCTTTCACCGCCACGTTGCAGCGCGGCATGGCCGGCTGGTCCCGCCGCGGGATTGCCGCCAATATGCGGGCTCAATCGGGAGAGAAACGAATATGGCGAGCATGAGCTCGGAAGCAATGGTCAATGAAATGGGCGATCTCGATGGCGATTCGCTGCGGATGCACAGGTCCGGGCGCCCGGGCAAGATCGAAATCATCGCCACCAAGCCGCTGGTGACGCAGCGCGACCTTGCGCTTGCCTATTCTCCTGGCGTCGCCGCGCCCTGCCTCGAAATCGCCAAGGATCCGTCCACCGCCTACGATTACACGGCCAAAGGCAACCTGGTAGCGGTGATCTCCAACGGCACCGCCGTCCTGGGCCTCGGAGACCTCGGAGCACTGGGCGGCAAGCCGGTCATGGAAGGCAAGGCCGTCCTCTTCAAGCGGTTTGCCGATGTCGACTGCATGGACCTCGAGGTCGACACCAAGGATGTCGACGAGTTCGTCAACTGCGTGCGCTTCCTCGGCCCCACCTTCGGCGGCATCAATCTCGAGGACATCAAGGCGCCGGAATGCTTCATCATCGAGCAGCGCCTGCGCGAGCTCATGGATATCCCGATCTTCCATGACGACCAGCATGGCACCGCGATCGTCTCCGCCGCCGGTCTGATCAACGCCTTGCATCTCACCGGCCGCAACATCAAGGACATCCGGATGGTGGTGAACGGCGCCGGCGCCGCCTCGATCGCCTGCATCGAGCTCGTGAAAGCGATGGGCATGCCGCACGAGAACGCCATCCTCTGCGACACCAAGGGCGTGATCTACCAGGGCCGCACCGAGGGCATGAACCAGTGGAAGAGCGCCCATGCCGTGCGCACCAAGGCGCGATCGCTCGCCGAGGCGATCAAGGGCGCCGATGTGTTCTTCGGCCTCTCGGTCAAGGGCGCGGTCACCAAGGACATGGTGAAATCGATGGCCGACAAGCCGATCATCTTCGCGATGGCCAATCCCGATCCCGAGATCACGCCCGAGGACGTGCGCTCGGTGCGTGCGGACGCCATCATCGCCACCGGCCGCAGCGACTATCCCAACCAGATCAATAATGTCCTGGGCTTCCCCTACATCTTCCGCGGCGCGCTCGATGTGCGCGCCACGACGATCAACGAGGAGATGAAGATCGCGGCCGCCGAGGCGCTGGCCAAGCTCGCGCGCGAGGATGTGCCGGACGAAGTCGATCGCGCCTATTCCGGCCGTCGCCTGCGCTACGGTCCGGAATACGTGATGCCCGTGCCGTTCGATCCGCGGCTGAT
The DNA here is from genome assembly GCA_018242505.1 of Pseudomonadota bacterium. GTDB lineage: Bacteria > Pseudomonadota > Alphaproteobacteria > Reyranellales > Reyranellaceae > Reyranella. The sequence continues at coordinate 78,633 of JAFEBU010000015.1, forward strand.
CTCGGCCGTCTCCACCGCAGTCGCCGAGGCGGCGATGAAGTCGGGCGTCGCGCGCAAGCCGATCGCCAACATGGAAGACTACCGGCGCTCGCTCTCCGGCCGCCTCGATCCCACCAGCCACTGGCTGCAGAGCCTGTTCGAGCAGGTGAAGGCCAACCCGCAGCGCATCGTGTTCGCCGAGGGCGAGGAGGAACGCACCATCCGCGCCGCCATGGTGTTCCGCGACAACGGCTACGGGACCCCGGTCCTGATCGGGCGCGAGGAGCAGGTGCGCGAGGCCATGAAGGGGCTCGGCATCACCAACACCAACGGCATCGAGATCCACAACGCGCGGCTCTCGACACGCAACACGCCCTACACCGACATGGTCTACAAGCGCCTGCAGCGCGACGGCTTCCTGCGCCGCGACGTGCAGCGCATGGTGAACCAGGGCCGCAACGTCTTCGGCGCCTGCATGGTGGCGATGGGCGATGCCGACGGCATGGTGACCGGCATCACGCGCCGCTTCCCCGAGTGCTACGGCGACATCAAGCGCGTAATCGACGTCGAGCCCGACAAGGTGCCGATGGGCTATTCGATCGTGGTGGCGCGCCACGGCACGGTGTTCCTGGCCGACACCTCGATCAACGAGACGCCGACGCCCGAGCAACTCGCCACCATCGCCCGCCAGATGGCGACCAATGCGCGGACGATGGGCCATCACCCGCGCGTGGCCTTCGCCTCGTTCACCAATTTCGGCAGCCGCGAGATCGATCGCATCGACCGCATCCGCAAGGCGATCCGCATCCTCGACGCCGAGCAGGTCGACTTCGAATATGATGGCGAGATGCAGGCCGACATGGCGCTCGACCATGCGCTCCTGAAATCGACCTACCCGTTCTGCCGCCTCACCGGGCCGGCCAACGTGCTGGTGATGCCGGGCCTGCATTCGGCGCACATCTCCTCGCGCCTGGTACAGAGCCTGGGCGGCGTGACGGTGATCGGCCCGGTGATCGACGGGCTGCAGAAGCCGATGCAGATCGTGCAGATGGGCGCTACCGTGAGCGACCTCGTCAATCACGCCGCCCTTGCCGCCTACGGAGCGCTCAGCCGACGGAGGTCCTGATGTCTGATTTCGTTATTCGCGGCGCCACCATCGTCGACGGGCTGGGCTATGAGCCGCGGCGCGCCGATCTCGCGGTCAAGGATGGTCGCATCGAGGCGATCGGCGAGCTCAAGGGCAACGGCGCGCGAACGATCGACGCCGGCGGCCTTGTCCTGTCGCCCGGCATCGTCGACGTCCATACCCATTACGATGCCCAGGTCACCTGGGACTCCACCCTGTCGCCTTCGCCCTCGCTCGGCGTCACCACGGCAGTGATCGGCAATTGCGGCTTCGGCATCGTGCCGGCGCCGCCCGTGGCGCGCGACCTCGTGATCCGCAACCTCTCGGTCGTCGAGGGCATGGACCTCGACGCGCTCCGCACCGGCATTCGTTGGGAGTTCGAAAGCTTCGGCGACTATATGGACATGCTGCGCCGGCGGCCGGCTTACGCCAATGTCGCGGTGCTGGCCGGCCATTCGACCATCCGCACCGCGGTGATGGGCGAGGCGGCATCGCAGCGCACCGAAGCAACACCGGAAGAGCTCGCGCGGATGAAGGCGATGGTCGCCGACGCCATGGACAAGGGCGCGATCGGGCTGGGCGCCTCCTATTCGCTCAACCACTCGGGTTACGGCGGCGTGCCGATGCCGTCGACCATCGCCCCCATGTCGGAGCTGGACGCACTGGTCGGCGCCATGGGCCCGCGTGGCCGCGGCGTGGTCGCCATCGCCTCGGGCGTGAAGACGCCGGAAGAGCTGGAGCCGATGGCCGCCAAACATGGCCGGCCGTTCTTCCAGGGCACCGGCATGGCAATGTACAACGAGCAGGAACCCGAGCGCGCGCTGCGCATCTTCGATGCCTGCGCGGCGGCACTGCGCCGCGGCAACGGCCTTTATGTCCAGATCCCCTGCCAGCCGTTGTCCTTCGATTTCACGATGGCCAACGCCTATCCGTTCTACAGCCATTCGGCTTTCGATCCGATCAAGGCCTACACGCCGGATCAGCTGAAGGCGGTGTTCCGCGATCCGCCGTGGCGCGCCAAGTTCCGCGACAATGCGAAGAACCCGCGGCCAGGCATGATCTTCCAGGGCAACTGGGAGCGCGTGATGGTGGCGGTGGCGCAGAAGCCGGCCAATGCGAAATACGTAAACCGCTACCTCGACGAGATCGCCACGGCCGAGAACCGCGATCCGCTCGACGTGATGCTCGATCTCGCGCTCGACGAGAATCTCGAGACTGCCTTCCTCGGCCGCTTCCTCAATGTCGGCGACGAGGGAGTGGCGCGGCTGTTGAAGCACGAGGCGGGCGTGGTGGCGCTGTCGGATGCCGGCGCGCACCTGATCTACATGTGCGACGCCGGATTTGGCCTGCATTTCCTGGCGCACTGGGTGCGCGAGCGCGGCGATTTCGATCTCGCCGAAGGCGTCCGCCGCCTCACCAGCCATCCCGCCGATCTCTATGGCATCCAGAATCGCGGCCGCATCGCGGTCGGCGCCCAGGCCGACTTGCTGCTGTTCGACCCGGCCAGCGTGGGGGTCTCGCCGGCCGAGCGCGTGGCCGATCTGCCGGGCGGCGGACGGCGCACCATCCGTCGACCGACCGGCGTGCACGGCGTGTTCTGCAACGGCGTGATGACCTTCGACGGCAAGAACTACGTCGAGCACGCGAAGGCGCCAGGTCATGTGCTGGACCGGTTCAACGCATCGCAGGGCGGACATAGCGCGATCGCAGCACAGTAACATTGCCGCAGAACGACCGATCGACGCGTCGGATGCTTTGCGCTGCTCTCCCTGCGGTATAGGCTCGCCGCAACAAATTCGCTTGGGAGGGCGCTCGATGTCGACCATCATGAAGATCAGCAGCCGGCATTTGCCGGCGTTGCACCGCCGCAGCCTCGTGAAGGGCGGCATGGCCGGCCTGCTGGCAAGCGGCCTCGCGCCGACGATCGCCCGCGCCGCGCCCATCAAGCTGGTGATGGCGCATATCAATGCCGTGCCGGAATCGGCAGCCGTCGCCTTCGACTGGCAGGCCCAGGAGGTGCGCAAGCGTTCCAATGGCGAGCTCGACATGCAGTTCTTCGGCTCGACGCTGATGAGCAAGGAACTCGACATCATGAACGCGGTGAAGTCGGGCAACATCGCCATCGGCAATCCCGCCGGCGCCGCGGCGACGATCTTCCCCGAGATGGGCGTGTTCCTCGTGCCCTATCTCGTGCGGAGCTACGACCAGGCCTACAAGATGTTCAACGGCCAGATCGGTGACCATCTCGATAAGGTTTTCCAGGAGAAGTACAAGCTGAAGACGCTGTGCTTCTTCGACTATGGCTTCCGCCATTTCTGGACCAGCAAGAAGCCGATCGTCGAACCCAAGGACTTGCGCGGCGCCAAGATTCGCGTGCAGCAGGCCAAGGTGTTCGCCGATACCATCAACGGGCTGGGCGGCAACGCCGTGCCGCTCGCCTGGGGCGAAGTGATCTCGGCCGCCAAGTCGGGCGTCATCGACGGCGGCGACCTGCCCATCGTCAATCAGATCGCGCTCAAGATCTACGAGGTCTCGAAATACTGCTCGATGACCTTCCACAACTACGGGCCGACGCTCAACACCATGAATCTCGGCATCTGGGAGAGCCTCAGCCCGGCACACAAGAAGATCATGCTCGACACCAGTCGCGAGGCGCAGGCCAAGTGCCGCGAGCTCACCGAATCGGTCGATAATTTCGACGCCGCCAAGAAGGCGCTCGAGCCCAAGGGCATGACCGTGGTCAAGGGCGACCTCGAATCTTTCCGCAAGGTCGCCGAGGCCAAGATCTGGCCGGCATACAAGAAGCAGTACGCGGAACTCTGGGACACGATTGCGAATTTCAAGGCATGACCCTCATCGCCCGCATTCCCAAGTTCGTCGTCTCGCTCCTGCTGATCGCCGCCATCCTGAACCTGCTGGTGGGCGTGTTCCTGCGCTACGTCATGATCCCGGTGACGGACTGGCTCGACCTCGACCCGATCCCCTTCACCTGGGTCGAGGAGGTCGGCGAGATGATGCTGGCCTACCTCACCCTGATCGGCGCGGCGATCGGCGTGCGCGAGCGGGCGCACTTCACCCTGCACGTGCTGAAGCTCACGCCGCGCGGGCGCCTGCTGGTCGACCGCATTCATTTTGCCTTGGTGGCGGTCGTGGGCCTGCTGGTCGCCTGGTTCGGCGTCCGGCTCTGCATCCTGAACAGCACCCTGACCACGCCGGGACTGCAGATCAACCTCGCCGTGCTTTATGGCTCCGCCGTTGCCGGTGGCCTGTTGCTGGCTGTCTATGCGATCTCGATGATCGTGGCGCCGCCGCGACAAGAGATCGACCTGTTGCACTGAACGAGGACCGTCCGGCATGCTGCTGCTTCTCGTCGCCGCGATCTTCGTCGTCCTGATCGTCTTCTCCATGCCCATCGTCTTCGCCCTTGGCGTCTCGGCCGTGGCGGGACTCTGGATCGGCGGCTACGACATGCAGGTCCTGTCCTCGAGCCTGGTTTCGGGCTCCCAGAGCTGGGTCCTGCTTGCCATCCCGGCCTTCGTCTTCGCCGGCGGCTTGATGGAGCGCTGCGGCATGAGCCACACGCTGGTCGATTTTGCCCGCGCGCTGGTCGGCTGGGTCAAGGGCGGGCTTGGCATGTCGGTGATCCTGGTCGCCTATTTCTTTTCCGACATCTGCGGCTCCAAGATGGCCGAGGTCTCCGCCCTTGGCTCGACGCTGATGCCGCCGCTGACCAAGGCGGGCTACAAACGCGAGGATTCGGCCTCGCTGATCGCGGCGGGCACGGCGATGGGCATGCTGGTGCCGCCCGCCATCTTCATGATCGTGATCGCCCAGGTCACCAACACCTCGGCGGTGGCGCTCTTCCTCGCGGGCTTCGTGCCGGCCGCGGTCATCATGCTGTGCCTGATGGCGCTCATCTGGTATCGCGCGCGCAAGTTCGACTGGCCGGTCGACACCCGGCCGAGCGCGACGCTGCTGGTCGCCACGGCGCGGCGCGCGAGTGTGCCATTGGTGATCCCGATCGTGATCCTGGCCGGCTTCATCGGCGGCGTGTTCACCGCGACCGAGGCCGGCGCGGTGGTCGCGGCCTATGCCTTCGTCGCCGCGCGGTTCTACTACCGCAACGTCTCCTTCGCCGAGATCGGCAAGCTCGCCTATGAGAGCGCGATCCTGACCGCCTCGGTGATCTTCCTGCTCGCGGTGGCGTCGGTCTTCCAGTACCTGATGGGCGTCTCGGGCGTGCCGGTATTGCTCGCCGAGGTGCTGTCGCCCCTGAAGTCCATGCCGTGGCTGTTCCTCGCCTGCACCGCAGTCATCACCATGATGTTCGGCATGGTGCTGGAAGGCCTGCCGGCCGCAGTGGTGCTGATCCCGGTGGTCTTTCCGATCGCCGAGAAGATGAACATCAACCCCTACCACTTCAACATCGTGCAGACCGCGGCTGTCGGCATCGGCCTTTTCCTGCCGCCGATGGGCGTGGGGCTCCTGATGGCGCTCAAGTTCGCCGACCTCACGGTCGGACAACATTGGCGCACGTATCTGCCCTACATCGGCGCCCTGTTGCTGGGGCTGCTGCTGATCATCCTGTTCCCGCAGATCTCGCTCTTCCTGCCGCGGGCGGTGGGCGCGCTCAATTGAACGTCGCCGGCACCGTTCAGGACGCCTTGGCCGGTGCCGTGACCTTGGTCACAGTCAGACGATGCTGCTTGCCGTCACGCCCGGGCCAGGAGATCGATTGACCGACGCCGAGCCCGATCAAAGCGGCGCCGATCGGCGTCATCACCGAGATGCGATGCTGGTCGAGGCTTTCGTCCACAGGATAGACAAGCGTCATGGTCCGCGTCTGGCCGTCGTCGGACTTGAAGGTGACGGTCGAGCCCATACGCACGACGTCGGCCGGCACGGCATCGCCGTCCACGATCTGTGCGCGGTCGAGTTCGTCCAGCAGCTCTTGTGCCACGTCCGGCAGCCGCTGCAGCGAGGCATTCGCCAGGTCGCTCAGCCGATCATAGTCGGCGTTGCTGATGATGATCTGGGGAACCGACCGGCTCCGCACGACGTCCCGCATCGAGAAGGCCTTTCAAACAAACGCGGATTGGAAGCGAAAAAGAGCGCGCATGAGCACGCGAACGCTGGGCGACGCCAAGGCCGCACACTTGGAAACGTAAGGAGGTGAGGCCGGGATTTCAACCGGCCTGCAGCCGGTTAAAGCGCCGGTTTGCCGATCCCGCCGCGCGCCCGCCGGGCGAGATAAACCTGCAGATGGGCATAAGCCAGGCGCAGGTTGGGCACGGCAATTCCCGCCTTGCGCCCCCGGGTGATCATATCGCCCACGACATGGTCGGCCTCGACCATGGCGCCCTTCTCGAGATCGTGCAGCATGGACGCGGCAAAGCGCGAGCCCTTTTGCGTGAGGTAGGAGCGCACATTCTGCATGCCCTTCTCGCCCGGGTCGCAGCCCGCGGCGGCCGCGACCTTGCGGCACTCCTCGACTGTCTCCAGCACGATCGCCTGACCCTCGTCGGCTTCCAGGATATCGCCCGACGTGCCGCGCATCAGGCAGCACATCGAGGCAAGCGTGCACAGCATGATCCATTTGTCCCACAGGTCCTGCACGATGTTTTTGTGCAGGCCCCCGTCGATTCCCGCCTTCTTGATCGCCGCGTCGAGCTCGACCAGCGCCTTGCGCGGCGGCTTGCCGTCGCGCTCGCCAAAGGAGATGGCTGCAAACGGACTGGTGTGGAGGATCTCGCCCGTGGCCGAGAGCGCGACGCCGACTCGGGCGAGACCGCCCACGACCCTCTCTTCACCGAACCGGCCGGCCAGGACGTCGATGTGGCGCATGCCGTTCAGCAGCGGCACCACGGTGGTGTCGGGCCCGATCGCCGGCGTCACGGCCGCGATCGCCGAGTCGAGATCGTAGGCCTTGCAGGTCAGCATCACGACATTGTAGGGCCCGCCCTCGGCGCCGCCGAGCACCGTCTTCACTTTTTGAGTGATGTCACCCTTGGGACTCTTGATGACGAGTCCGTCGCGCTGCAGCGCCGTGTGACGGGCCTGGCGGACCAGGAAGGTGACGTCCGCGCCGCTCTGATGCATGCGGCCGCCGACATAGCCGCCGATTGCACCGGCCCCCAGGATCAGGGTCTTCATTTGCGTGCACTCCTCTGAGCGACCCAATCGGCGAGCCAGATCGCCAGGTCGTCGGTCTGATGATGGATATGGTCGAGATCGATGCCGGCCGCGCGCTTCACGCTCTCCTCGGTGCGGATCCACACCGTGCGCATGCCCATGTCGCTGGCGGGCTTGAGGTTGATCGCGATGTCGTCGGCCATGGCGGCACGGCGCGGATCGACGCCGTGCTTCAGCACCAGCTTGTCGTAGATCGCCTGATGGGGCTTGGGCCAATAATCGCCGGCCACGATGTCGAAGACCGCCTCGAAGTGATGGGCAACGCCCAGCCGCTCCATGACCCGCTCGGCGTGCGGCACGTCGCCGGCGGTGAAGATGATCTTGCGGCCGGGGAGCGCCGCCAGCGCGGCATCGAGCGCCGGCGCAGCCAGCACCGGCGAATAATCGATATCGTGCACATAGGAAAGCATGTGCCTGGGATCGACGCCGTGCAGGGTCATCAGGCCGCGCATCGAGGTGCCGTGTTCGCGCCAGTACTGCTTCTGCATGCGCCGCGCTTCTTCGAGATCGACCTTGAGGCGGTCGGCGATGTAGCGGCCGATACGCACGTCGATCTGGGCAAAGAGGTTGCAGTGCGCCGGATAGAGCGTGTTGTCGAGATCGAACAGCCAGACGTCGGGATCGTGCAGCGGAGGTGCCATTTGGGGATTTTGCTTAATCGCCGTTCGTGCGCTTGTCGAGCCGCGAGCTTATAAGGGACGGCAATGGATATCCTCCTCTATGCCCTCCTGGGGCTGATCGCCCTGCTGGTCGTCGGGCTAATCGCCCTGTTGCTGCGCCGCGGCGACAACCGCGAGACGGAGACGGTGCGGCGACACCTCGAAATGGCGCTGAGCCAGCAGGCGGAGACCGTGCAACGGGTCGAGCGCTCGCTGCGCGAACAGGAGCAGGCGCTGAGCAAGGTCGTGAGCGAACGCCTCGACCGCAGCGAGAAGGCGACCGGCCAGGTGGTGACCGACCTGCGCGAGCGGCTGGCCCGCATCGACGAGGCGCAGAAGAAGATCGGCGAGCTGTCGACCCAGGTGGTCGGCCTGCAGGAGATCCTGTCCAACAAGCAGGCGCGCGGTGCCTTCGGCGAGGTGCAGCTGAACGACCTGGTGCAGAATGCGCTGCCGCCGTCGGCCTACGCGTTCCAGTGCAGCCTCGGCAACGGCGCCCGCGTCGACTGCCTGCTGAAGCTCCCCAACCCGCCGGGCTCGATCGCGATCGACGCCAAGTTTCCGCTCGAAAGCTACCGTCTGCTGCGTGCCGTCGCGCCGGGCGATGCGCAGGGCCTCGCAGCCGCGCAGCGCGCCTTCCAGCAGGCGATGCGCAAGCACATCAACGACATCCGCGACAAGTACATCGTTTCCAACGAGACCGCCGAATCGGCGCTGCTGTTCCTGCCGTCGGAAGCGATCTATGCCGAGCTGCATGCCAACTTCGCCTCGGTGGTCGACGAATCCTACAAGGCGCGGGTCTGGATCGTCTCGCCCACCACCATGATGGCGACGCTGAACACGGTGCGCGCCGTGCTGAAGGATGTGCGCATGCGCGAGCAGGCAGGCGAGATCCAGAAGGAGGTCGGGCGGATGCTGGACGACGTACGCCGGCTCGACGAGCGGGTCGACAATCTCCGCAAGCACTTCGCGCAAACCGAAAAGGACCTGCGTGAGATCGACATCTCGACCGACCGCATCACCAAGCGCGGCGAGCGCATCCTCGACACCGACCTGGGCGAGAGCCCGACGCCGCTGCTACCGAAGGTTTAACCCAAGAGGACTTGGAATCGGCGTGTTGGACTGCTGCCCTGATACGTTACGAGATATTGTCGATGAACGATACGAATGGGCAAAACTAATTCTGTCCTGTCGTGCTTTGGCAATTGCTGTGCCGATGATGGCTTTTTCGTCGTCGACCCAAGCCCAACAACCTTTGCCAATGTCGCCAGAGCTGAAAGCCTTCCTGACTCGACCGGAAGAGCAACGGCAGTTTGGTGGCATGATGAACAATGTCTGGCGGTCGGTCGTCGAGAATTGCCCTTCTCCAACGGCCCGCGGCATGAACGTCAATGTCGATGTTCCCCCGACATTCGATTCAGCCTGGATGCCCATGTCGGGTCAGTGGACCGTCATCGGTCGGTTCGAAGGATGCGGGAAGTTCCGCATTCTGAGAGTCGTCTATCAGCTTGGCCCCAACAATCGCATGAGGCGCGTGGCGTTGCTGCCTGGAACGACGCGAAGCGATCTAAGGCTTGCGCAAGACGCCACCCTGCATGCTGTCGTGGCTATGGTGCAAATTGCTCCAAAAGACTGCAAGAGCACGAAGATAATCAATACCGAATACATCGGATTCGATGGCGGCAAAACTCCACCAACGGCAGAACTGACGCGCACACCCTGGGCAGAAGAGTGGACGGTAAGGGCCTGTGCCATCGTGGGCGTCGTCGACATGCACTTTGTTCCGAACTCGAACGGGATCGGAACGACGATCATTGCTCAGTTGAACCGATCGAAGGTGGCGAAACCCTGACGCCATTCCGAGGTTGCCGCCATGGGTTCGAGGTTACCCCCACGGGCCGCGGTCGCCGGTCTGCGGGACCGAGCCGCCCGCGCGGGTGCGCACCGGTTCGGAGGCAGACGGCATCGCCTGCGCGGCCATCGCCCGCAGGCGCGCGATGCGCTCCTCCATCGGCGGATGGGTCGAGAACAGGCTGGCCATGCCGCCGGCCGACAGCGGATTGTCGATATAAAGGTGCGCCGTGCCGGGATTGGCCTGGGCTGTGGCGTTGGGGATCGCCTGCGTGCCGGCATGCAGGCGGGCCAGCGCCGAGGCCAGCCACTCGGGATGGCCGGAGATCTGCGCGCCCATGCGGTCGGCCTCGAACTCTCGGCTGCGGCTGATCGCCATCTGGATCAACGACGCCGCGATCGGGGCCACGATCATGGCGAGGATGCTCAGGATCGGGTTGCCGACCGGCCGGCCGTTCTCGTCGCGGCCGCCGCCGAAGAAGAAACCGAAGCTTGCCAGCATGCCGATGGCCCCCGAGAGCGTCGCCGCCACTGTCATGGTGAGGGTGTCGCGGTTCTTCACATGGCCGAGCTCGTGGCTCAGCACGCCGATGATCTCCTCGCGGCTGAGATGGGTCAGCAGGCCGGTGTTCACCGCGATCGCCGCATGCTCGGGGCTGCGGCCAGTGGCGAAGGCGTTGGGCTGGTCCTCGTCGATGATATAGACGCGCGGCATCGGCAGGCCGGCGCGTTCGGTAAGCTGCCGCACGATGCCGTAAAGCTCGGGCGCCTCCTGCGGCCCGACCTCGCGCGCATTGCTCATGCGCAGCACCATGCGGTCGGAGTTCCAGTAGGCGAAGAGGTTGGTGCCCAGCGCCACCACCAGCGCGATCAGGAGGCCATGCCGGCCGCCCAGCAGATAGCCGATGACAAGAAAGAAGGCCGTCAATGCCGCAAGCAGCAGGGCGGTACGAAAATAGTTCATGTCCGAAAGATGGCCTGGGACTGTGGCGAATCAAGGCGTGGGGCGGCATCATGGGTCCATGGTTGACACTGAAAAACCCGCGCCGGCCGCAGCCGGCCCCAAGCCGGAGACGGACCAGCCCGCCGCGCCCGGGACCCCGCCCGAAAAGCCCAAGAAGGTCGAGGAGATCGGCGGTCCACCCGGCCCCGAGCCGACCCGCTACGGCGACTGGCAGTTCAACGGCAAGGTGACTGACTTTTGAGGCCCGGCGACATCTTCCACCCCGACTTCAAGGCGCGGCCGTGGTGGTGGGAAGCGTGGACGCCGAACAACGCGCTGAGCCAGGACCCGCCCGCGAAGACGGATGTGGCGATCGTCGGCGCGGGCTATGGCGGGCTATCGACCGCCCTGGAATTGCGCCGCAACGGCATCGACGCGGTCGTCCTGGAGCGGGGCGACTTCGGTGTCGGTGCCTCGACCCGCAATGGCGGCATGATCTCGGGCGGCGTCAACCTCGGCAAGGGCCTGGGCGGCAAGAACCAGGCGGCGGAGGAGTTCGCCCGCCGCAAGGGTGAATTCCTGGCCGCCGGCGCCGATTCGCTCACTGTCCTCGAGGACATCCTCGCGCGCGAGAAGATCGAGTGTGGCGTGATCAGGAAAGGCCGCTTCGTCGGCGCCTGGACGCCCCGGCACTATGACGAGCAGGCCGCCAAGATCGAGACGTTCAACAAATACGCCGATACCGGCGCCGAGATGATCCCGCGCGAACGCCAGCGCGAGATGATCGCCTCGGACTACTATTTCGGCGGCATGTACGCGCGGCGCTCGGGCCATCTCCATCCGGCGCTCTACTACAAGGGCCTCCTGGAAGCGGCCCATCGCGCCGGCGCCATTCTCTGCGCCAACGTCGAAGCCGAGCGCATCGAGAAGGCGGGCAACGGTTGGCGCATCCTGACGGCCAAGGGACCGGTCCAGTGCCGCGAGGTGGTGATCGCGACCAACGGCTATACGGGCGATCTGACGCCCCGACTGAAGCGCCGTGTCGTGCCGGTCGCCAGCCATATCATTGCGACCGAGCCGCTGCCGATGCCGGCAACGGAGCTGATCCCCGAATTGCGCTCGATCGCCGACACCAAGCGGGTGCTCACCTATTACCGGCCCTCGCCCGACGGCAAGCATCTCATCTTCGGCGGCCGCGCCCGCTTCACTGCGGCGCCGCCGGAAGTCAGTGCGCCGGTGCTCTACCGGTATATGATCGACCGCTTCCCGCAGTTGAAAGGCATCCGCATCACCCATGTCTGGACCGGCAACGTCGCTTTCGCCCTCGATTACATGCCGCATATGGGCACCGACCAGGGCCTGCATTATCTGCTCGCCTGCAACGGCAACGGGGTGGCGATGATGACCTATCTCGGCACCCAGACGGCGAAGAAGATCGCCGGCGGCGCCAATGCGCCGGTCAATCCGCTCGACGGCCGCGACTTCCCGGACAGCCCGTTCTACAACGGCGATCCAAGCTGGTTCCTGCCGATGATCGGCGCCTGGTATCGCACGCGCGACTGGATCGATCGGCGCCGGGCCGCGTGATGAGCACTCTTCCGGTTACGCTTGCCGATGTGCAAGCGGCTGCCGCGCGTCTCAAGGGCGCCGTCGTGCGCACACCCTGCCTGCGCAGCGAGACGCTCTCGCACATCGCCAAAGCCGATGTCTGGATCAAGTTCGAGAACCTGCAGTTCACCGCCTCGTTCAAGGATCGTGGCGCACTGAACACGCTGCTGCAATTGACCGACGCCGAACGGCGGCGCGGCGTCATCGCCATGTCGGCCGGCAACCATGCCCAGGGCGTCGCCTACCACGCCGGCCGGCTGGGCATTCCCGCCACCATCGTGATGCCGTCCTTCACGCCCAACACCAAGGTGACCCACACACGCGGCCACGGGGCACGGGTGGTGCTGCACGGCGACACGCTGGCCGAGGCCGGAGCCGAGGCCCATCGTCTGGCCGCGGCCGAACAGCTCGTCTTCGTGCATCCCTACGACGATCCGCGCATCATCGCAGGCCAGGGTACGATCGCCCTCGAGATGCTGCAGGACGCGCCGGAGCTCGACACGCTGGTAGCGCCGGTCGGCGGCGGTGGCATGATCGCGGGCTGCGCGATCGCGGCACATGGGCTCAAGTCCGATATCAAGGTGATAGGCGTCGAGACCACGGCCTTCTCGGCAATGCGCCAGCTCCTCGCCGGAGAGCCGGTCACGGCCGGAGGCGACACGATCGCCGAAGGCATCGCTGTCCGCGACATCGGCAAGCTGCCGCTGGCAATCGCCAGGAGCCTGCTCGATCGCGTGCTGTCGGTCGAGGAGGTGGCGGTCGAGCGGGCGATCTCGCTCTTCATCGAGGTCGAGAAGACGGTGGCCGAAGGCGCAGGGGCCGCCGGCCTCGCGGCGCTGCTGGTCTATCCGGAGATCTTCCGAGGCCGGAAGGTCGGGCTGGTGTTGAGCGGCGGCAACATCGACACCCGCCTCCTGGCTTCGGTGCTGCTGCGCGGGCTGGTGCGAGATGGTCGCATCGTGCGGCTGCGCGTCATGATCAACGACTTGCCGGGCCAGCTCTCGCGCGTCGCCGGCCGGATCGGCGAGGCCGGCGGCAACATCGTCGAGGTGCAGCACCAGCGGCTGTTCGGCGGCGTGGTCGCCAAGCGGGCCGGTCTCGACGTGACCGTCGAGACCCGCGACCGCCTGCATGTGCGCGAACTGGTGAAGGCGCTGGAAGGCGACGGCTTCATCGTGCGCGTCCTGGAGGGCGCGGAAGGCTAGCGAAACGCTTCGGCCAAACCCGAAACATGTGCCCAGCCGCCTGGTCGAACATGCCGGCTTCCCATCCCAGGAGGCCGCCATGGCGATCACCGTCTTCATTCGCTACCAACTCGATCCCTTCAAGCGCGATGCCTTTGAGGCTTATGCCAAGCGTTGGAGCACGATCATCCCGCGCTGCGGTGGCGATCTGGTGGGCTATTGGATGCCGCATGAGGGCACCAACACCATCGCCCAGGCGCTGATCACCTTCGAAAGCCTCGCCGCCTATGAAGCCTACCGGGCCCGCCTGCGCGAGGATGCCGAGGGCATGGCGAACTTCCGTTCGGCCGAGGAAGGACGCTTCATCCTGGCCGAGGAACGGACCTTCTTGCGTCCGGTTGCGTAGCGCCAAAGCGCCGCTTACATCCAACCGGGGTGCGGGCTAAAAGACCCGCCATGTCCGCCCCTGCCGCCTATACTCCGTCACCCACGCCCGATCTGGCCCGGATCGAACGGGCCTTGATCTCCGTCTCCGACAAGGCAGGGCTTGCCGAGCTCGGGCGGGCCTTGGCAGGGCATGGGGTCGAGATCCTGTCAACCGGCGGTTCGGCCAAGGCGCTGCGTGAGGCCGGCCTCAAGGTGGTCGAGGTGAGCGACCACACCGGCTTCCCCGAGATCATGGACGGCCGCGTGAAGACGCTGCAGCCCTCGATCCATGGCGGAATCCTGGCGCGCCGCACCGATGCCGGCCACAAGAAGGCGATGGCCGACCACGGGATCGCCGGCATCGATCTCGTGGTGGTGAACCTCTATCCCTTCGAGGCGACGGTCGCGCGTGGCGCCGATTTCCCGACCTGTGTGGAGAACATCGATATCGGCGGTCCGGCGCTGATCCGCGCCTCGGCCAAGAACCACGATTTCGTGACCGTGGTCGTCGATCCGGTCGACTATGCCGAGATGCTGGCCGAGCTCGCCGCCCACAAAGGCGCCACGACATTGGCGCTCCGGCGCAAGTTCGCGGCCAAGGCCTATGCCCGCACTGCCGCCTACGACTCGGCGATCGCCGGCTGGTTTGCCCGCGAGCAGGGCGAGGTCTTTCCCGAGCAGCTGACGCTCGCCGCCAAGCGCGTGCAGATCCTGCGCTACGGCGAGAACCCGCACCAGCAAGCGGCCTTCTACACCGACGGCAGCGATCGGCCGGGCGTTGCGACGGCGCGCATGGTCCAGGGCAAGGAACTCTCCTACAACAACATCGGCGACACCGAGGCGGCCTATGAGTGCGTCGCCGAGTTCACCGAGCCGGCGGTCGTGGTCGTGAAGCACGCCAATCCCTGCGGCGTGGCGATCGGCAAGGACCAGTACAGCGCCTATCTCAAGGCCTATGCCTGCGATCCGGTGTCGATCTATGGCGGTATCGTCGCGGTTAACCGCACGCTGGAGGCGGTGACGGCCACCGATCTGGCCAAGCGCTTCCTGGAGGTCGTGATCGCGCCCGACGCCACGCCCGAGGCGCTGGAGATCCTGGCCCGCCGCAAGGATGTGCGGGTGCTGCTGGCCGGCGCGCTGCCCGATCCGGCCAGCGCCGGCATGACCTTGAAGAGCGTGGCCGGCGGCTACCTTCTGCAGAGCCGGGATAACGGACGCCTGGTGAAGACGGACCTCAAGGTCGTGACCAAGCGCGCCCCGACCGGCCAAGAGATCGAGGACCTGCTGTTCGCCTTCACGGTGTGCAAGCACGTGAAGTCGAACGCGATCGTCTATGCCAAGGACGGCGCCACAGTGGGAGTCGGCGCGGGACAGATGAACCGCCGCGACAGCTCGCGCATCGCCGCCATTCGCGCCGCCGAATCAGGTGAGATCGCAAAGCTGCCGCAAAGCCCCGCCATCGGCAGCGTGGTCGCGTCCGACGCCTTTTTTCCCTTCCCCGACGGCTTGCTCGCCGCCGCGGAAGCAGGCGCGACGGCTATTATCCAGCCCGGCGGCTCGATCCGCGATCAAGCCGTGATTGACGCCGCCAACGATGCCGATCTGGCGATGGTCTTCACGGGCATGCGCCACTTTCGCCACTGAGCGACGACGCCCCTGCCGCCCCGGAGGGACCAGGGCGGCCCTTGTTCGCGCGGCAGCCGCAAGGGACTGTGGCGCGGGAAGCCTCAAGCCGACAACGCGGCTAGGCGTACTCCGGCATCTTGCCGGTGACCTTGGAGATGTCGATCAGCTCTGCGTCGGAGCCCAGCAGCACGGCCGTCAGGCCGCGATCGAGCCTTTGCAACGACACCTCGGTTCCATTGGAAAACCTGACGGCATCCTTGTGCGGCCCACTCTCGAGGCGGGTCATGACGACTTCCTCGATCGGTCCGACGCCGTAGGCCTTCTGGACAGTCTCACCGATGCCTTCCAAGCGCAGTTGGCTGTCGGCTGCTACGCATACCGCCAGATCACAGGCGGGTCCTGAGGTAAATCCCATTGAGCCACTTGGAAAGCGCTCAAGGGTGAGTTTCTCACCGATTGCGGCAGGTCGTGACTGATACGCTTCGAGTGAATAATCACACATATCGACCTCCTTGTTAGTAAGACTCGAGTCTCAAGTGGTGCGTGCAACACCTTGGTCAAGGTGCAACTCGACCCGTCTAGGAACACGCAAGATCCACACCAAGTTGCTTCACCAGCGTGTACCCGCCAGCAATTAACGGCGGGAAGAGGAGGAGGCTGCTGTTCTTGCTCGCGCCACCATTTCGTCGCAGCAGTTCCGGTGGCTGGCTGGTGGGAGCAGTCTACCACACCTTGATCTTCTTTGCCGCTGTTAGCGCTTTTTGCCGGGCATCTTTGACGCTCCGGCCAGTCGCCAGGGTAACGGCCATGCGACGGTGGCCTTTGACCTCGGGCTTGCCGAAAATGCGCACCGACGTGCCCGCCTGGGCCAGGGCCTTGTCGATGCCGGTGTAGGTTGGATTGTCGATCTCGCCGTCCGCGAGAACGGGCACCGATGCGCCCGGCCGGCAGACGATCTCGGGAATGGGAAGGCCGAGGATGGCGCGCACATGCAGTTCCATCTCGCTCATGTTTTGCGAGACCATGGTCACCATGCCGGTGTCGTGCGGCCTGGGCGACAGCTCGGAGAACCAGACCCGATCGCCCTTCACGAACAGCTCCACACCGAAGACGCCGCGACCCTTGGCGCCGCAGAGATCATCCACGACCTTGCGCGCAACCGCCCGCGCCTTCCTGAGCGCACGGGCGGACATGGGATGCGGCTGCCAGCTTTCGCGATAGTCGCCGTCGATCTGGAGGTGCCCGATCGGGGCGCAGAAGGCGAAGCCCTTGGCATGCCGGACCGTAAGCTGGGTGATCTCGTAGTCGAAATCGATGGCGCCCTCGACGATCACCATCCCGGTATCCACACGCGAGCCCTCCACGGCATGGCGCCAGCTCTTTGCGATGTCGGTCGATTTGCGGGCCACGCTCTGGCCGTGACCGGAGGAGGACATTGTGGGCTTTATGAAGCAGGGAAACCCGACGGCGCGCGCCCCTTCCTCCAGCTCCGCCAGGCTCGACGCAAAGCGATAGGAAGACGTGGGCAGGCGGAGCTTCTCCGCGGCGAGCTTGCGGATGCCGCGACGATCCATGGTGAGGCGCGTGGCGCGCGCCGTCGGGATCACCGTCCAGCCTTCCTTCTCGAGCTCGACCAGCGTGTCGGTCGCAATGGCTTCGATCTCGGGCACGATGAAATGGGGTCGCTCGCGCTCGACCACGCGCCGCAACGCCGAACCATCCCGCATGTTGAAGACATGCGCCCGGTTGGCGACCAGCATGGCCGGCGCATTGTCGTATCGGTCGCAGGCGATCACTTCGACGCCGAGCCGCATCGCCTCGATGGCGACTTCCTTGCCGAGTTCGCCCGAACCCAACAGCATGATCTTGATGGCCGACGGCTTGAGAGGGGTTCCGAATGTCTTCATGCCGGAGATCCTATCATTGGCCGTCCTTCCCGCCGACCTGGCGGGCGCGAGGCAGGACCACGATCTCGAGCGGCAGGCGCCCGACCGTCGCCTTCGGCTTCGACCCGCGTGTCGACGTCGGATTGAAAAGGACAAGCGGCCGTGGTTCATGCTTACTTTCAAAGGATCGACGTGCGCGCCGTTATAGACCTTGGGCAGGACGGCTGTGGGCATGCCGAGCCGTGATACGTCGTCCATCTTCACGCGATCGAGCAGGCCGTCGTCGAACAGCGCGCCTGGGGCCGAGCCTGATGCCGCCGCCATCTTCAGTGGCGACCATCGCCGTCAAGATCGGGCGGGTCTCGGGCGCTTGGCCGTGCCGCCTTTGCGTGCCGCCGGATTGACGATCACGGCTTTCTCCGGACGTTCCCCATTCGCGTTCAATACTGACAGTTCTTGGCAGCAATAGATGCTACCGTCTCTTGCGCAGGAGAGGAGCGAACGTGTCGCGCGCGCAACGTCTATTGGATCTGATCCAGGTCTTGCGGCGGCATCGCCAGCCGGTGAGCGGCGCGCGCCTCGCCGAGGCGACCGGCGTGTCGCTGCGCACCCTCTATCGCGACATCGAGACCCTGAAGGCCGAAGGCGCACATATCGACGGCGAGGCCGGCGTGGGCTTCGTGTTGCGGCCGGGCTTCATGCTGCCGCCACTGATGTTCAGCGAAGAGGAGATCGAGGCGATCGTGCTGGGCTCGCGTTGGGTCCACCAACGGGCCGACCGCGCACTCGCCGAGGCGGCGGCCAACGTGATGGCCAAGATCGGTGCCGTCCTGCCCAAGGATCTGCGCGACACGCTGGACGATTCCGGCCTGCTGATCGCGCCCGGCGAGCCGATCGCAGCCGGCGATTCGCAACTGCCGAAGATCCGCCAGGCCATCCGCAGCGAACGCAAGCTCGGCATCTCCTATCGTGACAAGGACGGAGCTGCCAGCCGGCGCACGGTTTGGCCGTTCGCACTCGGCTTCTTCGACAAGGTGCGCGTGGTCATGGCGTGGTGCGAACTGCGCCAGGACTATCGCCACTTCCGCACCGACCGCATCGTCACGCTTGCCGTCACCGACAAGCGCTATCCGCGGCGGCGCCAGGCGATGCTGAAGGAATGGCGGGAGCGCGAGG
This sequence comes from Pseudomonadota bacterium, assembly GCA_018242505.1. GTDB lineage: Bacteria > Pseudomonadota > Alphaproteobacteria > Reyranellales > Reyranellaceae > Reyranella. The sequence continues at coordinate 97,289 of JAFEBU010000015.1, forward strand.
GCCTGACCGAAGGCTGATCGACTGCTGCCAGAAACTGACAGCATGACGTATTAAACTGCGACTCGATCAAACGAGGAGAATCCCATGCGCAACTGGCTGGCTGTCGCTTCCGCCGACCATGTCCGTCTCGGCCGCAGGCTGGGCTTCGTGCAGATCAGCCACGGCCGTGCCGCGCCGCTTCGGCGCGTGCAGCCGGGCGATCGCATCGTCTGCTACTCGCCGACCGATTCCTTCCGCGGCAATGATCGGCTGCAGGCCTTCACCGCGATCGGCACCGTGCGCGCCGGCGCGATCTATCAGGCCGAGACTCCTGGCGGCTTCCGCCCCCACCGCCGCGCCGTCGACTGGCACGACGCGACCGAGATACCGGTCGCTGTCGTACAGAACGGCCTCGAATTCAGCCGGGGCAAGAACTGGGGATATCGGCTCCGCAGCGGGCTGGCCGAGATCAGCGACCGCGACATGGCCATGATCGCCGAGGCCATGTTCACAGCCGCGGCGCCACCTCATCGGCAAGCAGCCTGAACGTCTCGCGGCTGAGCGGCGCGCACATCAGATAGTTGAGGCCGATCTCCTCCTCGAGGGCGGCGATCTGGTCGACGACGGCAGCCGGCGTGCCGTGCAGGATGACGCTGTCGACATAGTGTTGCGCGGGGTCCTTGCCGTCGTAGCTGCGCGCCATTTGCATCGACTTGCGGTGCGCATGCTGCGGACCGGCATAGGCGTCGACCAGCCATTGCGCGCCGCGACGGGCGACCTCGGCCGCTTCGGCCTTGGTCGGGGCCAGCGCCAGTAGCCGCGCTATCGGGATGTCGCGGCCTTTGTCCGAGAAGCCGGCTTCGGCGAGCCTCTGCGCGTAACGCCGCCGCTTGGTCCCCAGGTCGCGCAAGGAAGCGTGCGGATCCATCAGGATCGAAAAGCCGCGGCTGGCGGCCCAGTCGATCGCTCCCTCCGACGTCGCCGCCACCCACACCGGCGGATGCGGCTGCTGCAGAGGTCGCGGCAGCACCTCGACATCTTCGAAGCTGAAATACCGCCCCTGGTAACTCAGCCGCTCCTCGGTCCAAGCCTTGAGCACGATCTCGACGGCTTCGCGGAATCGGTCGGCGCTTTCCTCGGCCGGCACGCCGAAGGCGGCGAACTCGGAATGGGCAAAGCCGCGGCCAGCTCCCCAGTTTACCCGTCCGCCCGACAGCATATCGAGCAGCGCAACCTCCTCCGCGAGTCGCAGGGGGTGGTAGAGCGCCGCCAACGAAACCGCCGTGCCGATCCGCAGGCGCTTGGTGCGGGCGGCCGCCAGCACGCCCAACATGTGCACCGAAGGGCAGACGCTGAAGGTGGTAAAATGATGCTCGGCCAGCCAGACCGCATCGAAGCCGCCGCGATCCATGATCTCGACGCGCTCGAGCGCCCGGGCATAGACCTCACCGAGTGGCCCATGCCGACTGGGCCAACTGAAGAACTGAAGCACGCCGAGCTTCATTGCGTCCCCCGTCGATGGCTTTGTCCGCCATCAGGCGAGGCCGATCCGGCAAAGTCAATGTCATGGCCAAGCCGCACGGAATGAGCGCGAATGCACGACCGATGAAGGTCGACAGCCGTACATCGCAGCCCCTATCCTCCGACACAAGGAGGAAAGCTCATGCCAGACGCCATCGACGATCTGTTCCGCCGCTTCGGCAAGGCCTTCAACAAGGCCGACGTGGAGGAAATCGCTGCCTGCGTGACCGATGATTTCGAATGGCGCCTCGCGTCGGGCGCACGGCCTTCAGGCACGGTGTTGAAGGGCAAGGACGACCTGCGGCGCTATTTCGGCGACAAGAGCCAGGCCCATCGCGAGGCGCGCTATTCCGAGGCGCGTATCCACCGCGCCGGCGACAAGCTGTTCGGCACTTTCCGGGTCACCGGCATTGACGCCAAGGGCCAGCCCTTCGATCGCTACGGCATCGATCTCTATGAATTGCGCGACGGCAAGATCGCGCTCAAAGACAGCTACCTCAAGGTCGATTGAACGTGAACGACACAGTCCTCTGGAGCGTCGACCGCCGCGGTGTGGCGACCATCACGCTGAACCGGCCGCAAGTCAACAATGCCTACAACGGCGATCTCATTGCCGGCCTCCATGCAGCCATGGATGCGCTGGAGCGCCAGCACGGCCTGCGCATCGTGGTGCTGAAGGGCAACGGCCGACATTTCCAGGCCGGCGCCGATCTCACCTGGATCCGCGCGGTCGCCCAACAGGGATCTGCAGAGAATCGGGACGTGAGCCGCCTCACCGCCGAGGCGATCCGCCGGCTCGATACCTGTCCGGTGCCGACCCTCGCCCTGATCCAGGGCGGCTGCTTCGGCGGCGGGACGGGCATCGCCGCCGCCTGCGATATCGTGATCGCGGCCGAGAATGCGATCTTCTCCATCAGCGAGACACGCTGGGGCCTCATGGCCGGGATCATCCTACCGCAACTTTGCCGTGCCATGGGCGTGCGCCAGGTTCGCCGCTATGCGCTGAGCGGTGAACGCTTCGATGCGGCGGAAGCACGACGGATCGGCTTCGTACATGAAATCTGCCCGGCCGACGGGCTCGAGGCCGCGGGCGAGAAGGTGGTGGAGGCTGTGCTGATGAACGCGCCCGAAGCGACGACGGCGACCAAGCTGCGCACCCTGTCGGCAGCGCGCGCCTTCGTGGATGACGGCGAGTGGCGCGACCTCGTCGAGGAGCATGCGCGCACGCGCCAGCAAGCCGAGGCCACCGAAGGGTTGGCAAGTTTCCAGGAGAAGCGCAAACCGGCGTGGTATCCCGTCTGATGGCCCGCTCCGCGATGGCTCAATCCGGGATGGCCCAATCCGGGATGGATCGAACGGACAAGGCGTTGCTGGCGGCCTTTCTCGTGGCTGCCGGGCTCGGCATCTGGACGCAGTGCCTGATGAATGAGGATGGCGCGATCATCCTGGCGGCCGGCTGGCTGGGCAGTTTCTGGGATCTCTACGCGAGCCAGATCCCCGACCGCGCGATCGCCGTGCTGGTCCAGCATGGACCAGCCTGGGCAGCGCGCGCCGCGTTCGGGCTCCACTCCGGCACCTATGTCGTCCTGGCCCACGCACTCTATTTCGCCGTGCCGTTCGGGTTGTGGTTGCTGCTGCGTACGGTCGAGCGCGATCGCCTGTTCTCGCGCCTTTACCTCGCGATCATCCTGCCGATGCTCTATTTCCCGACCGAGCTGATCTTCGGCGTCGGTGTGTGGATGATCTGGCTGGCGCTGGCGAGCGATCCGGCCCGGTCGACGGCGAGTGTCATTCTGGTCACGCTTCTGCTGGGCATCGTGATGGTGTTCAGCCATGCCGTGCTCGCGCTGATGGGGCTGATGTTCGTCATGGCAGGCATCGCCCTGCCGCTCGTCGGCCAGCGGCTGCCGATGCGCCTCCTGCTCGCTGCGGCCCTGCTTTCGATCGCGATATTGGCGGCGCACTTCGCGATGGACCATTGGGCACCGCCGGTCAATCCGACCGACGGCGCCTCGCACGAGGTCAATCGCCTCGCCTATATCAATCCCCTCTGGATGCTGAAGACGATCGCGTACTTCCCGGTGCTTGCCGCCCTGTGGTTCCTGCTGCTGGTGCCGGCAGCCGGCCTGCTGGGGTTGCGCTGGCGGTTCCTGCCGGCAATCACACTTGCCATCGCGGCCGCCGGACTGTGGTTCGCCTTGGCCGGGACGACTCTGAAGATGGAGACGTGGTCACGCCATACGGGAGTCTACGTGCTGACCCTGGCACTCGTGTTTGCCCTGCCGGCGCCGGCAACATGGCTGAAGGCGGCCCAGCGGCCGTTGATCCTGTTCGCTGCCGTCGCCGCACTGAGTGCCGTTTCCTTCAATGTCGATGTCTGGCTGTTCGGCCGCTACATCGACCGCGAGATGAAGCCGGGCGTGGTCGATGCTGCGACGCTCGACCATCCCTGGCCCTCCAAGCGGCCGACGCCGGCAGCGCTGCTTGCCTTCTTCAAGTATGGCGCAGGCCAGGATTACGTGCGCGACGTGGTCATGCCGATCTACGACTTCTCGCGTGTGCCGCTGGCCTTCTACAGCTTCTTCCGCTCCGACCGCCGGAGCGTGCTGTTCCATCCGCTGGGCGGCGGTGCCGAATGGAAGCCCTACCGATGCCCTGCCGTCAACCGTGCCCTCGACCATGCCCACGACGCAAAGGACCGGATGTTCCTCAAGTTCATCGCCCGGGATTACTGCACATACTAAGGGCGAACGATTTCAGGGCGCTGACGTCGATCCGGTGGCAACGTGCGAGAGCATTACGCCTCAGTGCTGTGTGCGGTTTGTAGATGTATATGACGCGCTTCTCCGGCCGAGCAAGAGAAACAGCGCCTGTTCGGATGGACTATGCTCGCTCGAAACTGGTCGGCAAACTGCGCGGCTCTGGCCGGCTTCTGCACCGCGCTGTGCGTGATGCGTACCGATGGTCAGTGTAGGCGCCAGCAATAGTGCCACTGCCATGAGAATGAAAACCGGCGCAGGACTGCCGCAAGACACTTCGCCAAACTGCGATCGCCCTCGCCAGTCGAGTCGTTGCAAGTGCATCGAAGCGATTCTTATCAACTCGACGCGGATACAAAGAATGCCGTCCTGGAATTGCTCAGAGCGAATCAAGCCGCTCAGGTAAAGTCCGGTGGCGAGGAACGGCTGATCTGCCGGATCGGCGCCGGCAACGAAGCCGACCAGCGATGAAGAGCTATTCCGCCGCCTGCTTCTGCGCGGTGCGGTCGGGGGTGAGCGTGTAGGTCGTGAAGCGGCGGTTGAGAGCGGGCATGGGGCAGGCTTCGAGATAGCCTTCGCCCGGGCGCATCAGGATCATGGCAGCGGTGGCGACCAGCGCGCCACGGTTGTTCGGTCGGGGCGGGCGGCAAACCGACCAGGGTGAGGCGTAGTCGTCGAAGAAGGCGCGGCGGAAATGATCGAGGACGAGCCGGCCACGATCGGGGCCAAGCTGCTCGCGCACACGCTTGTCGCGATAGATCGAGCACGGCGTTTCGGCAAGCCCGGTGTCCTTCACCTTGGCGCGCGCTGAGTCGGAGATCCAGTGGTTGGCGTGCACGTAGAGGCCACGATCGGGCGCCAGCCAGAAGGTCTCGTCGGGTGCACATTCGAAGCCGAAGGCCTCGCCGCCGCCGCCATGGAGCACGGCATGACTCACCGCCATGTGGTTGGAGCCGAGCTTGGGCGTCGAGAAGATCGTGCGCACCGCCTCGGCAAGAAACGCGCTTTCCAGCACCTTGCGGCGGATGAAGGGCAGCGGCACGCCCGGCCCGCGGCGGTAGTCGCGGTCGCACTCCAGCGCATTGGCGGTCAATCCGACGCCGGCCGAATTCAATCCCGAACGCGCGAGCCCGCCCGCCTCGGTGAAGGTGAGGACATCGGGCCCATCCTCGCGGCGGATCCGCAGCAGCACGCCCGTCTCGGCACAGTCGGCGCGCCAGTCCCAGTTCTGGCCATGCAGCAGCACGCCGTCCGCGGTCGCCTCGGGCAGAGCCAGCGCCGCCGTGCAGCCGTCGGGCACGGATCGGTCCGCAGCCTTGCGCGCGCCCACCACCATCTCGGTGCGGGCGTTCATCAGCACGATGCCGGCGAAGGGGACACCTGCGCCCTCGGCAATGCCGCGCATCTCCTCGACATAAGCTGAATCGAACGTCTCGATCGTGGGCACCAGCGCTCCGGCGCGCCGCTCGAGCTCCGGCCAGTCGACGCCCGCCTTCAGGAGTGACTCGGCGTACATGGCAATGCCGCGCTTGATGCGGTCGGGCACGGCGCGGCCATGCTGCAGGCCGCGCTCGTGGGCGCTGCCAGACAGGTCGATCAAGGGGAACGGCGCAAAGTCCATCATGGCCTCCCGAGCAGAGCCTGGCGGAAACGATCCTTGAGATGGGCACCATCCTGCGGCGGCATGACGAAGTCGAGCTTCTCGACCATCACCTTGACGACACGGAAGACCGGGCCTGCTTTCGTGCGCAGGTCCTTCACCAGCTGGGCAACCTCGCTTTGATCGCGCACGATACCGCTATCGGCGATGCCGCAGCCCCTGGCGATCAGGCTGAAATCGGTGCCGGCGCCCGATTCGGTCGGGCCGTTGTTGCGCGGACTGGTATGGGTGGCCTGATTGCCGGTCTCGCCGAACTTCTCGTTGTCGAGCACGCAGATCGCGAGATTGTCCGGCTGCTGGGTCGCCACGGTGGCGAGTGATCCCATGCCCATCAGCATGTCGCCGTCGCCCGTGATCACCAGCACCCGCTTGGTCGGCTGGGCCAGCGCAAGGCCAAGCCCCATCGCGACAGTGGCGCCCATCGCGCCCCACAGCGGCATGTTGAGCGGCCGGTCGCCGGCATTGGTGATGTCCCAATTGGCCGAGCCCAGGCCGGCCAGCACCAGGAGATTGTCGTCTGCGCCTTCGAGTATCTTCTTCACCAAGGGGCGGCGCTGCAGCGTTGGCTTGCTCATGTCACTTCTTCCCAAAGTTCTTGATGCCGATCAGCTTCTGGCGCAGCAGCACGGCCACCGCCTGGCCGCCATTGAACGCCGAGCGCGTCGCGGCATCGACCGTGGCTTTGACTTCCTCGGCTTTGTCGACCGAGTAGAGCAGCACGCCCATCGCCTCGAGCACCTTGGGCGTGCCCTGGCCCATCGGATATTGCCAGGAGTTGAACTCGCCATAATCGCCGCGCATGGTGATCAGCGTCAGGAAGGGGAAGCGCAGCGTCTTGGTGAGGCCCATCAGGTTGATGGTGTTGCCCACGCCCGAACTCTGCATCAGGAGCACCGAGCGCTGGCCGCCCAGCCACGCGCCGGCGGCCAGCGCCACACCCTCTTCCTCCGTCGTGAGCGCCAAAGTGCGGATGGAGTTGGAGGTCTGGCAAGCCTCGATCAGGCGCGAATGGCCGGCATCGGGAACGTGATAGACTTGCTTGATGTCATGGTCCTGCAGGACTGTGAAAATATCGTCGCGCCAATCGCTCATGGAACCTGCGTCGTTTCTGCTGTCTGCGAAGCGGCGAGTGTAGCCGCGCACTGCGCACGCACCATAGCGTACGGGTTCAAGCTGCGCTGCGTTTTGAGCGGATGACGGTGAGAGCGACGGCCGGCAGCGCTCGTTTCTCATCTTTCTCATCGCTTTCTCACTTGGTGAGAAGCCTCCGATGCCGATGGCATCGGCCTTTTAGGTCACTTTATCATTTTCTCGCCTCACCCCTGATTGGTGTTCGATGCACCAGCCAGCTCGCCGATCCGCACCATCATGGTTTCGCCAGGGCCCAGGAGACGGCCGTCGCTGGCGCGCACTTCAAGCTTGCGCACCGGACGGCGATGCTCGCGATCGACCATGATCATGCGGCTGCCGGCCGGTGCCGCGGCGTTCTCGTGGCCCCATTGCCCCAGCGCCACCAGCACCTGGAACAGGCTTCGGCCCTTGGCGGTCAGGCGATATTCCCGATAGGCGCTTCCATCGGCTGCCGGCGCAGTCTCCAGAATGCCTTGCCTGACGAGGGCGTGCAGACGGCGTGTCAGGATGTTCTTCGACACCCCCAGGCTCTTCTCGAACTCGCTGAAGCGGCGCATGCCGCGCAGGGCATCGCGCACGATCAGGAGCGACCACCAGTCACCGATCACGTCGAGCGTGCGTGCGATCGGACACGCCGCCCCTGAAAGACTCTTCCGTCGCATGAGATATCCTCGTGCAAGATCGGTTGCATCATAGAACAAGTCCGCCGTAGGCTTCATCTAGTTCCATAATAGAACCTGTGGGAGTTACCGATGTCCGACATCACTGCTTCGGCCCGCGGTCGAGACGTCGTGGCCAGACCGGCCGTCAGGGGAGCCGAGCGCAAGGCGCGGATGCGGGCCGTCATGCTCGAAGGACCCGTCGTCTCGACTTTGATGACCCTTGCCTGGCCCACCATCAGCGTGATGGTGGCGCAGTCGATGGTGGGCATTGTCGAAACTTATTATCTCGGCTTTCTGGGCACCGATGTGCTGGCGGGCGTAGCCCTCGTATTCCCGATCTTCATGCTGATGATGACCATGTCGAATGGCGGCATGGGCAGCGGCGTCGCCTCCGCGGTCGCGCGCGCGATCGGTGCCGGCCGGCAGCAGGATGCTGACGCACTGGTGTTCCACTCGGTTGTGCTGGCAGTCATCGTCGGCGCACTGTTCATGGTCGGCATCCTGTGCGGCGGCCCTGCCCTTTATGCCGCCCTCGGCGGCCATGACGAGGCGCTGCAGTCTGCCGTGCGTTATTCCGGCTGGCTGTTTGCCGGCGCCATTCCCGTCTGGATCGTCAGCCTGATGGCCTCCGCCCTGCGTGGTTCGGGCAACGTCAAGGTGCCAGCGCTGGTGACCCTTGTCGGTGCGATCGTGCTGATTCCCACCTCGCCAGCCCTGATCTTCGGCTTCGGGCCGATCCCGCGGCTGGGCATCGCCGGCGCCGGCATCGCCTTCAGCCTTTACTATGTCGGCGCGATGCTGGTGCTGGTGCGCTACCTGCATTCCGGTCGATCCGGCCTCACGCTTGGCGTCATGCGGCTCGAAGGTCGGCTGTTCGCCGACATCCTGAAGGTCGGCTTGCCGACCGCGATCAACGCCTTACAAACCAATCTCTGCACGATCCTGGTGACGGGCGCGGTCGGGCTGTTCGGCACGGCGGCGCTCGCAGGCTATGGCATCGCCTCTCGCCTCGATTACCTGATGATCCCGATCCTGTTCGGGCTTTCCTCGGCTGTCTTGACGATGGTCGGCATCAATATCGGCGCCGGCAACGGATCGCGTGCGCGCCACATTGCCTGGATCGGCAACCTGGTCGGAATCGGCATCACCGAGACGATGGGCCTCATAGCGGCGATCGCACCCATGATGTGGCTCGGGCTGTTCACCGATGATCCGGCCGTTCTGGGGCCAGGCTCGACCTACCTGCGCATCGTCGGTCTGGCTTACGGCCTGTTCGGCTTTGGTTTCGTGACCGCCTTCGCGGGCCAGGGTGCCGGAGCGGTGTTATGGCCATCCGTCGCCGTCACCGCCCGGCTGATCGTCGCCGCCGGACTCGGCTGGATCGCGGTCAAGTTCCTGGGGGGCGGACTGCCGATGCTCTCGGCCATCGTCGCCCTGTCCTACCTCGTCTATGCCGCCATCGCCGCACTGGTGCTGCTCACCCGATCGGCCTGGCAGCCTAGAACGGCTTGAGCACTGCCAAAAACACGATGGCGATCATCAGGAGCGTCGGCACCTCGTTCCACCAGCGATAGAAACGCGCCGGCCGGGTGTTGCGGTCGGCGGCGAAGTCCTTGCGCCAGCGCGCATAGACGTGATGCACCAAGGTGAGGCCGATCACGAGGAAGAACTTCGCCTGCCACCAGCCGGCGTGCCACCAGTTGCCCTGCCAGGCAAGCAGCAGGCCGAACACCCAGACCGCGCTCATGGCCGGATTCATGATTCCGCGCAGCAGGCGGCGCTCCATCACCTTGAAGGTCTCGCTCTGCACCGAGCCCTTCTCTGACTCGGCGTGGTAAACGAACAGGCGCGGCAGGTAGAGCATGCCCGCCATCCAGGCGATGACCGAGACGATGTGCAGAGCCTTCAGGACATCATAAAGCATCACGCGACCTTCGACGGTTCGAGAAGAGCGGCTCTCACCAGCCCGGCCAAGCCCTGAATGAACAGCGGATGCGTCCCCACCGTGGGAACGCGCACATAGACCGGGACGCCCGAATCGGCGGCAAGACGGCGATAGTCGATATCGAGTTCGACGAGCGTCTCGGAATGTTCCGAGACGAACGATAGTGGATAGAGCACGATGCCGACCTTGTCGCGGGCCGCGCGCTCGATCTCCACCTGCGTCGGCGGGCCGATCCATTTCAGCGGCCCGACACGGCTTTGGTAGCAAACCGCATGATCGATACCGCCGATCCCTGCCACGATCGCGGCAGCCGTCTGCTCGACCTGCCGTTGATAGGGATCGCCGGCCTTGATGATCTTCTCCGGCAAACCATGGGCAGAGAACAGCACGCGCTTCGGCCCGGATCCCGCTTCCGCCAGACCCTGCTTCACCAGCTCGACCGAGGCGGCAATGAAGCCTGTCTCGGTCGGATAGCTGTCGATCGCGACTGTTCCAGCGTTGAAGTGAGCCGCCTGATTCCAGCTCTTCATCGAAGAGCCCGTCGTCGTGGTCGAGAATTGCGGATAGAGCGGCAGCAGAACGATGCGGTCGGGTCCGAAACGCTGCACCGATCGCACCACGGCCTCCGTCAGGGGATGCCAGTAGCGCATGCAGACGTAGCCGCGCCATTCATCGCTGTTGCCCGCACTCAATGTCTCCTCGAGCGCGCGCGCCTGTGCCTCGGTCTGGCCCACGATCGGCGAACTGCCGCCGATCTGCTCATAGATCCGGCATGCCTTGGGCGCCCGACGGGCGGCGATGAACCGCGCCAGCGGCAGGCGCAGCCAGCTCGGCAGGCCAATGATCGCCGGATCGCTGAAGAGATTGCGCAGGAAGGGCTGCACCGCCTCCAGGGAATCGGGCCCGCCGAGATTGAACAGGATGATCGCGATCTTCACGGCAGATCCATCACGCCAATGACGGCGTCCATTGCCGTACGGTTTCGACCAGCTCGGCCACATGCTCGGGCGGCGTCTGCTGCAGCACGCCATGGCCAAGATTGAAGATGAAGGAACCGTGGGCGAGCTTGTCGAGGATGCGCCGGGCTTCGCGCTTCATCGCCGCACCGCCCGCGACCAGCATCATCGGATCGAGATTGCCCTGCAGACAGATATGCGGCTGCAGTTCCTGCGCCGCCCAATGGGCGCCGATACCCGTGTCGATCGACAAGGCGGCAAAGGCATCCGGACGGCGGTACATCAACGCGGCAGGCCCGACGGCGCGCGGAAAGGCGATGACGGGCACCATTGGATGACGCGCCTTGAGCGCCTGGGCGATCCGCACCATCGGCTCCAGGGACCAGCGAAAAAGCTGCTCCTCCGGCAGGAGACCGGCCCAGGAATCGAAGAGCTGCACGGCGTCAGCGCCTGCCTCCACCTGGTAGGCGAGATGATCGACGACCGATTCGGCCAGAAGATCGATCAGCAAACCGAAAGAATCGGGATGGCGATAGGCCCAGAGCTTGACCTTGGCGAAGTCGCGGCTGCCGCTGCCCTCGATCATGTAACAGGCGAGTGTGAAAGGGGCGCCGGCGAAACCCAGCAACGCCGTCTCCTGCGGCAAGGCGGCGCGGGCCAGCGCAATGGCGCGATAGACCGGCGCAAGGTGCTCGATGAGACGCACGCGGGAAAGCCGGCCAAACTGGGCGGGATCGGTGAGCGGCTCGAGTTTCGGTCCTTCGCCTTCCTCGAACCAGACTTTCTGCCCGAGTGCATCCGGCACGACCAGGATATCGGAAAAGATGATCGCCGCGTCGAGGCCGAAGCGCCGGACCGGCTGCAGCGTCACCTCGACCGCCTTCTCGGGCGTATAACAGAAATCGAGAAAGGAACGCGTCGTTGCGCGCACCGCCCGATATTCCGGCAGGTAGCGCCCGGCCTGGCGCATCAGCCAGACCGGGGGTGTCGGGAAGCGCGTCCCGCCAAGCGTTGCCAGGAATTTTCCGGCGCTCAATACAATCCCCTCATGTCCTCCTCTTACCCTTTCATAGAAGGTTGTAGGAGTCGTTGAGCGTGTGGAGCACGGGGATGAGCGTGATTAGACTCCCGTCCCCAGCTGCCTGTGGATCGGAAAGGCGCGATTCATCGGCATCGATGATATCGAGTCCCACTTCCCATACCGTTCCTTCCGATTTGTCCGGAGAGGATGGCGGTCGGGACCGGTGCCGGGAAACGGGTCCTGAATCGGGAGATCCGGCAGAAAGCCGGGAGCTGTCCCCGGTTTGCCACGACCATTCCGATTTTCTCCCCCGTGCACTGTGGGCTAGATTGGGACGTGGCGAATCGAAACTTCCACGTCCATCTCGTTTCCGACTCCACCGGTGAGACGGTGTCGAGCGTCGCCCGTGCCTGTCTCGTGCAATATGAAGGCATCTTCGTGCAGGAGCATGTCTGGTCCCTGGTGCGGACTCGCGGCCAGATGGAAAAGGTGATGCAGGCGGTCGAGCGCGATCGCGGGCCGGTACTCTACACGCTGGTCGATCCGGACCTGCGCGACTGCGTGCGCGACCACTGCCGCCGCCTGCAGCTTCCCTGCGTCGGTGTGCTCGACCAGGTGATGAGCGTGCTGGCGGTGCACTTCCATTCCAAGAGCGAGCAGTGGCCCGGCCGCCAGCATCAGCTCGACGACGGCTATTTCGACCGCATCGACGCCATGCATTACACGCTGGCCCACGATGACGGCCAATCGACCCACGACCTTGACGATGCCGACGTGATTCTGGTCGGTCCGTCGCGTACGTCGAAGACGCCGACCTGCGTCTATCTCGCCAACCGTGGCGTGCGCGCGGCCAACGTACCGTTGATCCCCGCCGTGCCGCCACCGCCGGAGCTCGAGACGGCGACGCGACCCCTGGTGGTGGGGCTGATCACCGACCCCGAGCGGCTGGTCCAGATCCGCATGAACCGCCTGCGCCTCCTGCAGCAGGATGTCGAGACCGAATACACCGACATGGACGGCGTCCAGCGCGAGATCCAGGAGGCGCGGCGCCTCTATGCTCGCCGCAAGTGGGTGACGATCGATGTCACGCGCCGCTCGATCGAAGAAACGGCAGCCTCGATCCTGCAGATGTTGACGGTGCGCCGCGAACAGCGCATGCAAGCGAGAGAAACCTCGACAGGCTGAGGGAGGCGGCCATGCGGCGCAGTCTCGTTCCCGGTCTTCTGCCAAGTCTTCTGATCGTGTCGGGTATCCTTGTGTCGATGAGGGCATTCGCTGCCCAGCCGGGCATCGAGGTCCATCGCGGCGACGACGGCTTGGTATTCGGCAGTTGCGTGCCGAGCCTGGTGGCGGAGAACAAGTCTGGCGAAACCGTCGATTTCCTGCAGGTCGATGTCCTGTTCACGCTGTCGAACGGCGAGCAGCGCGATATCGAACTGCAGTCGGCCTATCGCGACGGCATCCTCTATCCGATTGCGCCCGGTGGCAAAGCCCTGCTGAAGCAGCATCTCGACCTGTCACGGGCCTTGGGCGTGCCGTGCGACCAGGTGAAAAGCCGCAGAGTCCAGCGCGTGCTGTGCCAGGCTTCCGGCGGCGGGACCTGCAGCTCGCCGGTCTCTGCCGAGCCGTAGCCCGGATCCATGTTATCGCCAGTGGCCGCGGGCAGCGGTATGGCGGCGCAGCAGTTGGTCCACCACGCGGCGCACGGTATTCACCGGGATGGCGAAGCCGATACCGACATTGGCGCCGCTCGGCCCGATGATCATGGTGTTGATGCCGACCAGCGTGCCGTTCATATCGACCAGCGCTCCACCGGAATTGCCGGGATTGATGGCAGCGTCGGTCTGTAGGAAATTCTCGCGGGAATCGTCGCCGATGCCGCTTCGCCGCACGGCGCTGATGATGCCGTGTGTCACCGTCTGGCCGATGCCGAACGGATTGCCGATAGCAATGACATAGTCGCCGACCTGCAGAGCGTTGGCGTTGCCCATGGGGATCGTCGCAAGGCCGCCCACCGGAACCTGGATCAGGGCGACGTCGCTCTCGGGATCGGCGCCGAGCTTGCGTGCCATGAGCTGGCGACCGTCGGCCAGGGTCACTGCGATCTGGTCGGCATGTTCGACTACATGGGCGTTGGTGACGATCAGCCCCTCGCGCGGATCGATGATGACGCCCGAGCCCGCCGCCTGGATCTCGCGCTCGATCGGCCCCTGCGGAATGCCGAAGAACTGGCGAAAGAAGGGATCGTTGAAGAGCGGGTTCTGCTCCATCGCGATCCGACCCTTGATGGCGATGCTCACAACCGCCGGCGCCACGCGACGGACCAGCGGAGCGAGGGTTGGCGGCGACAGGGTCTGGGCAACGGCTGGCGGCGTATTGGTGATCGTCGTGGCAGCCAGGGAGAGCAGAGCGGCAAACAGAAGAGCCAATAAGCGCATGGCATTCCTCCAAACGAGCGCCACAACACTCGGTCGCAATTGTGGCACTCGGTTGGCGGAACCTACTCCGCCGCAGCCCGGGGCACCGGATCGAAGCGGGCGTCGAACTCGCGGATCGCTTTCTCGACCTCGGCCGCGATCTGTTTCAGCTTGTCCTGGTTGACGATCTTCAGGCCGAACAGGTCCTTGACGTAGAACACATCGACGGCGCGCTCGCCGTAGGTCGTGATGTGCGCGGTGGCGATCTGCAGGTTCATGCGGGTCAGCGCGCGCGTCACGACATGCAGGAAGCCCGGCCGGTCGCGGCCGTTGACCTCGATCACGGTGAAGGTGTCGGAGGCGTTGTTGTTCGGCAGCACGCGCGGCTCGACCGTGAAGATGAGGTCGCGCTGGGGCCAGGAATTGCGCTGGTTGTCGAGTTCGCGCGTGATGTCGAGGCGGTTGCTGAGCGCGATCTCGACGCGTGCGGCCAGGCGGGCCAGCCGCTGCGGTCCGTCGAACGGCTTGCCCTCGAGGTCCTGCAGCCAGAAGGTGTCAAGCGCCATGCCGTTGGCCATGGTGAAGATCTTGGCATCGACGATGTTGGCGCCGCTGATCGCCATGGCGCCGGCGAGCCGTGCGAACAGGCCGTGTGTGTCGAGCGTGTAGATCGTGACCTCGGTCACCGAGCGGTCGGCGTCGATGCGATGCTCGATGGCGAGCGGCTGGTGATCGTGTTCGGCGCGCCGCACCAGCTCGGCCTGGCGAACCAGCGTGTCGGGCGGAAAAGACAGCCAATAGGAGGGATAGCCGCGGGCGAAGTGTTCCTCTTTCTCCGCTTCCGTCCAGCCGGGGAGTCGCTGGGCCACTTCGGCCTGCACGGCCTTGATGCGCTCGCCGCGGCCACCCGACAGCGTGCCGCCGGACAGGATATGCTCGGTGGCATGATAGAGCTGGCGCAGCAGCGCCGCCTTCCAGCCGTTCCAGACATTGGGTCCGACGGCACGGATGTCGCAGGCGGTAAGCACCAGCAGCAACTTCAGCCGCTCGGGCGATTGCACCAGGGCGGCGAAGCTCTCGATGGTCTTGGGATCCATCAGGTCGCGCTGGAAGGCGGTCGCCGACATGGCGAGGTGGTGGCGCACCAGCCAGGCGACGGTTTCGGTTTCGGCGGCGCTCAGGCCCAGCCGCGGGCAGAGTTGCATCGCCACCTCCGCACCCAGCACCGAGTGATCGCCGCCGCGGCCCTTGGCGATGTCGTGCAACAGCACGCCGAGATAGAGCACTGCCCGCGACAGGATCTGATGCACGACGTCGGTCGAGACCGGAAGGTCCTCCTTCAGCGTACTGTTCTCGATGTTGGCGAGCATGCCGATCGCCCGGATCGTGTGCTCGTCGACGGTGTAGGTGTGATACATGTCGTATTGGGTCTGTGCCACGACACGGCCGAAATCGGGAATGAAGCGGCCGAACACGCCGGCCTCGTTCAGTCGTCGCAACGTCGTCTCGGGATCGTGCCGCGACGTCAGCATCTCCATGAACAGCTGGTTGGCCTCGGGATCGTTGCGCAGCCGGTCAACCAGCCGGATGTTCTGCGTGATCTGCCGCAGCGACGCCGGGTGGATGTCGAGATCGTTTTCCTGCGCCACATGGAACAGGCGCAGGATGTTGACCGGATCCTTCTCGAACGCGTCGGGCGTGGCGGCCGCAAGGCGCTCGCCGTCGAGGCGGAATCCACCGAGCTGGCGCGGTCGCAGCGTCTGCCAGAGCGCGGCGAGCCTGGGCTTGCGTCGGTGGCTGTCTTCCAGGGCTGCGACGAAGATGCGGGTGAGGTCGCCCACCGTCTTGGCGTGCAGATAATAATGCTTCATGAAGCGCTCGACGCCGCGGCTGCCCGGCCTGTCCTGGTAGCCCAGCCGCGACGCGATCTCGCGCTGCAGGTCGAATGAGAGTCGATCGTCGACCCGTCCGGTAAGATAGTGGATGTGGCAGCGTACAGTGGTCAGGAACCGCTCGGCGCGTTCGAAGTGGCGTGCCTCACCCTCCGTCAATACGCCCTTGGCCACCAACTCGGCCGGCTTGGTGACACGGTAAAGGTACTTCGCGATCCAGAACAGCGTGTGCAGGTCGCGCAGCCCGCCCTTGCCCTCCTTGACGTTGGGTTCGACGACATAGCGCGAATCGCCCATGCGCAGGTGCCGCTGGTCGCGCTCGCCGAGCTTGGCTTCGACGAAGTCGCGGCCGTCGCCGCCACCGAATTTCTGGGCGAAGCCCTTCATCAGCTCGTCGCACAGCACCTGATCGCCCCAGAGGTAGCGCGCCTCCAGGAGTGCGGTGCGGATCGTGTGGTCGCGCTCGGCGTAGCGCAGGCTCTCCTCGACCGTGCGCGTCGCGTGCCCCACCTTCAGTCCAAGGTCCCATAGGAGATAGAGCATGTACTCGACGATCTGCTCGCCACGCGGCGTCTGCTTGTAGGGGCGCAGGAACAGGAGATCGAGGTCGCTGAGCGGAGCGAGTTCGCCGCGGCCGAAGCCGCCTGTCGCCATCAGACCCAGGCGCTCGGCGGCGCTGGGATTGGCGGCGGGAAAGACCCGGGTGTCGGCGAAGTCGAAGATCACCCGAACCAGCTGGTCCATCAGGAACGAGGTGGCGGCCAGCACCATCGGCCCGTCGTTGCGAAGCGGCCCCGGCTCCTCGAAGCGGCGGCGAATCTCGGATCGCCCGGCCGTCAGGGCGACGCGCAGGAGCGTGAGCACCTGCGGGCGCGATGGCTCGTTGCCGGTCGGCAGGTCCTCGACCAGCCTGGCCAAGGCCTCCTCCAGCGCCCGGCGACGAATGATCGCGCGACGGTCCGGAATATGGTCGTAGGGCGTGGCCATGCGCGCCGATACTACAGGCGGTTCGGGCCATAAAATAGAGAGGCCGTCCCGGGCCCGCCGATGCTAGGAAAAGGCATGGCTCCTGCTGCCGTTCGTCCCTTGTTCCGCCTTGCGCTCCTGTCGATCCTGATGCTGCCGCTCACCGGGCCGGCAGGAGCGCAGACCCGCCCGGCGCCGGCCGCCCCCGCGGCCAGCCTGATCGACCTCAACTCGGCCAGCCGCGACACCCTCATGGAGCTTGAGGGGATCGGCGAGGTTCGGGCCGATGCCATCATCCGCTCCCGCCCGTTCAAGACCAAGGCCGATCTGGTCGAGCGTTGGATTGTGCCCGAGGAGCTCTACGAGAAGATCGCCGGCAAAGTGACCGTGCGCCCGATCGCCACGCCAGCCGCGCCTACCCGACCGACGACGCCCCCGAAACGCTGATGGACACTGCCACGATCTATGCGTTGGGCACGCCTGCGCCGTCGCGAATCCAGCCCGGCGCGCTGGCCGTCATTCGCCTCAGCGGCCCGCGCGCCGCCGACGCGCTGATCTTCCTCACCGAGCCTCACGCCTTCGAGCGCGGCACCTCGGCGCGCGAGCCGGCACTTCCGGAACCGCGCCGCATGACGGTGCGCACCCTCGTCGATCCCACGACGGGGGAGGAGATCGATCGCGGCCTTGTCGTCTGGTTCGAGGCGCCGCATTCGGAGACCGGCGAGACCATGGCCGAGCTGCATCTCCACGGCGGCCGGGCGGTCGTGAATGCGGCCGTGGGGGCGATCCAGAAGCTCGGTTTTTGCCGCCTGGCCGAGCCGGGTGAATTCACCCGCCGCGCCTTCGAGCACAACAAGCTAGACCTCACCAAGGCTGAAGCCATCGCCGACCTCGTCGCGGCCGAAACCGACCAGCAGCGCCGCCAGGCATTGCAGCAGATGGATGGCGCCTTGCATCGCCTCTACGAGGATTGGCGCACGCTCGGCCTCGGGGCGCTGGCCCATCTCGAGGCCGCCATCGACTTTCCCGACGAGGATTTGCCGGCGGGCATCGGCGAGGCGGTGCGCGCCTCGATCCTGCATCTCGAGGCCGAGATCGCGGGCCATCTCGACGACAAGCGCGGCGAGCGCCTGCGCGAGGGGCTCGGTATTGCCATCATCGGTCCGCCCAACGCCGGCAAGTCCTCCCTGCTCAACCTGCTGGCGCGGCGCGATGCCGCCATCGTGTCGGAGACTGCTGGCACCACCCGCGACGTGATCGAGGTCCACCTCGATCTTGGCGGCTGGCCGGTGGTGCTGGCCGATACTGCCGGCTTGCGCGAGACCGGCGACGCGATCGAGCAGGAGGGCGTGCGCCGGGCGCTGGCGCGCGCGGAAGCCGCCGACCTGCGTCTTCTGGTGCTCGATGCCACGACCGACTGGAAGGCAGCGATGGCCGGTCTGACGGCTGGCGCGTCCTGGGATGCGACACACGACATCGTGGTGGTGAACAAGGTCGATCTGCAGCCTGCCGACGCTGTGGGCGTGGTGGCGCTTTCGACCAAATCGGGTGCGGGCCTGCCCGAGCTGCTGAACCGCCTGCAACGCTCCGCCGGCCTCTTGATGGAGCAGGGTGCGGCCGCCGTCCCGCCCCTCACCCGGGCGCGGCATCGCGAGGCGCTCGTCGAGGCCAAGGCCGCGCTCGCTCGCTCGCTCGGGGCGCCCGAAATCGCATTGGCTGCCGAGGACCTGCGTTTGGCCATGCGCGCGCTCGGCCGCATCACGGGCACGGTTCGTATCGATGAGCTCCTGGACGTGATCTTCCGCGACTTCTGCATTGGCAAATGAGGGGAACCGGGCTACGCGCCCTCTCGTTCACCTGACTGTGCCGCCGAGGTCTTCGATGCCCAGGGACAGCCTGGCCCCTTATCGGGCCAAACGCGATTTCAGCCATACCGCCGAACCGTCCGGCAAGACGGCGGTGCCTGCCGCCGAGCAACTGCGCTTCGTCATCCAGCGCCACGACGCCACGCGTCTGCACTATGATTTCCGGCTCGAGCTGGACGGTGTCTTCAAGTCCTGGGCCATCACTAGAGGCCCCTCTCTCGATCCGCGCGACAAGCGGCTCGCTGTCGAGGTCGAGGACCACCCGCTCGACTATGGCGATTTCGAGGGCACCATTCCCGAGAACCAATATGGCGGCGGCACGGTGCAGCTCTGGGACCGCGGTTACTGGCTGCCCGAGGGCGATCCGCATGAAGGGCTGAAGCGCGGGGATCTCAAGTTCACCCTGGTGGGCGAGCGGCTCAGTGGGAGCTGGGTACTGGTGCGGATGAAGTGGGATCGCGAACGTGGCCGCGGCAAGCGCACTAACTGGCTGCTGATCAAGCATCGCGACCAGGCGGCCGTCGATGGCGAGGGCGACCGGATCCTGAAGGAGGATACGTCGGTCGCGTCCGGGCGCACCCTGAAGGAGATCGCACTCGGCACCGGGAAGGCCCCGACGCCGTTCATGACCGCCAAGCGCCGCTCCGCCGGCGCGGTCTGGGAAAGCAACAAGAAGGGCGGCGGCAGGAAGGCAGCCTTGCCGGAGACGACGGTGAAGGCGAAGAAGGTCCGTGCCATCCCGACCTTTGTCGAGCCGCAGCTCTGCAAGCTCGTCGAGCAGGCGCCGTCGGGCCAAGGCTGGGCCCACGAGGTCAAGTTCGACGGCTATCGCCTGCAACTGCGCGTCGTGGGCGGCAAGGCGACGCTGCGTACGCGCAAAGGCCTCGATTGGACGGACAAGTTTTCGGCGATCGCCAAGGCAGCGGAGAAGCTGCCCGATTGCATGATCGACGGCGAGGCCGTGGCGCTCGACGCCAGGGGCGCACCCGACTTCGGCGCCCTGCAGGCCGCCCTCTCCGAGGGCAAGTCGGACAAGCTGGTCTTCTTTGCCTTCGACCTGCTCTTCGCCGAAGGCGAGGATCTGCGGTCGCTGCCGTTGCGCGACCGCAAGGCACGGCTGCAGGACCTCGTGTCGCGCCTCAAGGGCAAGCATCCGCTGATCCGCTATGTCGATCACTTCGAGACCTCGGGCGACACCGTGCTCGAATCGGCGCGCCGGATGAACTTCGAAGGCATCGTTTCCAAGGAGCTCGACGCGCCCTATCGCTCGGACCGCCGGGGAAGCTGGACCAAGACGAAATGTCGAGCCGGTCAGGAAGTGATCATCGGTGGCTGGACCATGACGGGCGCCAAGCTGCGCTCGCTGCTGGCCGGCGCCTATCGCGGCAAGAAGCTGGTCTATGTCGGCCGTGTCGGCACCGGCTTCAGCCAGGAGGTGATGCGCAAGCTCCTGCCGCAGCTCAAGGCCGTGGAGAGCAAGACCAGCCCCTTTGCGCCAGGCGCGAGCCCGCCGAAGGAAAGCAACATGCATTGGATGCGGCCCGAGCTGGTGGCCGAGATCGAATTCGCCGGCTGGACCCAGGACGGCAACGTACGGCAGGCCGCCTTCAAGGGGTTGCGCCGCGACAAGCCGGCAAGGGAGGTGAAGGTCGAGGAGCCGGTGAAACCGGCCGACACCGAGCTTGCCGAGCCCAAGCCAAGGGCTCGCAAGGGGCGACAGAGTGGGGCAGCCTCCCGCGCCGGCGGATCGAACACGGTCATGGGTGTGTCGATCTCGCATCCCGACAAGGCCCTGTGGCCGGACGAGACGCCACCCATCACCAAGCTCGAGCTCGCCCACTACTACGAGACCGTCGGCGACGAGTTGCTGGAGCACATCAAGGGCAGGCCCTGCTCGATCGTGCGCACACCCGACGGTATCCACGGCGAGCAGAAGTTCTTCCAGCGTCATGCGATGCCGGGCGGTTCGGATCTCATCACCGAGGTCGAGGTGCGTGGTGATCGCAAGCCTTACCTGCAGATCGATCGTGTCGAGGCGTTGGCGGCAATCGCGCAGATCGGCGCCACCGAGCTGCACCCCTGGAATTGCCAACCCGATGTGCCGGATCTTCCCGGCCGGCTGGTATTCGATCTCGATCCCGCGCCGGATGTCGGATTTGATGAGGTGATCAAGGGCGCGCAGGCGGTGCGGCGGAGTCTCGAGAAGCTGGGTCTGGTGCCGTTCTGCAAGACCACCGGCGGCAAGGGGCTGCATGTCGTGGTGCCCCTCACCTCCGACAAGAAGAGCCCGGACTGGGACGCGGCCAAGATGTTCGCCAAGGAGATCTGCCGTCGGCTGGCCGACGAAGAGCCCGAGCGCTACGTGCTGAACATGGCGAAGAAGGAACGCGGGGGCCGCATCTTCCTCGACTATCTGCGCAACGACCGAACGTCGACCGCGGTGGCGCCGCTTTCTCCGCGGGCCCGCGACGGCGCTCCCGTCTCGATGCCGATCGACTGGAGCCGTGTGAAGGCGGGCCTCGATCACAGGCGCTACACTATCCGCACGGCACCGGCGCTCCTCAAGAAGGAGAAGCCCTGGGGCAGCTACGCCAAGGCGGCGCGGTCGTTGCGGACTGCCATCGAGGCGTTGGTGAACGGTAAGGATTAGTTTCATGGCCAAAGGACAACGCCGCGCGCTTCGGCCCACCTGGGAGGGCCATCTCCGTCTGTCCCTCGTCACCTGCCCTGTCGCGCTCTACACCGCGACCGAACGTGGCGCCGACATCCATTTCAACCTGATCAATCCAAAGACCCACAACCGCATTCACATGCAGACGGTGGATGCCGGCACCGGTAAGCCGGTCGATCGCTCGGAACTGGTGCGTGGCTTCGCTGTCGCCAAGAACAAGTACGTCCTGCTCGACAAGGAAGAGCTGGATGCGGTGAAGCTCGAATCGACACGTCTGATCGACATCGATCACTTCGTCGATGCCGATGCGATCGACCGCATCTATTGGGACGAACCCTACTATCTCGCGCCGTCGGGCAAGACCGGTGTCGAGGCCTTTGCCGTGATCCGCGCGGGCATGGAGAAGCGAAACAAGGTGGCACTGGGCCGCCTGGTGCTGCATCAGCGCGAACGCCTGTGCGCTCTCGAACCGCGCGACAGCGGCATCTTGCTCACCACCTTGCGCAGCCACGACGAGATCCGCAGCAGCGACGCGGTGTTCGATCGCCATTTGCCCAAGCCCGACGCACGCATGCTGGAGATCGCCGAGAAGATCATCGATCAGCAGGAGGCCAAGTTCGATCCGAGCGAATTCAAGGATCGCTACGAGGATGCCCTGCGCGATCTGATCGCGCGTAAGAAGAAGGGCGAAACGCTGGTCGCGGCCGAGCCAGAGGAGCCCGAGGGCAAGGTCGTCGACCTGATGGACGCGCTGCGGCGCAGCCTCAAAGGCGGTGGCGGACGGGAAAAAGCAGAGCGCTTCATGGCGGCGCATCACAAAAAGATCCGGACGCGAAGCCGCAAGGGCCGCAAACGCGCCGCATAGGCCATCTGGACCGCCGGCCGCCGGCAAGCGTAAAAGGCCCGCCATGTCGGGCCTTTTCTATGACGTGATCGTGGTGGGCGGCGGCCATGCCGGCTGCGAAGCCGCGGCGGCCGCCGCGCGGCTCGGCGCGCGCACCCTGCTCCTGACCCATCGCCTCGACACGATCGGCGAGATGTCCTGCAATCCCGCTATCGGCGGATTGGGCAAGGGTCATCTGGTGCGCGAGATCGATGCGCTGGATGGCGTCATGGGTCGCGCCATCGACCGCGCCGGGATCCAGTTCCGCACCCTCAATCTCTCCAAGGGTCCGGCCGTGCGTGGCCCACGCGCCCAGGCCGATCGCAAGCTCTACCGGCAGGCCATGCAGGCGTTTCTGTCCGAGCAGAGAAATCTGGAAATACGCGCAGAAAGTGTATCTGATATCTTGCTGGATACACGTGATAATTGTGGCGGTGTCGTAACGGAGTGTGGCGAGGAGATCGCATCGGGCCGCGTGATCCTGACCACAGGCACCTTCCTTCGAGGCCTGATCCATTTAGGTGAAATCAAGATCCCTGCGGGTCGTGCACAAGGCCAGCGCAGCGGTGTGCCAGACGATCTTTCGTCGAAAGCGGTCGAGCCGCCATCCACCAGACTCGCGCTCAGGTTGCAGGTCCTCGGGTTCGCGCTGGGGCGACTCAAGACCGGCACGCCGGCGCGACTCGACGGCCGCACGATCGACTATGCCGGCCTCGATCGCCAGGAAGGCGATGACCCGCCGCGACCCTTTTCGACCCTGACGCGCGAGATCACGACGCCGCAGGTCGCTTGCCATATCACCGAGACGACGCCCGCTACGCACGCGATCATCCGTGCCAATCTGCATCGTGCGCCGATGTATTCCGGGCAGATCGACAGTGTGGGTCCGCGCTATTGTCCATCCATCGAAGACAAGATCGTGCGGTTTGCCGATCGTGACCGACACCAGATCTTTCTTGAGCCGGAGGGACTCGACGACCCGACGGTCTATCCCAACGGCATCTCGACCTCGCTGCCGCGTGAAGTCCAGCTCGCCTTGGTGCAGACGATTCCTGGCCTGGAACGGGCAGTCATGCTCCGGCCTGGATATGCCATCGAGTATGATCATATCGACCCGCGCGAGCTTCACGTCACTCTGGAGACCAAACGGCTTCCAGGTCTCTACATGGCGGGCCAGATCAATGGGACGACGGGTTACGAGGAGGCGGCGGCCCAGGGGCTGGTCGCCGGGCTGAATGCGGCTTTGGCGGCGGCCGGGTCGGCGCCGTTCCAGGTCGACCGCGCCGATGGGTATCTCGGTGTGCTGGTCGACGATCTGGTCGGCCTGGGTGTCACCGAGCCCTATCGGATGTTCACGTCGCGGGCGGAGTATCGCCTGTGGCTCCGAGCCGACAACGCGGATCAGCGTTTGACTCCCAAGGGCATCGCGATCGGATGCGTCGGCAGCGAGCGAGCAAAGGCGTTTCACGTGAAACGTCAGGCCCTGGATCAGGCGCACGATCTCGCGTGCCATCTGACGGCCAGTCCGTCGGCTTTGGCCAAATGGGGTGTGGCAATCAACCAGGATGGCGTCCGGCGATCGGCCCTCGATCTGCTGGCCTATCCGGACATGGACTGGGCCCGGCTGTCGTCGCTCTGGCCGGCCTTGGCGTCGGTGCCTGCCGAGATCGCCGAACAGCTTGTAATCGACGCGCGCTATGAAGGCTACCTGGCTCGGCAGCGCCAGGACATCGTGGCCTACCGGCGCGACGAGGCCCTGGTTCTGCCGGCCGACCTCGACTACGCGACAGTCGGCGGTCTCAGTAACGAGGTGCGCCAGAAGCTTCTGGCTCACCGGCCGGCAACGTTGGGCCAGGCGGCCAGGATCTCGGGAGTCACGCCGGCCGCCCTGGTGGCCCTGCTGAAATACGTCCGCCGCCGGGCGGCTTAGATCGGTGGTCGGCCTTGACGTCGATCGGCGGCGTTTCCGGGAGGAAATGCTTCGGCTGGGGATTCTTGTTTCACGTGAAACCGAGACTCGCCTGGAGCTTTTGGTCCAGACCCTTGAGCGCTGGCAAAAGGCGATCAACCTGATCGGTCGGGCGACGCTTCGGGATGTCTGGGTCCGCCATGTTCTGGACTCGGCCCAGCTTGCACCTTTGATCCCGTCCGAAGCGCGGAGCCTGATCGACCTGGGAAGCGGCGGCGGCTTTCCGGGGTTGGTGCTGGCAGCTCTGCGGCCCGATCTCGATGTCTCCCTGATTGATTCCGACGCCCGCAAAGGCGCTTATCTCGCGGAAGCTGGCCGTCGAATGGGCCTTCCGAAAGCACCGAAAATCATGATCGGCCGTATCGAAACCGTGGAGTCAGCCAAGGCCGATATCATTACCGCCCGAGCGCTCGCGCCACTCGACCAGCTGCTTGGGTGGGCGGACCGTTATCGGAACGATCCCGCTATTTGCCTTTTCCACAAGGGAAAAGGATGGCGGGATGAATTGACCGCAGCCCATAATAATTGGGACATTGAAGTAACGCCGCTTCCCAGCGTAACGGATCGTGACGCCGTCCTCCTCCGCATTGCCTCCTACCGGGCCAAAGATCTTCGCGATCGCTAACCAGAAAGGCGGCGTCGGTAAGACCACGACCGCCATCAACCTTGCGACCGCCCTTGCCGCAGTCGGTGAACGGGTGCTGCTGATCGATCTCGACCCACAAGGGAATGCCTCTACCGGTCTCGGCATTGCCCGAAACGAACGTTCCCCCGGAGCCTATGAGTTCCTGCTGGGGCTGGCCTCGCTGTCCGATGCCGTGCGTCTCTCGCAAATCCCCGGCCTGTCGGTCATGCCGGCCTCGGTGTCGCTCGCCGGTGCCGAGATCGAGCTGATCGACATGGAACGGCGCGAGCATCGACTGGCCGAAGCGTTGTCCCGCCCCGAGGACGACGCCCGCGGCCGATGGGACATCATCCTGATCGACTGCCCACCGTCGCTTGGCCTTGTCACCTTGAACGCCCTGGTTGCCGTCGACGCTGTGCTGGTCCCCTTGCAGGCCGAGTTCCTGGCGCTCGAGGGCATCGGTGCCTTGTCCAATACCGTCGACCGGGTGAAGAAGGTTCTCAACCCAAAGTTGCATATCGCCGGGGTCATCCTGACCATGGTCGACCGCCGCATGACCCTCAGCCAGCAGGTCGAGGCCGATGTGCGCGCACATTTCGGCGAGCTCGTGTTCGGCACCACCATCCCGCGCAATGTGCGCATTGCTGAGGCGCCGTCGCATGGCCTGCCGGTCCTGATCTACGACAATGCCTGTGCCGGATCGCAGGCCTATATCCTGCTGGCGAGCGAATTCATTCGTCGCCGGCGCACCGCCGCAGAAGCGGCCCAGCAACAGGTCCCCCATGAACCTGCCACCTAAATCGCGCGGCCTTGGCCGCGGACTTTCCGCTCTCCTGGGGGACGACGACGTCGCCGCGACCGTCGCGCCACCGCCGGCCGCCGGTGGCGACAGTCCACGACCGACCCCTGCCCAGCGCACACCCTTCACGCTGCCGATCGCACATCTGCGCCCCGGCCGGTTCCAGCCGCGCACTGTCTTCCCGGACAAGGACGGGCTGGTCGAGTCGGTCCGCCAGTTCGGACTTTTGCAACCTATCCTTGTGCGCCCCCTGGATGGCGAGCCCGATGCCTACGAGATCGTCGCCGGCGAGCGGCGCTGGCGGGCGGCGCAAAAGGCGCAGTTGCATGAGGTGCCCGTCGTCGTCCGCAGCATGGACGATATCGACGCCCTGCAGCTTGCCTTGATCGAGAACCTGCAGCGCACCGATCTGTCGCCCATCGACGAAGCCATGGGATATCGCCGCCTGGTCGAGCAGTTCCATCAGACCCAGGAGGAAGTGGCGGAGACGATGGGGCGCAGCCGACCCCACATCGCCAACACCTTGCGCCTTCTCGACCTGCCCGAGGAGGTCCGGAGCATGGTCCAGCGGCAGGAACTGAGTGCGGGCCAGGCGCGCACGTTGCTGAGCTTTGCCAATCCGGCGGCGATGGCCGAGCGCGTGGTCAAGGAGAAGCTCAGCGTCCGCGAACTGGAACGGCTGGCGGCTGGCGAGAAGTCCGGAGGCAAGGCGGGAAAAGCCGGCAAGCGCGGAGGGACCGGCGACGGTACCAAGACCGCCGACACCAAGGCGCTGGAGCGCCGCATCGAGGAAGCGCTGGGCCTGAAGGCGTCTCTGGTCCTGCGCGGACTCGGCGAGCAGAGCGTGATGACGCTCGAGATCCGCGACTACGACCAGCTCGACCTCGTCGTCGAGCGCCTGACGCGACGTTGACCTCTTCCTCCCCAGGCTGGGGAGGAAGAGGTCTTGACCACGACGGGAGGGAGTGGAGGCTCGTGATCCACTGTAGGCGTATGATGCCGACACCTCGCTTTGGGTGAGGGAAGAAGTGGGCCCTAATGCAACCGCTTCGACGCCCGCGCGAGCAGGCTGCGGAACCAGCTGTGGCCACGCTTGCTGCTGGCGGCCAGGCTCCAATAGGCGTCGATCATCAGTCGGCGATGCGGATAGGCGAGCTCGACGATGCGCAACCGACGCGAACGGATCAGCTCCTGCGCCACCTTGCGCGGAACAAGGGCCGTGCAATCGGCCTGTTCGACCACGGCACCGATCACCAGGAAATTGGGCGTGGTGCAAACCAGCGACGTTTCGAGCGCCGAGGTCGGCTGAAGCTGCAGGCGGACATCCGGCGGAACGCCCGGGGCGGACTTCATGCCGACCTGGCGGCTTTGCTGAAACTGCTCGGCCGTGATGCGCCCGGGAATGGTGCGATTGGCCTCGGCGGCGATGCAGACGATGTCGTCGCGCCACAGTGGCATCGCGCCCACCCGCTTGCCCAGCCGCTCGCCGAAGGCGCGCGGACCGATCAGGAAATCGATGCGTGCAAGATCGTCTGGACTGCGCAGTCGTGCCGCGTCTGTGAACTCCAGGACGACGTTCGGCGCTTCGGTGGCGCAAATCTCCGTCAGCAACGGCGCCAGCAGCAGGCTCACATAGTCGGCGGTGGTGACGACGAAATGCACGGCCTCGGTGGCGGGATCAAACGGATTGGTCGAATCGAGCAGGAGGCCGATCTCGACCAGTGCGCGATGCAGCGGATCGATCAGCGCCTCGGCCCGGTGGGTGAGCTGCGCGTCGCGGCCGATCGGCACCAACAACTGGTCTTCGAAGATGGCGCGCAACTGACGCAGGACGCGGCTGACGCCCGGCTGCGTCATGCCGAACGCGCGCGCTGTCCGCGTGACGCTCCGGGTGCGCAGAAGCTCGTGCAGGATCGGCAGCGTGTCGAGGTTCACCCGATGCAGCCGCGCCACAAGTTCGCGCGCATCGGAGACCTGGACGGCATCGACTGCCCGGCGCGATCTGGCCATGGAGCCCTCCCATAACAAATTGTCATACGTTCTATTTTCTCTTTGGCCGTTCCGGCAAGGGCGCCCCCTGACTAGCCTTTCGATCAAATGAAGATTCGTCCCGGGAGGATTGGATGGCGGCACGGACCGGTGAGCAATTCCTGCGCGGCCTGAAGGATGACCGCGAGGTATGGGTCGGCGGCGAGCGGGTGCGTTCGATCGTCGATCATCCGGCCCTGAGCGGCGCGGCCCAGGCGCTGGCCGAGGTCTTCGACCTGCAGCATCGCCATGCCGACGATTGCCTGATGCCCGATCCGGAGACGGGCGAGCCGATCAATATCAGCCATATGATTCCGAAGAGCCGCGAGGATCTTTTGCGGCGGCATCGCGGGCTGGAGCGGGTGGCCGAGTTCTCGGTCGGCCTGATGGGGCGCACGCCGGACTATATGAACGTCACCTACGCGGGCTTCGCCGGCCGCCGCGACGAGTGGTCCGTCAACGGCGGAGAGGAAGGCGCGGACAACCTGGTGCGCTACCAGAAGAAGCTCGCGCGCGAGGACATTTCCCTCACCCATACCATCGTGCATTCCACGGTCGATCTCGCGAAGGGCAAGTATCCGGTGGGCTTCGACCCGGTGCAGCTCCACAAGGTCGAAAACACATCGGGCGGCATCCTGGTACGTGGCTCGCGCGTGCTGGCGACACTTGCGCCGTTCGCCGACGAGCTTGCCGTCTATCCGGGCGGCATGATGCCGAATGCCGCCGACGTGCATGCGCTCTCGTTCTGTATCCCCATGGATACGCCCGGCCTGAAGTTCATCTGCCGCGACAGCGTGGCGGTGAATACCAATCGGTTCGAGCACCCGCTGTCGAGCCGCTTCGACGAGCAGGATGCGTTCGTGATCTTCGACGACGTCGAGGTGCCGCGTGAGCGGCTGTTCATCGACGCCAACCTCGAAGCCTACAACACCGTCATGAAGACGAGCTGGTGGCGCAACATTCTGCAGCAGACCATGATCCGGGCGCAGACCAAGCTTGAATTCGCCTGGGGGATGGCGACGCGCATGGCCGAGACGATCAATTCGGCGAGCCAGCCGGCGACGCAGCAGATGCTGGGAGAGATTTCGATGTATGTCGAGTTCGCGCGTGCCTCGATCTACGCTGCGGAGCACGCCGCCTCCGAGGTCGGCAACGGCCTGTGGGCGTGCGACGGCCGCCCGCTCGGGGCGCTGCGGGCGGCGCTTCCGGTCTGGTTCCCGCGGGTCAACGAGATCATCCGCCTGATCGGCTCGCACAACCTGCTCACGACCCCGGCGCGGGGGGCACTCGAGGACGAGGCGCTACGGCCCCTGATCGACAAGTACCTGCGTGGCGTCGGCGTCGACGCCGAGGCGCGCAGCCGCCTGTTCCGGCTGGCCTGGGACTTCACCGGCACCGCCCTTGGCAGTCGCAACGAGCAGTACGAGCGCTTTTATCTGGGGTCGTCCGGTCGTAACTTGATTGCCGCCCAGTTACTGGCGCTGGCCGACCGCGGCCGGGCCAATCGCTTGCTTGACCGTTTCTTGCAGGAGGAGTGGGATAACGGTCAAGATATCGCGGACCGTCGGGTCGCGTCGGCCGCCTCATAAGGAGGAGTCCCATGGATCAACCGCTCACCGGCAAGTCTGCCACGCCGACGCAGGCGGTGATGCCGCGCGGCATCAACCATCTCGTGCTCAATGTCCGCGATCTCGAGGAATCGCATCGCTTCTGGACCGAGCTTATAGGCTTCCGCTTGGTCGGCGAGCTGAAGCCGACGCCGCAGCGTCCCAATCCGCCCAAGATGCGCTTCTACAGCGGCGACCGTGGCGGCAAGACCCATCATCACGATATCGCGCTGGTCGAGAACCGCGCCCTGCCGGAGCCACCCAAGGACTGGCAGATGTTCGGCATGCCGCTGGCGGTGAACCACATCGCCATCACCTTGCCGAGCCAGGAGGCGTGGCTGCAGCAACTCGCCTTCCTGCAAGCGAAGGGCGTGAAGTTCGATCGCCGCGTCGAGCATGGCATGACGCACAGCCTCTATATCCACGATCCCAATGGCTACGGCATCGAACTGCTCTACGACCTGCCGCGCGAGATTTGGGAAGGCGATATCGATGGCGCCCTGAACTATGCCAAGATCCTGCCGACAGAGGGACCCGAAGCGCTGGTCGACGATGTCGAGAATGTGCCGAGGTTCGGTGCGACGGCCCGCGCAGCCGAGTGACCTGTCGCCGAGGGGCGCACCGCCGGTCGGACGCGCCTCACACTGGACTGAGTTCGAAGATCACCTTGCGCCATTCGGTGCGCAATGCCTCGATGTCGGCCGAGCTGCCCGACGTCTCCAGGGTCTCGGCAAGATCGCCCAGCCGCCGGGCTCCGGCGGCCCTGGCCGCTCCCTTGAGCTGATGGGCTAGCTCGGAGAGCCGTGACGGGTCGTCCGCTGAGGCCGCGATCTCGTCCAGCAGCCGGGTGCCGGCCTTTCGGAATCGTCCCAGTACGCGCTCCACGATGGCAGGATCACCGTTGAACATGTCGGACACCACGGACCGATCGACAGCGATGTGACCTTCGCCATCGGATGCGGCGACCGTCTGATGCAGGATGGCTTCGCGCAGGCGGTCGAGGGTGAGCGGCTTGGTGAGGTAGCCGTCCATGCCGGCGGCCAGGCAGCGCTCAGCCTCCCCTTTCAGGGCATTGGCGGTGAGAGCCAGGATCGGCGTGCGCAGCCGATCGAGATTGGCGCTTTCCTCGGCCCGGATCTGACGGGTGAGCTCGAAGCCGTCGATGTCGGGCATATGGATGTCGGTCAGCACCAAGGCATAGGGTCGACTGCGCCATAGCGTCAGCGCCTCGATGCCATTGCTCGCGGTGTCGAGGGCGATGCCCAGGATCTCGAACTGGCCGACCAGGACCTCCAGGTTCACGTCGTTGTCGTCGACCGCCAGCACGCGCGCACCCGGCGCGGAGAGCGGCAGGCTGTCCCTTGCCGTCTCGTCGGCGACCGTCTCGCGCGGCGTTTCAGCACTGCGCCGGACTTTCAATGTCACGGTGAAGGTCGAGCCTTGGCCCGGCGCACTCTCGACGGCCACGGTGCCATCCATCAGCTCGGCCAGGCGGCGCACGATCGACAGGCCAAGACCGGTGCCGCCGTAGCGCCGCGTCGTCGAGCTGTCGGCCTGCGAGAACGGCTTGAACAGCCGCTCCTGCTGGCGGCGATCCATGCCGATGCCGGTATCGGAGACGGAGAGTGCCAGCGTCACCGCCTTGTCGTCGGCGTGTGGCGCACACACCCGTACAGCGATGCGGCCGACATCGGTGAACTTTGTGGCATTGCCGATCAGGTTGAACAGGATCTGGCGCAGGCGCGTGACGTCGGCCAGCAAAGCGTCGGGCGTGCCAGGCTCGATCGTGGTGTGGAGCGCCAGCCCCTTGTTCTCGACCTGGACCGAGAGCGTCTCGACCGTGCTGGTGACGAGCGCGCGCAGCGAGAACGGTGCCTCTTCCAGCTCCATCCGGCCGGCCTCGATCTTGGAGAAGTCGAGGACGTCGTCGATGATGCGCAGAAGTGCGGTGGCCGAGCGGCGCAC
>JAFEBU010000016.1 GCA_018242505.1 Pseudomonadota bacterium
CCACCTGATGGAGGAGAAGCTCTCTTCCCACCTGATGGAGGAGAAGCTCTCTTCCCACCTGATGGAGGAGA
The DNA here is from genome assembly GCA_018242505.1 of Pseudomonadota bacterium. Classification (GTDB taxonomy): domain Bacteria; phylum Pseudomonadota; class Alphaproteobacteria; order Reyranellales; family Reyranellaceae; genus Reyranella. Next base: position 72 of record JAFEBU010000016.1, read on the forward strand.
AGCTCTCTTCCCACCTGATGGAGGAGAAGCTCTCTCCCCACCTGATGTAAAAGAAGAGAAGAGAAGAGAACTCAGCCGATCTTGGCGGCGGCCGGCACGATCCAGGCGAAGCGGTCGGACAAGGCGGCGAGCGTGATCTTGTTGACGGCATCGGCCGTGAGGGTGGCGCCGCCGGTCGCGTCGGGAAGGTCGCGCGTCGCGACGGTATCGGCGGCGATCGTGCTCATGTAGCCATGGTCGGTGGCCGAGCGCACGGTCGCGGAGATGCACATGTGGGTCATGAAGCCGCCGACGATGAGGTTCTTGCGGTTCGTTGCCCCCAGATGCCGCGCCAGCTCGGTGCCGGCGAAGGCGTTGGGCAGCCCCTTGTCGACGACGACCTCGCCATTGCGCGGCGTCAGCTGCTTCACGATCTCGTAACCGCTCGAGGAGGGGTTGAAGGCCTTGCTCGGGCCCTTGTGGCGGACATGGATCACCGGCGCTCCGGCGATGCGCGCCTTCTCCAGCAGCACCGCCAATGCATCGATCGCCGCCTGAACGCCGGTGAGTGGCAGAAGCCCGTCGGTGTATTCCCGCTGCGCATCGACGATCAGCAGCACCCCATCCGCCATCGTCGCCGGCGTCGGGGCCAATCCCGACATCTGCAGCATCGTCATTGCCATCTGTCCCACCCTTCCTCACCCACCAGACGGGTTGTGTAAGCGCATGCCGCATCAACGCCGAATGCGTGGATTTTGGCAAGCCCCGCGGGTGCACATGAGCAGCACCTTCCCGGCGAAGCGCAACAGCGGCCGTTCGAGTCATCGCCTCTCGCGTCCGACCGACCGGTTGCGCCGAGGCGCGTGCCGCGCCATGAGAACGCTCATGAAAGCGCCGAAAGCGATCATCGTCGGGGGCGGCATCATGGGACTCGCCACCGCCTGGGCCCTGGCGCGCGAGGGCTGCCGCGTCGAAGTGTTCGAGCAGGGCGAATTGCCCAATACACTTGGGTCTTCCTTCGACGAGCACCGGCTGATCCGCCATCCCTACGGCGAGCACATTGGCTACGCGCAGCTGATCGATGACGCGTTCGCCGCCTGGGACCTTCTCTGGGGCGAACTCGGCGAACGCTTCTACGCGCCCACCGGCACGCTGGCGCTGAGCGGCAACGGCGCGCGCTGGGCCGAGCGATCGGCCGCTTCGCTTGCGGCGATCGGTCGCCCCATGACGGAGATCGCGGTGGCCGACCTGCCGCGCCGCTTTCCGCTGCTGAAGACCGGCGGCGTGGAGCGCGCCTTCTGGATCGAGACGGGCGGCGTGCTGTTCGCTCAAAATATCGTGAACGCGCTGGCCCGCCGGCTCGCCGCCAGGCCGGACATCTCCCTTCATGCGCACACGCCGGTGCGCACGGTCGATCTCGACCGGGCCTGCATCGTCACTGAAACAGGCGCCGTACACGATGCCGACGTCATGGTCGTCGCGGCCGGCGCCTGGGTCACGCGCCTGCTGCCGCCGCTCGCCTCCCGGCTCACGCCTTCGCGCCAGGTCGTCGCCTATTTCGATCTGCCCGTCGCCGCGCGCGACGCCTGGAACAAGGGCCCGATGATCATCGAGCAGACGGGCGATGTCGGCCTCTACCTCGTGCCGCCGAGGCAGGGTCGCGGGCTCAAGATCGGCGACCATGCATTCAGTCGCACCGGCGATCCGACCGGCGCGCGCGAAGCGAGCGCTGCGGAGCTGGAGCCGTTGCTCGCGCGTGGCCGCAGTCTGCTGCAGGGCTTCGAGCACTGGCGGATCGAACGACTGAAGGTCTGCTTCTACACCGTGACCGGGGACGAGCGCTTCATCGTCGAGAAGCAGGGCAATGCCGGCTGGGTGATGTCGCCCTGCTCGGGCCACGGCTTCAAGTTCGGCGCCCTGATGGGGCTCGAGCTTGCCCGCACCATCGTCGAAGGCCGCGATCCGCTCGCCCATGCACGCTGGGCGGCAGGCCTGGAAGGGGACATGATCGCCCCCTCGCCCGCCCTCTCCCCGGCACGGGAAAGAGGAGTATGAAAGGCAGCGTCCTCTTCCTCATGTTCCTCTCCCGCCGGGGGAAAGACCAGGCGTGGAGGAAGAGAAGAGAGAAAGTGGTCAGGGAGTAGACCGACATGGCATCGCGCAAGAAGAATGGATCGGAACCGCCGAAGGCTTCGGGGCTCAGGCAGGGCCTCGCCACTTATGGCGATGCCGGCTTCTCCCTGTTCCTGCGCAAGGCCTTCATCAAGGCGGGCGGTTATTCCGACGATGCCCTCGACCGGCCGATCGTGGGCATCACCAACACCGCGAGCGACTTCAATCCTTGCCACGGCAACGTCCCCGACCTGATCGAGGCGGTGAAGCGTGGTGTGATGCTGGCGGGCGCGCTGCCGATGGTGTTCCCCACCGTCTCGATCCACGAGAGCTTCTCCCATCCCACCAGCATGTTCCTGCGCAACCTGATGGCGATGGACACCGAGGAGATGATCCGCGCCCAGCCGATGGACTCCGTGGTGCTGATCGGCGGCTGCGACAAGACCCTGCCCGCCCAGCTCATGGCCGCGGCCAGCGTCGATCGTCCCGCCGTCGTCCTGCCGGTGGGACCGATGCTGGTCGGTCACTTCAAGGGCGAGGTGCTGGGCGCCTGCACCGACTGCCGGCGCCTATGGGGCCAGTATCGCGCCGGCACCTTCTCCCAGGACGACATCGAGCGCGTGAGCGAGCGGCTGGCGCCGACCAAGGGCACTTGCATGGTGATGGGCACGGCGAGCACCATGGGTTGCATCGTCGAGACGCTGGGCATGGGCCTGCCCGGCAGCGGATCGACGCCGGCCACGCATTCCGACCGCCTGCGGCTGGCCGAGCAGAGCGGCAAGCTCGCGGCCGAGATGGCCAGGCAGCACGGGCCCAGGCCCAGCGAGATCATGACCGAAGCGGCGTTCCGCAACGCGCTCACCGTGCTGCAGGCGATCGGCGGCTCGACCAACGCGCTCGTGCATCTCACCGCCATCGCGCGCCGGCTGGGGGTCGCGATCGAGCTCGAACAGTTCGATGCGATCGGCCGCAAGGTGCCGGTGCTGGTCGATCTCAAGCCGTCGGGCGACCACTACATGGAGCATTTCCACTGGGCCGGCGGCAACTCGCGGCTGATGCAGGAGATCCGCGATCATCTCGACGTGAGCTGCCGCACGGTCGCAGGCAAGACGCTGAAGGAAGTGATCGACGCGGCCGAGATCGTGCCCAATCAGACGGTGATCCGCACACCCGCCAATCCGATCAAGCCGACCGGCGGCATGGCGGTGCTGCGCGGCAACCTCGCGCCGCGCGGTGCGGTCATCAAGCATACCGCGGCGACACCTGCTCTTCTCACGCACACCGGCCGCGCCGTCGTGTTCGACTCGCTGGCCGATCTCGCCGCGCGCGGCGACGATCCCGAGCTCGACGTGAAGGCCGACGACATCCTCGTCCTGCGCAATGCCGGGCCCAAGGGCGCACCGGGCATGCCGGAGGCGGGCTCCTTCCCGATCCCGATGAAGCTCGCGCGCGCCGGCGTGAAGGACATGATCCGCATCTCCGACGCGCGCATGAGCGGTACGGCGTTCGGCACCATCGTCCTGCACGTGGCGCCCGAGTCGGCTGTCGGCGGGCCGCTGGCGCTGGTGAAGACAGGCGATCGCATTACGCTCGACGTGCCCAACCGCAAGCTCGAGCTACTGGTCTCGGCCGACGAGCTCGAGAAGCGCCGCAAGGCCTGGACGGCGCCACCCGCCCATCCCGGCAGCGACCGCGGCTACACCGGCCTCTTCCATCGCACCGTCCTGCAGGCCGACGAAGGTGTCGACTTCGACTTCCTGGGACCGGCGGCAGATTGAAGACCGGCATTTTCGCAGGCCAGCGTGTCATCCCGAGCGAAGCGAGGGGTCTTCTGCCGCGCCGGATCAAAGATCCCTCGCTTCGCTCGGGATGACACGGTTCTCGGGATGATACGGTTGGGGTAGCGTGCTCTCCGATAGACAATGACCGACACCACCCTTCCCAAGATCTCCGTCGTCGTGACCTGCTTCAATTGCGCGGATTATATCGCCGCGGCGGTGCAGTCGGTGGCGCGGCAGACATGGCGCGACTTCGAGTGCGTGATCGTGGACGACGCCTCGACCGACAATTCGGCCGCCGTGATCCAGCAGACGCTCGACGAGTTGAAGGATCCGCGCTTCTCGCTGGTGCGGCTGCCAAGGAATGTCGGCCAGACCGGCGCCACGCGCGCGGGCCTCGAGCACACCAGCGCGCCCTTCGTCTGCTTCCTCGATTCGGACGATCTCTGGAACGAGGATTTCCTCGAACGCCATCTCGCGGCGCATCTCAACGAGAGCTACGCCGTGAGTTTCACCGCCTGCAATGCGCGGCTGATCGACGGCAAGAGCCAGGTGATCGCGGGCGCGGTCTACTGGTTCGGCAAGGATCGGGCGGTGGCCGATCGCGGCCGCGCCTTCGCACCGATCGATCCGGCGCGCGTACCCAGGCTCGATCCCGCGATGCGCACCGCTCACTGGCAGACGCAAACGCCCTACCGGCTCTACACCAAGCGGCTGGTGCACTGGGTGTGGGTCTCGACCTCGTCGATGATGTTCCGCCGTTCGCTGATCGACCTCGTCTTTCCCGACGACGACGAGACCTTCCGGCTGCACATGGACTATTACATCGTCGTCATGGCGCAGATGGTGGCGGGCTCGCTGCTGATCGACGAGCCGCTCTACAGCTATCGCCTGCACGGCCGGAACTTCGCCGCCAACAACCCGATCCTGGGCGGGCGGTTGCATCTCTCGGCGCGCAACTGGGGCGACACGCATCAGCGCATGCTCGACCGCATGCTCGACGCCATGATCGTGGGCCGCGAGAAGTTCGTGACGGCGCTCGGCGACAAGCAATATGCCCGCATGCTGCTGCGCATGCGCGCAGCCCGTGCGGTGCCGCCGCGTTCGTGGCTGCTCGTCTTCCGGAGCTGGCTGGTCTAGGGTCGAGGTCGAGATGGACGCGCCCTGCTCGTTCGACCTGCACCGCCGCAAACCCGGGCCGCAGCTCGCGGGCCTGGTGGCGGGCCTCAGCGGCTACCGCGAAACGGCCCGCGGCCTCTACGGCATGCGCCAGACGGCGCCGCTGCTCATACCGCTGATCGTGAGCTTCGGCACACCGTTCTCGATCGCGCTTGGCCGTGCCCCAAACCCCGCCGACCGGCAGGAGAACTTCGCCGCCGGATTGTGGGCCGGCCCCGTGCACATCCAGTCCGACGGTGCGGCCGAGTGCGTGCAGATCGACTTCACACCGCTCGGCGCCTATCGCTTCTTCGGCGGCGCCGTGGCCGAACTGGCCGGACGCATGGTCGATCTCGAGGATGTGCTGGGACGCGACGCCCGCAGGCTCCGCGAACGGCTGGCGGCCGGCGATTGCTGGCCGGCGCGCTTCGATCTCGTCGAGGATTTCGTCGCGCGCCGCATTGCCTATCGGCCTTCGCCCGAGATCGTCTTTGCCTACCGGACGCTGGCGCGGGCCGGCGGCAATGCGCGGGTCGATGCGGTCGCGCGCGAGATCGGCTGGAGCCGCAAGCATCTGGTCGGCCGCTTTCAGGCCGAGATCGGCCTCGGCCCCAAGTCGGTCGCGCGCATGATGCGCTTCCATCGCGCCCGCGAGATGGCGCGGACGGGCAGCGTCGGCTCCTGGGCGATGATCGCCGCCGATTGCGGCTACGCCGACCAGGCGCACCTCGCCCGCGAGTTCACCGCCTTCGCCGGCGAATCGCCCACGACCTGGGCGCGGCGCGAGGCGCAGATGGACGACCGGCTGCGGGATATCATTTAGGACATCGTCTGCATCCGCAGGGCCGTCTGCATCCACAGGGCCGTCTGCATTGGTAGGACACCATCTGCATCCGTAGGACATCGCCTGCATCCGTAGGACATCGCCTGCATCCGTAGGGCCGCCTGCATCCGCTGGACCGTCTGCATCATCCGTAGGGCCGTCTGCATCGGTAGGACACCGCCTGCATCCGCTGGACCGTCTGTATCCGCAGGACCTCCCCTGCATCCGGCAGCGATCAGATCCATGCCGTGGATCCACGCCTTGAAGGCATCTATCACGGCCTTGAAGGCAGCTATCGAGGTTGCGTTTCCGATTCCGGCCGGCAGGGCCTGTCTTGCATGTCCCCGCTTGGCCGCCCGAGCTGCGGGCAATCCGTCGGCGACATCGATGCCGTCCGTTGATGCCGTCTGTTTCGTCCCGAGTGCCCTCGCCCCGAGCGCCCGACCTTCGACCCAAGGAACGCTTCCCTCCATTCGGCGTTCCCTTATCTCATGTCCCGACGTCACTCGGCCCGGTCGGGTCTCTGGAGGTCCCCATGGTCGACACGGTTGTCGTCGAGAACGAAAATACCCCGATATCTGCCATTTCCTGGCCGGCCATCTTCGCCGGCGCCGTCGTCATGACGGCCCTGTCGATGGCGCTGCTCGCCCTCGGCAGCGGGATCGGGTTCAGCGTCGTCAATCCCTGGTCCCACGCGAGCGCGGCCGACACCACCAAGGCCGCGACCGTCGCCGGTATCTACCTCACCGCAACAGCCATCCTGGCATCGGCCGTAGGTGGATATCTGTCCGGCCGCCTGCGTTCTCTCTGGCACGGCACCCACCCGCACGAAGCCTTCTTTCGCGACACCGCCCACGGTCTCACGGCCTGGGCGGTGGCGGTCGTTGCCGGGGCGATCATCCTGGGGTCGGCGAGCACGACGGTCACCGGCGGGGCGGCCCGGGAAGTGACCGGAGCCGTTGCGAACAGTCGCGATCTTTCCCTTGCATTGACCGACCGCCTGTTTGCTCCGGCACAACCCGCTGATGCCGCGAAGGACGCAATGGCCGACCGCGGGGCGGCAGGCCGTTTGCTCGCCGCGGCCGTCCGCCCCGGCCACGTCATGAGTCAGGACGAAAGGACCCGGCTCGCCACGCTGGTGTCCGCCCGCACGGGCCTGTCCATGGCCGACGCCGAGAAACGTGTGACCGCGGTCGAGGCCGACGCACGGCAGGCCGCAGAGACCGCGCGCCGGGTCGCCACGATGATCTCGTTCTGGCTCGTGGCCGCAATGTTTGCCGGAGCGTTTGCCGCCAGCCTCGCCGCCTGGGAAGGCGGCGCCGTGCGCGACGGTCGTCTTCGCTACGGCGCCCGGTGACGTTTGCAGACGGAGAGGAGACTCGCATGGGATTCGGAAGAGGCATCCTGCTTTGGCTGCTGGGCATCCCATTGCCCATCATCATCCTGCTGGCGCTGTTCTGGCGCTGAGCCGCTCATCGACCCTATCCACCAACGGAGGAAAGCATGGCGAGAAAGAGCATGGACGCCGTCGCGCTGCTGAAGGCAGATCACCGCAAGGTCGAGACCCTGTTCGAGCAGTTCGACAAAGCCCATGGGGCGGAGCGCAAGACGGAGCTCGTCACGCAGATCTGCGCCGAACTCTGCGTCCATACCATGATCGAGGAGGAGATCTTCTATCCGGCATGCCAGGCCAAGGTGGAGGACGAGGATGTGGTCGACGAGTCCTACGTCGAGCATGACAGCGCGAAGGTGCTCGTCGCCGAACTGGTCGAGAGCGGACCTGACGACGAGTTCTTCGACGCCAAGGTCTCCGTGCTGTCGGAGGAGATCCGGCACCACGTCAAGGAAGAGGAGAAACGCGGCGAGGGCCTGTTCGCCCAGGCAAAGAAGGCCGGCCTCGACCTGGAGGCGCTCGGCGAACGCCTGATGGCCCGCAAGCAGGAGCTGATGGAACAGATCGAGTCGCAGGGCCTTCCCAGCATCGAGACGCGCTCCTTCACCGGGCACAGGCTCGAGCAGGGCAAGCCTGTCGAGAGCGGCGCCGAGCCCGCCGGGTAAAGCGGCTCGAGAAGCCCCTGCAGGACTCGACAGGTCCTGCAGGAAGAGCCGATCCACTTTGCGCAACGGGCGTCGGGCGCGTCATCCCCATAGCCTCAGGACCTGCTCGGTCGAGGCTGTGCTGATCTGGTGGGACAAGCGATTGCGAAACACCTTCAAGAGCGCCTCATGTGTCGTGTCGCTCGAGCTGCAGAGCGCATCGGTGGGCAATACCACGCGAAAGCCGCGATCGACGGCCGCCATGACGGTTGCGAGGACACAAACGTCGGTCTCGCCGCCGGTCACGATCAGCGTATCGACGGATCGGGCCTTCAGCCAGCCGGCCAGGCCACGATTGGCGAAAGCGGAATAGACGGGCCGGTCGCAAAGCCGGGCTGGAGGGACCAGGCTGCGCAATGGCTCGACCAGATCAAGCAACCGCTCGTCCAGATGCTCGCGCGTCATGTCGCGCCAATGCTGATAGTAGCGGCGCCAGGTGCCCGGCAGTTCGGTTGCCTCGGCGGGAGGAATGAAACGGGTGAACACCAGCCGCTCCGGATGGCGTCGGGCAAGTTCGACCACATTCGGAATGATCTTGGGCATCCAAGGGACGAACCACGGAGTTGCCTCTGCAAACAGGCGCTGCATGTCGATGGCGAGATGGACCGCCGTGCGATTGAGCCGAAGCTGCGTCATGACAGGTCGCGCCAGCGAGGAATGCTGATCGAAGCGGCGGCACGGCAAAAGGCGCCGCGGACCGGCGCATTGCCGGAACACCGTTCAGTCTCGTCAATCTTGTCGATCGCGTGCCTTCGTCCGCGACCTCGCGGCCTTTCGATTCGAGGCCGGTCGTCGGGTGCCCGCTCGTCTCTTTGGAGCGGCCTTGCCTTCCCGGCCTGGTGCGGCTTCGACGAACGATACGGGGTCGCTTCCGGGGAAAGTGTCCTTGAGCGCCTGATCGAGCTTCGTTTCTTTCGAGATTGTCCTTCGGGACCCACGATCGGCACGTTTCGCTCGCAGCGACTCCGCCACTTCCTTCTGTTCGAGAAGCCTCAGGTCGGCTTTCTCTCGACGGCCTGCACCTTTTGACACCGCCGCTCTGCGCGCACTATCCGCCTTGATGCGAGCGTCTGCGGCATTGATCCTGGAGCGTTTGCTTGACGGCATGACCGTATCCTTCCGCTTCCATCAACGATGGTCGCTGCCGGAAGGTTTCCGATGCGGTACCTCCCGTGCAGGTTACAAATCTTCAAGCCAGACGGACCTGGCGATCCCATATTGGCCGCAGACCCCATTGGAAGGAGCCCCCATGACCCAAGCAAAAACGCTCGAAGCGCCGCGCCTCTATCCCACGCTGCGCTGCAAAGATGCCGAAGCGATGATCCGCTGGTTGAAGGATGTGCTGGGCTTCACCGAATACGTCGTCTACCGCAAGGACGGCGCGGTGCTGCACGCGGAGCTTGCCATCGGCTCCTCGCTCCTGATGCTGGGCCCGGCCCGTGACGACGACTACGGCAAGCTGGTCGGCGATCCCGCCGGCCGCCGCACCGATGCGCTCTATCTCGCGGTCGACGACCCGGATCGCCTGCACGACAAGGCAAAGGCCGCAGGCGCCAAGATCGAGATGCCCTTGCACAATACCGACTACGGCAGCCGCGACTTCGCTTGCCGCGACATCGAAGGCAACCTTTGGAGCTTCGGCACCTACTGGCCGAAGGTGACCGAGAAGCCGTTGCCGGGATAGCCGCCGGCGACTTGAATCCAGGCGCTCGACCAGCTCGCACCAGAGCATCATGTCGGGTGCGAACCATCCAAGCCGGGTGAAGTATCTCGTGTGCGCCGCGCGCCCGTAGTGCAGCGAGCGATCCCCTTCGCCTTCGTCATGGGCAAAAGCCGCGTCGACTTCGTCGAACCGTCGCTTCTCCCGTTCGATCGTCTTCAGGACGGCTTTCGGAGCGCCTTGCCCGCCCGGAACGACCATCCTCTTGCCGAATCCGCCGACAGCAGGCCCTGGCTCTCCGACCGGCAGGTCGCCCGCCTGGTTCCCGCCAGCACGAGCGCAAGCAGTTCGTCCGCCAGTTCGGGGCTGTCGCCAAAGGAGAACGTCTCCAGCTTCCGCCAATCCATGCACGAAGGAGTCCGGCCGGCCCCGGAATAGTGTCAACCGAGCCTTCAAGCTGCGTCTGGCGACGCGATGCGAGAAAACTGCGACGTTTACGAATATCGATATTTCCTCGTAATATCGTGCCAGAACAACGAAAGATGAGGAAATGTCCACCATCACCGAACTCGGATACATGGCGATCGGCGTCGGCAACCTGAATCGATGGAAGGAATTCGCCAGCGAAATCCTCGGCCTCGAAGTGGTCGACGAAGGCGAACCCGGGCGCTGCTACCTGCGCATGGATTTCTGGCATCACCGGCTGATCGTCGAGGAGGACGGCAGCGACGACCTGACCTGCCTCGGCCTGAGGGTGGCCGGGCCGGAGGAATTCGCCGGCATGCGGAAGGTGCTGGACGAGGCCGGCGTGCGCCATCAGGTCTGTTCGCGCGCGCAGGCCGAAGGCCGGCACGTGCTGGAACTGATGACGCTGGAGGATCCCAACGGCAATCCGCTGGAGATCTTCCACGGCCCGCATGTGCAGTACAGCAAGCCGTTCCATCCCGGCCGCCGGATGTACGGGCGCTTCGCAACCGGCACGGCCGGAATGGGACACTGCATCGTCCGCAACACCGATCTCGACGCGACCTACCGGTTCTATCGCCTGCTCGGCATGCGCGGCGGCATCGAATACAAGGTCCCGCGGCCGGACGGGACGGTGGGCGAGGCCTTGTTCATGCATTGCAACGACCGCGACCACACCCTCGCCTTTGGCCTCGGCGGCAGCAAGCGCATCAACCATCTGATGCTCGAGTTCGAGAGCCTGGATGACCTCTATTACACCTACCAGCTGGTGCAGAAGCGCAACCTCCCGATCGGCATCACGATGGGCAAGCACTCCAACGACCATCAGCATTCGTTCTACTTCCTCAATCCCTCCAACTGGATGATCGAGCTGGGCTGGGGATCGCGGCCCGCCACCCATCAGAGCGAATACTACCAGGAGGATTTCTACGGCCACGAATTCCAGCCGCAGGTATTGAAGCCCAACTGGGACGCCGTCGATTTGAAGGCGGCGGAATAGGGTGGGATGAGTTCAGGTCCGCTCCGCCGCCCCGACCGGAGCGGAGTCGAGTGCGGCAGCCCGCGTGCCGCGGCGAGGCGCAGTGGAGCGGTCCTCTTCGACGATATGCCGCAAATCGTCGAGGGAAAGGTTCCTCGACCACGTTCTGCTCAAGCGTGCAAGGTTACCGCGCGGACCCGGGACGACGAGCATTGGAGTAGAAGTCATCCCGTTTTGGGCGCACGAGTCGAGTTTGAAAGTTTGAGGTCATGATGAAGTTCGGTGTTGGCCAGCCGGTAACACGCTTTGAGGATACGCGGCTGCTGCGCGGCCGTGGTCGGTTTCAGGACGACGTCAATATGCCCCACCAGGCCTATTGCGTGTTCGTCCGCTCGCCGCATGCGCATGCCCGCATCCGGGCGATCGATGTCGACGCCGCCGCCGCGGCGCCCGGCGTGGTCGCCGTCTATACGGGCAAGGACTATCTCGCCGACGGCCTCGGCATGCCCAAGGCGAACATGCCGCGCAAGAAGGCCGACGGCTCGCCGATGTTCGCGCCGCAGCGGCCGGCCCTGATCGTCGATCGCGTGCGCTATGTCGGCGATCCGGTGGCCATGGTGATCGCCAACTCCCTGGCCGAGGCCAAGGATGCCGCCGAGCTGGTCGAGGTCGACTACGAGCCGCTACCGTCGGTGACGTCGACGGCCGACGCGGCCCGGCCGGGCGCGCCCCGCGTCTGGGATGAGAACCCCGACAACATCTCGCATCTCTACGAGCGCGGCGACAAGGCGGCGACCGAGGCGGCGTTCGCGCGCGCCCACCGCATCGTCAAGCGGCGCTACGTGATCACGCGCGTGCATGCGCAGTACATGGAGCCGCGCGGCGCCATCGGGACCTACGACGAGGGCGAGGACCGGTTCACGCTTTATGCCGACGTCAACTATCCGCACCGCGTTCGCAACATGCTGGCCAACCAGGTGTTCAAGGTACCGGAGAGCAAGGTTCGCGTCGTGTGCCAGGATGTCGGCGGCGGCTTCGGCCTCAAGGGCTGGCAATATGTCGAGCATCGCCTGACGCTGTGGGCGGCGCGCAAGCTGGAGCGGCCGGTCAAATGGACGTGCGAACGCTCCGAGGTGCTGATGGCCGACGAGCATGGCCGCGACAATATCGGCGAGATCGAGCTCGCCCTCGATGCCGACGGCAAGTTCCTGGCCGTGCGCGTCCACATGGATGCGAATATCGGCGCCTATGTCGCGTCCGACCGCCAGCTTCTGACGCCGTTCGGCAATATCGGCACGGTGCTGGGCGTCTACGACATCCCGGCCGCCTATGCCGCCATCAACGGCGTGCTCTCCAACACGCCGCCGACCGCGCCCTATCGCGGCGCCGGTCGGCCCGAGGCGATCTATCTCATCGAGCGCGTGATCGAGGCCGCGGCGGCGGAGCTCGGCATCGATGCGATCGAGCTCCGGCGCCGCAACATCATTCCCACGACCAAACTGCCGCTCAAGACGGCGCTCGGTCCCTACTACGACTGCGGCGACTTCGAAAAGAACATGGAGATGGCGCTCGAAGCCGCGGACCAGGCGGGATTCGCCGCCCGCCGGAAGGAGTCGCAGCAGCGCGGCAAGCTGCGCGGCTTCGGCCTCGCCAATGCCATCGAGCAGGCGGCCGGACCGGCGCCCGAATATGCCGAGATCCGCTTCAACCCCAGCGGCACGGTCATGGTGCTGCTGGGCACCAAGACCCACGGCCAGGGTCACGACACGATGTTCAAGCAGATCCTGCACGAGAAGCTCGGCATCGACCCCAGGGACGTCCATTACATCGACGGCGACACCGACCGCGTGGCCTTCGGCATGGGCTCCAACGGCTCGCGCTCGATGGTCTCCGGCGGCGGCGCGCTGGTGGGGGCGGCCGCCAAGATCATCGAACGCGGACGCAAGCTCGCCGCGCATCTGCTCGAGGCCTCGGCCGCCGACATCCAATTTGCCGACAACAAGTTCACCGTCGCCGGCACCGACCGCGGCCTGACGCTGAAGCAGGTCGCCATGGCGTCCTTCCAGCCGGCGCGGCTTCCGCGTGGCATGGAACCCGGCTTCTTCGAGCAGGCGACCTTCGCGCCGCCGCGCGACACTTTCCCCAACAGCTGCCACATCTGCGAGGTCGAGGTCGACCCGAACACCGGCGTGGTCGACCTGCTGCGCTATCTCGTGGTCGACGATGTCGGCACGGTCATCAACCCGCTGACGCTGAAGGGCCAGATCCACGGCGGCGTGGCGCAGGGCGCCGGCCAGATCCTGACCGAGCAGGTCGTCTACGAGCCCGGTTCCGGCCAGCTCCTGTCGGCGAGCTTCATGGATTACGGCATGCCGCGCGCCGACACGATGTGCAACATCGAGGTGATCAGCAATCCCACGCCCACCGACAGCAATCCGCTGGGCGCCAAGGGCGCGGGCGAGGCCGGTTGCGTCGGCGCCCTGCCGGCGGTGATGATCGCGATCATGAACGCGCTGGCGCCCCTCGGCGTCACGGAGCTCGACATGCCCGCCACCCCCGAGCGCGTCTGGCAGGCGATCGAGCAGGCCCGAACCGACGCACTACGGTGAGGCGCACACCACTGAGACACACACCAAGCCGGCACACAAACCAGACAGGGACACACCAGACAGGCACACCCTGGACCGACGCACACCGGTGAGGCGCACACCGGTGAGGCACACACCAAGCCGGCACATAAACCAGACAGGGACACACCGGACAGGCACAAACCAGACAGGGACACACCGGACCGACATACACCGGTGAGGCACACACCAGGCCGGCACATAAACCAGACAGGGACACACCGGGCGGACACACACCGGACGGACACACACCGGGCAGGCGCAGAACCGGCGGCGTGACTTAGGCGCCGACGTGGCTCGCGATGAAGTCGGCGATGGCCGCGATGTCGTCGCGACGGAACCAGGGGAGATGCCGCTCGGCGGGCGCCGAATCGACGGCGATGGCGGCGATGGTGGGATCGGTGGCGCAGAGTGCGGGCCGATCCGCATTCTGCGCACTCCTCACCTCGATCTTGGGATGCGGCTCGCGCTTGAAGCCTTCGATCAGCACCAGGTCGGCGGGCGCCAGCCGCGCAAGCACCTCGGCCAGCGTCGGCTCCTCCTGCTCGCGCATGATGGCGTAGCGGTGGCCGCCCACCAGCGCGACCTCGGTCGCGCCGGCCGCGCGATGGCGCCACGAGTCGGTGCCCGGCTCATCGATATCGACCGCATGATGGGCATGCTTGATGGTGGCGACGCGCCGCCCGCGGCGCACGAACTCGGCCACCAGCCGCTCCGCGAGCGTGGTCTTGCCGGCATTCTTCCAGCCGGTGATCCCGAACACATGTTGTTTCGCCGAAGTCATGCAGTCTCCAGCCTGTGCCATCCCGAACGCAGCGAGGGATCCTTAGCGGTGCCAAAGATCCCTCACTTCAGCGTGCAGGTTACGGCGCGCGACTCGCCATGACACCGGATTATGTCGCGACGAATATCATGCCGCGATCCGCTCCGGGTGGGCGTAGACGGTGAGGCGGCCGTCACGCACGAAGGCGACCAGGGCGAGGCCCGCCTGCCCGGCGGTCTCGATGGCGAGCGAGGTGGGCGCCGACACGGCGGCGATGGCGTTGGCGCCGATCGCGGCCGCCTTCTGCACCATCTCGTAGGAGCAGCGGCTGGTGACGACGACGAAGCCGCCCTCGCCCGCCTCGCCCGATCCCGCCAGCGCGCCCGCGAGCTTGTCGAGGGCATTGTGCCGGCCGACATCCTCGCGCACCGCGACCAGCGTGCCGTCGGCGGCGGCCCAGCCGGCGGCATGGGTGGCGCCGTTCTCGCGGTTCAGCCGCTGCGCCGCCGGCAGGGCCGCCATCGCCCGGTCGATCGCCGCGCGCGACACGCTCCGGCGCATCGGCACGGCCGGCGCCTCGCGCAGGGCGGCATCGAGGCTCTCCACGCCGCAGAGGCCACAGCCGGTGCGGCCGGCGAGGTTGCGGCGGCGCTCGCGC
This sequence comes from Pseudomonadota bacterium, assembly GCA_018242505.1. GTDB lineage: Bacteria > Pseudomonadota > Alphaproteobacteria > Reyranellales > Reyranellaceae > Reyranella. Next base: position 15,171 of record JAFEBU010000016.1, read on the forward strand.
AGTGCGGCGAGCCGGCTGCTTGCGATCTCGATCCGCACCTCAATGCCGCGTCCGGCCGGCTCGACCTCGATGTCGTAGATCTCCGACGGCTTCTCGACGATGCCCTCGGTGAGAGAGAAACCGCGCGCCAGGTCCTCGAGGTCGCGCGGCGTCGCCATCATCACTGCATGGCTGAGGCCGTTATAGACCAGCGCGATCGCGACCTCCTCGGCCACGATCTCGTCCAGCACCTCGTCACTGGAAGCGGTGAGGCGCTGGGCCGGCAGATGGATCGACCCACGGCCGTCGTCGATGATGTCCACCCTGGCCTGTCTGCCCTGGGGTCAGGAGCCGCGCTGCAGCACTACGGCCGCGACGCCCTCGGCGGCGTTGAGCCGGGCGGCGCCCGGCACCTGAACCGGGGCGAGCGCGATCTGCTTGTCGGCGAGGCCGACCAGCATGGTCTGTTCGGGCGCACGGCCCTCGATCAGGGGCGGCCGGCCGGTGCCGAAATCGCCCGCCAGCCCGCCCGTGCCGAGCGGCTCGGGAGCGTAGACCAGCCACACGATATGGCGCACCCGGCCGTCGAAGCCGGCATCGGCGCTGAAGCGCCGGATCGCCGCGTGATAGGCCTCGGCCTTGCCGTCGGTCCGGGCAAACAGGCAGTCCAGATCGCGCGTGGTCCCGAACACGAACCCGCCGCCTCCAGTCACATTGCAAGTGAGCGAGCCGATATTGACGCTCGATTCGCCCTCGGCATGTGTTTGGGCATAAAACGCAGCGCCGCCGACCAGCGCCACCGCGCCCAGCATCGCGAAGACCGTTCGCCGCATTTGTTTCCTCCGCCTTCCGACGAGGCTCCCCAGACCCCAAACGTACGCTTTTGCGACCTTTTGTCCAAGGGCCTGACGATGCGATCGGAACGGATACAGGCGGAACGGATACAGGCGGCCGGCAACGCGCCGGGTGCGCGCACGAGACAGCGCGCCACGACCGGGAGGGTCGCGGCGGCGGTTCGCCCCAAGATTGAGATCGGAACGGATACAGGCGGAATGGATACAGGCGGCCGGCAACGCGCCGGGATGCGCACACGAGACAGCGCGCCACGACCGGGAGGGTCGCGGCGGCGGTTCGCCTCAAGATGCGGTCAGACGATCGGCTGCGGCGGGATGAGGGGCGCCTGCAGGGCGGAGGTCTTCTCGGACGGCGTCCAGGACAGCAGGCGGCGCAACAGCCAGACCGCGACCCGTCGCCACAATGCCGGCGGGGCGAAGTGCGAGGCGAATTCGCGGTTGATCTGCAGCGGCCGCCAATAGGTGGAGTGCCACTCCGAATAGGCGGTGTAGAAGGCCTTGCTCTGTTCGGGCGACGCCTTCAGGAGCGCGCAGTCACACGCCGCCTCGATCCGTACATCGTCCTCGCCGAGGAAGCGGAACCTGTGCCGACTGTTCAAATGATGCAATGTGTTGTTGGAAAATTCGAATTCTTCCGGGCGCGAACGAATGGCTGTGATCGCAGGCGCAAGCTCCAGATAAGCCATTGGCAACTCCTCTCGTTACCGACTGATCAACGCCGAAGGGACGCCTTTGGTTACGGCGACCTTTCTTCTGGCCGGACAGCAGCCACTCGTTGTTCGAGGCATCGTCCCGGGCGGTTCGAGGCATCGTCCCGGGCGGCGCGTCAGCCGGGCAGAAGATTGCAAGTTTCTTGCCGTATTCCGGAAGCTGGCAGGATTCCGGAATCTGCCGGGCCCTATCCGGCTTCGCCGTCACGATATCCTTGGCATCAGCATCCCTGGTATCAGCATCCCTGGCGTCAGCAGCCCGGCGCCGAAGGCCAGGAACGAGGCCGGAGCGCGCCTTGCGGCCCTTCTCGGCCGCGGCCGGGAAGGTGTCCCGGGCCAGCTTGCGGCATTGGGCGGCTGACCGGCCGGATAGAGCGCCGGCAGGTCGATGCCGGCATGCTCCTTCATCCAGTATGCTTCTTCATCCGACATGCCCCTTCATCAGGTTGAAGCGCGGGCAGCAGCCCCGCAGAGCGTGCGGCGCGTCATCAGCACCGCCGTTCAACGGCCTCCGAACTTGCCAGGAGACTCGACCGCCGGACCGATCGGTCCGTTGGCGACAACGACCTTCGTCACCGCGTCGTCGACCGACTAGAGACCGGCGCTGCGCCGCCTCCCGGTTGGCGACCTCCATGACGTTGGCGGACTCCACAACATCGTGGCCGGGACATCTTGGCTGGGACATCGTGGCCGGGCCTGGTCTGGGCTTCCACGACCTGCGCTTCCATGAACGGAGTGCAGACCACGCTTGCCCGCACCGTTGGGGCGACGAGCCGCCGGCGCGCCAGTTCTCGACGCACATGACACCGCCTCCCCCGGGGGGAAGGCTTGTTCACGCAAAGCAGCGATGGCTGACGATATGTAAGCTGACTGAATGTAACGCGAGCTGATGAGGAGGCGCGCAGCCGGCGACAGCGGTTGTGAAACGGCAGTGCCTCCGGGACCTCCTCCAACAGGCCTCCGGCCGCACTGCGAACGTGAATGGCGCGCAAGTGCTACAGAGCGCTCAAGGCTCCTCGGTCGAGAGCCAGGCGCAGACCAGCCACACCAGGATGATCGCCATGGTGAAGGCGATCCAGCAACCGCCGATGATGCTGGCCCAGTTACTGGTGTAAATGTTGTCGAACCAGATCCAGTAGAGGACCTGGCCGGCAAGAAGGATCAGCACCGGAAGCACCAGCCGCACGACCCACCGCCAGATCCGGGGTGTGCTGACGGGCGGCTGCATCTGAAGGTTGCCATCCCCGCGCGCAACCGGTGCGCTCGACAGGCTTTCATCGAAGACGCTCGACATGACGATCCCCCCAACGATCCCCGTGCCCCTGTGCACAGCAGAATATCGGGGCCGGGCCGGCCTCGAACCCTTCTTTGCCGTGGGGTCGCTGAAAGTAGAATCCGCCCCGCGTCCGAAGCGCAGCGTGACGATTCGCGACCCAGATTCCGACGTTCCGTCCCTTCGGCGCCGCGCACCTTCGCCTCACGCGAACCCAGAGGCGCCCCACGCGAACGTAGAGGTGCCTCACGCGAACCCAGAGGCGCCTCACGCAAACGTAGAGATGCCGGAGGTCGGGGTTTCGCCACATCCCATGTCCACCACCGCCAGATACGGAGGACCCGCATGAATATCTTTCGCCTCACTCTTGTTGCCGCGCTGGGCGCGCTTCTCTTCGCGTCAACGGCCGCGGCGCAGACGACGCTCCAACTGATCCGCGGCACGATCACCGCCATCGACGGCAAGACCGCCACCATCGCCACGCGCGAAGGGCCGTCGGCGACGGTGAAGCTCGCCGCCAACTGGTCGGTCGGGATAGTCGAGCCGATCGCCGTGTCGGCGATCAAGCCTGGCGCGTTCGTGGGCATCGCCTCGCTGAAGGACGAGGCGCTCGAAGTGCTGGTTTTTCCAGAGGCGATGCGCGGCGCCGGCGAGGGGCACTATCCGTGGAATCTGAAGCCCGAGAGCATGATGACCAATGCCACGGTCGCGACCGTGGCCGCCGGCGGCGATGGCGAGACGCTGAAGCTCGACTACAAGGGCGGCACGCAGACCCTGCACGTGAGGCCCGGCACGCCGGTCGTGACCTTCTCGGCCGGCCAGCGGTCGGACGCCAAACCCGGAGCCAAGGTCTTCGTCGGCGCCCGGAAGGCCGCCGACGGCACGCTCACCGCCACACGCCTCAATGTCGGCAAGGACGGCATGATGCCGCCGATGTAAGGTGGTGGGCTGGAGGGGCCGGCTACCCATGAGGCACGGAGTGTTCGCGGCCGCGACGGGCGCCTGGCTCTTGTCGGTATCTGTCTGTTCATGGCATGAGGCGAGCGCGCAGGGGCGGCCGTTGTCGGGGCCGCCATTGTCGGGACCCTATGTTCGGTCGCCGGTCGATGTGCCGTCCCCGACCACCGTTCCGGGGATCAAGCCGCCGGCCATCCCGCCTCCTCCCGCGCCGACGATCGCGGCGCCGAGCGGATCCACCGGCAATGCCCTCCCCACCCCGCCGCCAGCCGGCGGATGCCGCGCCTCTCCCGGCATCGTTTCCGGCCAGAAGCCGCTGCCGCCCTGCTAGCAGGCTGTTGAAAAGTCGGGAAGTACGACATGACACGCAGTCATCGAACGGGACCGGCACGATCTTGACCCTAACCTGCGGTCTCGGCGCTGCCTTTGAATCGATATGGCCTGGACGTATGGCTCAAAGCCCCTTTTTGCAGAGTCCGCCAAGGCCGGCGATTGAGCCTGCTGCAATTCGCGAGCGCCAGCGTCTCCCCTTTTGCGAAATCCGCCAGGGCTGATTGAAACTCGGCCTCGTACTCGGATTGAGCCAGCGTCTCCCCTTTTGCGGAGGCCGTCAGGGCTGATTGAAGCTCGGCCTCGTGCTCGGATGGAGCCAGCATCTTCCCTTTTGCGGAGTCCGCCAGGAGAAGGACATCGTCTAAAACCTGATCGCATGGACCAGGTTCGGATCGGCATCGGCGTCTTCGTCATCAGCGGCGGCATGTTCCTGATGGGCCGGCGCCGGAACGCCCATGGCGCGGGAAGCTGGTCGTTGCCGGGCGGGCATCTGGAGGCCGGCGAATCCTTCGAGGAGGCCGCGCGACGCGAAGTGTTCGAGGAAACCGGACTCTCGGTCGCGAATCTGCGCTTCGCCGCCGTCACCAACGACCGCTTCGAGGCGGACGGCAAGCACTACGTCACGATCTGGATGCTGAGCGACCTCGCGGCGGGAACGCCGACGGTGCGCGAGCCCGACAAATTCGCCGACCTTGGCTGGTTCGACCTCGACAACCTGCCTGCGCCGCTCTTCCTGCCATGGACGCAGTTGCTCGCGTCCGAGTTCCTGGCGGCCATCAAGGCGGCATGCCGCCGCTGAGCGCTCCGGATCCTGCGCCTGATTCGAGCACGGCCGCGCGCCATTCCCGCTTCACCGGCAGGATCGGAGGCATTGGCGCCACGTCGGGCTCCGCGGTCGGCGCCACGCTCGAACTGATGGTCTCGGTCTCTGCGCCCCGGCGCATGAAGAGATTGTAGATCAGCCATTGTGCGCGATGCCGATTCCCGCGCAGCGGGAAGCGGTGCGCGATCGAGGAAGCCGCATAGAAATTGGCGTAGGCGCTTTCCATGCCGGTGCGCAGCTCGGGCGCCGACATCTGTCGAGGACGATAGACGACGTGTCCCTGGTCGTACTTGGTCCAGTCGAAGGAGACGATACGGTTCGCCTTCTTCATCTCGTACCAGGTGAGCGTTCCCGGATAGGGCGTGAGCGCGGAATAGGCGCAGGCGTCGTAGTCGGCGTCGATGTTGAAGGTGACGGTCTCGTCGAAAACCGAGCGATCGTCGCCGTCGAAGCCGAACATGAACAGGCCGAACACCATGATCCCGTGGGAATGCACCTTCTCCACCAGGGCCGCGAAGGTCTCCGGCCGGTTGACATGCTTGTGGACGCTCTTGAGCGTGGAACGAGAGATCGACTCGAAGCCGATGCTCAGCATCGTGCAGCCGCTTTCGGCGGCCAGCTCCAGCATGCGGTCGTCCTGCGCGAGCTTGGAGGTGACGCCGGCCTGCCACCGGATGCCGCGCCCCTTCAGCGCGCGCATCACCTCCTTCGGGCGCTCCGGCGTCCCGAAGAAGTCGGCGTCGTTGATCGAGATGGTGCGCGCGCCGCAGTTCTCCATCTCGCGGATCACCTCGTCGACCGGCCGATAGCGGAACTTGAGGCCGTTCATCAGCGGCTCGGCGCAGAATGTGCAGCCCTGATGGCAGCCGCGCGAGGTCTGGACGAACGTGCGATTCACATAACGGTGCTTCTTCAGGAGATCGTACCGCGGCATCGACAACCCGACCATCGGATGGAGCGTTTCCGACTTGTACGTCCCGCGCATCGATCCCTGCCGGAGATCCTCGAGCAACCTGTCGATCACGAGCTCGGCCTCGCCGATGACGACGGCGTCGCAATGCCTGAGCGCCTCCTGCGGCATGAAACTGGGGTGCACCCCGCCCATGACGACGGGGACGCCTTTCGCGCGGAACCGGTCGGCGATCTCGTAGCCGCGATTGACGTAGCTCGTCATGGCGGAAATGCCGACGAGATCCGCCTTGAGATCGAAGTCGATGGTCTCGATGTTCTCGTCCGTCAGCACCACGTCGTACTGATCGCGGGGAATGGATGCGGCCACCGCGAGCAAGCCGGCCAGCGGAGAGTACAGCGCCTTGTTCAGATAGAGCGGGCGGGTCGTCAGCGAATCCGTCTTCGGGTTGATCAGATGGATGGTCCGGGTGCGCAAGGAGCCCTCCCATGACGTTCTTCCCAGCGACGCAACGGCATCGGAACGAAGACGTTCCGCCGACCGCCGCCGATTTGGGACAAATCCGCCAACATCAGGGTTGGGACTCGGCGACCAAAAGCGCCTACAGTGCCTCCGCGAAGGCTTTACGCTGGCGCGTCCAGCCGAAAGCAACCCATGCTGCGAAGAATCCACGGGCGCGGCGCGGATTTCTCCGATCTCCAGTGAAGGAAGACTGACATGGCTGCCAAGGAACTGCGTTTTGGCGACGGTGCGCGCACCCGCATGCTGCGTGGCGTCGATATCCTGGCCGATTCGGTCAAGGTGACGCTCGGGCCGAAGGGCCGCAACGTGCTGCTCGACAAGTCGTTCGGCTCGCCGCGCGTCACCAAGGACGGCGTCACGGTGGCCAAGGAGATCGAGCTTTCCGACAAGTTCGAGAACATGGGCGCCCAGCTCGTACGCGAGGTCGCGACCCGCACCTCCGATGCGGCCGGCGACGGCACCACCACGGCGACCGTGCTCGCCCAGGCGATCGCGCGCGAGGGCGCGAGGTCGGTCGCTGCCGGCATGAACCCGATGGACCTCAAGCGCGGCATCGATGCCGCCACCGGCTGGGTGGTCGAGGAGCTGAAGGCGCGCTCGCGCAAGGTCTCGACCCGCGAGGAGATCGCCCAGGTGGGCACCGTCTCGGCCAACGGCGACAAGGCGATCGGCGACATGATCGCCAAGGCAATGGACAAGGTCGGCAACGAGGGCGTCATCACGGTCGAGGAAGCCAAGAGCCTCGAGACCGAGCTCGACATCGTCGAGGGCATGCAGTTCGACCGCGGCTTTCTCTCGCCCTACTTCATCACCAATCCGGAAAAGATGACCTGCGAGCTCGAGGGGCCGTATGTGCTGATCTACGAGAAAAAGCTCGCGGCCCTGCAGCCGCTCCTGCCGCTGCTCGAGCTGGTGGCGCAGTCGGGCCGGCCGCTCCTGATCATCGCCGAGGAGATCGAGGGCGAGGCGCTGGCGACCCTGGTCGTGAACAAGCTGCGCGGCGGCCTCAAGGTCGCGGCCGTCAAGGCGCCCGGCTTCGGCGACCGGCGCAAGGCCATGCTCGAGGATCTGGCGATCCTGACCGGCGGCCAGCTGGTGAGCGAGGAGCTCGGCATCAAGCTCGAGTCCGTCACGCTCGACATGCTGGGCAACGCCCGGCGGGTGCGCATCGACAAGGACAACACCACCGTCATCGACGGCGCCGGCAAGAAGAAGGACATCCAATCGCGCGTGGCGCAGATCAAGGCGCAGATCGAGGAGACGACGTCGGACTACGACCGCGAGAAGCTGCAGGAGCGGTTGGCCAAGCTCGCGGGCGGCGTGGCGATCATCAAGGTCGGCGGCGCCACCGAGACCGAGGTCAAGGAACGCCGCGACCGCGTCGACGACGCCACGCATGCGACCAAGGCCGCTGTCGAGGAAGGCGTCGTTGCCGGCGGCGGCGCGGCGTTGCTCTACGCCACCCGTGCCCTGGCGGGTCGGCGCGGCGGCAACCACGACCAGCAGGTCGGCATCGACATCGTGCGGCGCGCCCTGCAGGCGCCGGTGCGCCAGATCGCCGAGAATGCCGGCTTCGACGGCGCGGTGGTCGCGGGCCGCCTGCTCGAGCAGAAGGACATGAATTTCGGCTTCAACGCCCAGAAGGCGGAATATGTCGACATGCTCAAGGCCGGCATCATCGACCCGACCAAGGTCGTGCGCGTGGCCCTCGAAGGTGCAGCATCGGTGGCGGGGCTGCTGATCACGACCGAGGCGATGGTCGGCGAACGGCCGGAGCCGACACCGCCTGCAATGCCGGCCGGCATGGGAGGAATGGGCGGTATGGGAGGAATGGGCGGCATGGGGTTCTAGCCGCCAGCCGGCCCGATTCCGCAGCCCGGCTCCGAGCCGGGAACGGCTATCGCTGCGGGCCGCGCAGCAAGTGCTCCATGTGCCGGAGCAGATCGTCCCGGCGTCCGGACTTTTGCAATCCGACCGCCTTGGGCAGACCTTCGAAAACGGCGCGACCGGCCGCCGTGAGCCGCGGCCCGTCCTTGCCGTCCTCGATCAGTTGCAATCGGTGGAGCCGCGCGAGGTCGCGGACACGCATGGCTTTCACTTCCGATTCGCCGAAGGCGACACGCCGCAGCGTGACCTCCTCCTCATCGGTCAGGGCGCTCTGCCGAGGGCCGTTGGTGGAAGATGTCATCGCGGCTCTCCAGTCGGCGTCTTCACGCCCTTCGATTTCGTGGCGGTCGCGGCCGGCCTGCGCGCCAGGGGGCCGGTGCGCGACAGCACAGGCAGGCGGGTCGAGGCGTCGCGGCGGTCGTGGCCGAGACGGCGCATCGAGCGGAGCTCGTCGCGGACGCGTTGCCGGAGAAGCTGGGGATCAATGGAATACATCGACATCGGAACCGTAATGCAAAGGGCGGGCCAGCGACATCAGCCGGCCGCCGCCGCCAGCGCGGCCGGGGTGCGGCCGCCCAGCAGGACATCGACGTCGCGCCGTGCGATCTCCGGCGCCAGGCCATAGCGCGCGACCAGCAGCGTCACGAGCTCGTCGCGATCCTTGAGCGCGGCCACCTCTTCGCGTGTCAACTTGCCCCAGGTGATATGGATATCCATGCGCAGCAATTGGTGGGCATAGGCGTGCTGCGCCGGCGTCCAGGCGCTCGCGGAGGCGGCCGGGACCGCGGCGTCGTTTCCATCTGTCATTTCAGCAATTTTCCGTTTCCGAGCTGGGGCGATCCCGTGAACGCCCGCCGTTCAGACGCGCCAACCTATATGGGCCTTCGCACGCCGATTGTCAGGGGAAAGTGCGAACAAATATCTCGACGATGGCGCCCGATTGCACTGGACATTCACTGCCCCGGCACGGCAGGCGTTCGGCGCCACGATGGCAAGGCCGGTCGCTGCAATCGCTCCGGCACGCAGCGCGACCCCGGCGACCAGGGTCGCGCCGGCGATCGTGTCCGTCTCTCGGTCTTTCCGCCTCTCCGTCTTTCCGTTTGTCTCATGTCACACCCTGCTGGCGTGCAGGCGCGTCGCCGGCCGCTGCACGAAGACCAGGAGGCGGACGATCATGAAGGCCGCGATCACAGCCGCGGCGATGAAGCGGAAGATCGGCGTGACCTCCGGAATCTTGCCGACCCACGGAATCTTGCCGGCTCGCGGAATCTTGCCGGCCCGATCGTCGACGGCGAGATCATGCCCCGGTTCGTTCAGACCGCAGTTCCCTCGCAGGAGATGAGGGACATCAGCACCGGAAAGCCGCGCGACGAAGGCATGCATCATGGGCATGCATCGTACCGGCCTGCGCCCGATTGGCGCGCCCGCGCACTCACCCTTCAGGCAGTGTGAATGCGCGGCACGCGACGAGAATCAGGCGACGATCAGGATCAGGCGGCGAGCCTGCCCTGGCCGTGACGGCGCGGAACCTTCGTGCCGCGGTCGTAGAACACTGTCACGATGACGCCGCCGCCGCCGTTGCGCGGCCGCGTGATGGCAGAATGCAGATCGAATGACGACGATTGCCGCGCCAGCCAATTCTCGGCCTGCCGTTCGACAATGGCACGACGCATTCCACTGAACACCTTGCGCTTCATATGGACCCCCAATCTTTCCCACACAGTCCGGGGCCCTAATGCGCGCGTTGGCCGCAGGCCGTCAACGGCTGCACAAGCAATTCAAACAAATGATACACTTGGACTCAGGCGGGGACCTTCTATTCAAAGATTGAATGAGAGTGCTGGCGTAGAGTCGCGCGCGCCGGTGCACCGGTCACGGTGCGAAGCACGGGGAGCAAAGACGAAGACGATGTCGAGACCAGGATTGCGAACCACCCTTGCCATGGCCGCAGTATTGCTTGCCGTCGCGACGCCAGGCGGCGCGTCGGCGCAGACCGTGCTCGATGGCAACACCATCGTTCTCGAAGGCCGACACGTGCGGCTGTGGGGCATCGATGCGCCCGACCTCCACGCGACCTGCAGCGGCTGGCCGGCCGGCGAGATCGCCGCCGCCTTCCTCCACGACCTGATCAGCAACCGCTCGATCGCCTGCGCGGCGCACGGGGTGCATGCCACCGGAAAGCTGTTCGGCATCTGCCGCGCAGCCGGCGTCGATGTCGGCGCCACCATGGTACGCAAGGGCATGGCGTGGGCCGCGGTCAAATACACGCGCGACTATGTCCAGCAGGAGGCCGCCGCCAAGGCGGAAAACCTCGGCATCTACGCCCATCACTGTTTGCCGGGCCCCGATACGATCCCGAACCCGACCAACGCCCAGTAGACACACCGTCAGGCGCCCCCGTGTCGCCAAAATCCGGTCCGCCATAAAAAATCCCCGAAGAGCCGCCATAGAGCGCCTCCTCCCTCACTGAAAATCGGACAAGACCATGCGCCCGCTGCCCATTGCAGCCCTTCTGCTCTCGACGCTCCTCCTCCAGGCCTGCGCGCCGGCCTACGAGAACGGCCACCTTTCACGCTTCATCAACCACCAGCGCGAGACACGCGACGCCTGCCTCAGGACGCATGTCGGCCAGCAGGACGACCGGGTCTCGGCACCGAATGACGTCGCGCGCGCGATTGCCGCCGCCTGCGCTCCGGAGAACGACCGGCTGATCCAGGCCATGTCGACGGCCGACCCCAGCGGCGAGTCGCAGATCGCAGAGGCCGTGCGCAAGGACGCCACGGTCAAGGCCGAGACCTATATCCGCGAACTGCGCGCCCGTCCGGGCGCAACAACCGTGCCGCTGCTGAACTAGGTGTGGAATGTCACCGGTGCCGCGCTATGCGCGGACACCGGGGCGCCACCGTCAGAGAAGATCGTCAAAGCACCAGGTGGCGAGGCTCCACAGCGCCACCAGCCCGGTCACGACCGACAGGAAGGCGCCGCCCACGATCGCAGTCCAGTCGCTGCCGTAGACATTGTCGAACCAGAGCCAGTAGAGCGCCGTTCCGGAGAGCATCATCAGCCCGACGAGTGCAAGCCGGAGCGTCCAGCGCCACACGCTGAAGAAGTGCGAGCGCGCGAAGCGCATGCACTGGTTGTAGCGCCGCTTGATCACCGTCAGCGCCAAAGGTTCACGGGTGCTCGCAGGCACCCAATCGCCCGTCACATCGATCATTGTTTATATCCCACACACTACGGCGCCATCTGTACCCCTACAGAGAGGCGCCCTACCCGCGCGCAGTAATATTACCGCACCATCGCCGCAGCAAGTGAAATCTGCCGATAACGCCTCGTTGATACAATTCTCTTGAGGACAGCTTCGGCGGTGGTCACGAGGCGTCGGAGAACCAGGTGCCGACCGACCAGATCGCGACCAGCAGCATGGTGAAAGCAAGCGCGATGCCCCCGACCGTGTCGCACCAGTGCCGGCCGTAGATATTGTCGAACCAGATCCAGTAGAGGACCGTGCCGCCCATCAACGTGAGCAGCGGCAAGGCGAAGCGAAGAACCCATTGCCACAGGACAGGCGCCGGCAGGCGCCGCCCGCGTCCGGTCGGCCGGAAATGGCCATGTGACCTGACGCTATCTGAAATAGCAGCCATGACAATTCCCACACACAATATCCCCGGACATCACGCTAGCGGGGGCAAGGGCGTGCTGAAAGGCACGAATCGGTTTGACCCAAACTGGTCACGGACTTGCCGCCACTGGATTCTGGATGCACCAATCGTGAACTGTTGCACGCTTCAGGGACCGGGGAGGTGTGTGTCGCTCATGTCTGCAACCCGATCCGGACCAAGAGCCCGACCATGAAAACACTGATCGCCGTCGCGACCGTCGCTTCGATTTGCCTGCCCTTCGCGGCATTCGCCGACGACGGCGCCTACTGCAGCCAGCTTGCCCAGACCTACCGTCGCGCCGTTGGATCGAGCCCGTCCACCGGCGGTCCTGTTCCCGTGGCATTGGAGGGCTGCAAGACCGATCCCGCGAAATCGATCCCGGTGCTGGAGAAGGCCTTGCAGGAGAGGAAAGTGACCCTGCCCAAACGGGACTGAGCGCAGCCCGAACGCGCCGCTCGCCCGCCCTCCTCGTCATGCCGATCGCCCTCACGCTGATCGCCCACGCTGATCCGGTACGCCGTGCTGGCGACGATCCACGGCCAACCGCTGGCCGCAGCCAGGCGGGCCCGGGCGGCGGCACAGCCTGCCGAATGGTTGCGACCCTCTCGATCATGCTGCCGATTCATTTACCCCTGTCGCTTTACACGCCCCGGACGAAGCGCCGGGAAAGACTACCATGCGCCGCCTCCGTCTCGAACGGCCGCAGTCGCCGCAATAGTGGCGGCCGCCGTGTCACTCCTTGGGGCGCTTGCCGGCCTTGACGGAGAACGCGATCTTGCCGCGCTCGACATCGCCGCCATCGACTGTGGAGACGACCCAGGCGAACGTGTAGTCCCCCGGCTCCAGTGCCGGGACCTGCGCGAACAGGACCTCGGGGGCGGATTTCAACCGCGGATGCAGGGTTTGCAGGACTTCGCCGCCGCGCTCGATGACGAGCGTCGAGCGGACATGGTCGACCGGCCGATCGAAGCGCACGTAGAAGCCCGCGGGCCGGCTCTCGATCGCGGCGTTGGCCGCGGGGCCGGTCTCGATCACCCGCATCCCCTGCGCCCAAGCCTCGGGTTGTGAGGCCGTTGCCGCCGCGCACGCCAACGCGAGAAGCGCGAGCCGTCGCACGATCATGACCGATCTCCCGTCGATGCGATCGCAGGATAGCAGCCGGCGGCGCGATCTCCACCATGATCGCGGTGCCCGCCGACGACGAGATCGTCTGCGCTGCTTCGGAACGTGCTCCAGCGATTGGCTTTCGGCTGCAGGCGCGAGCGCCTCACAGCGTCGACGCAGGCCCGGACGCATCCTCTCTCGCAGCTCCTTGAACATGACGTAGAGTCCTGGAGCAGGACGTAGAGTCGCTGGGCTGGAACAGTCTCCTATCTGGATGGTTTGATACGCCGATTCTCGACTCTTCTGCTCGCGATCAACCGTCAGAAGATCTCGAGTCCCGTAAATGGAAGATCCCGAGTCCCATGAAATCGCCATCGCTCTCGAAGAGTACTTTCGTTCAAGAGCTATTTGTCTCACGCCCGGAGCGCGTCACGCCTTCGACCCCATTGTTCCGGTTGGGAGAAGCAGTCGAGCTGGTCCGCAGACGCTTGATGGCGTGCGCTCTGCAGTTGAAAAATTGAGGCCGGGAACGAGAGAGTTGATTCGGGGGACGAGAAAGAGCACTCGCAAAGGACGTCCGGGCACGTCGCCACTTTATCTATCGTGTTCCCGCACCGGCATCTGTCGTGTTCCCGCACCGGCGCCGAGTTGCCGTACAGCCATCGCGCGCGCAAGCGCATCGACCTCGAACCCGCCATGCAGGGCCGCAAGCGCCAGCACATCGGCGACGGCGATCCGACGAGCGCCGTCGCCGCAACGGGCAGCAGCGAGTCAATTGCGCGCGGGCTGGACGGTACGGATCGAAACATCGCTCCGCCTCGCCTGCACGCACGAGGCGATCCTGGTCAACGACAGCCTGCCCCCATGGGAAGGCGCCGAGGAATCCCACCCGGGACCGCCGCATCCCGCGCGATTGCCTGTCGCGAAGTCGCTGCAGTTGATGGCCTCCTTCCGTGGCTCCCGTGTGAGGGGCAGCATCGTGAACTGTGTGATGGACGGCATCATGGACCCTGTGATGGACCGCTGCCCGCGAAGCGGGCGAAAGGGTCATGCGCATCGGCATCGATGCCCATGCCCTCCGGTCCTGCTGACCATCACCGCAGCCCGCTGGTGGGGGAATCGAGCGCGACAGCGGGCAAGCGGCGATGGGGAGACAGGCCAGGCCCGGCGCTCAGGGCGCACAGTAGTGCCGGGCGACGACATCCAGGAGCATCCGGTCCTGTGCGTCACGCGCTCCAGCGAGGGCGCGCGCCACGGCGGGGCATTCGAACGGCTGCCAGTCGGACCCGTCGCCAAGCGGATGGAACAGCACGCTCTGCCGGTCGCTGCGGAAAAAGGTGTAGAAGGCCAGCGTCACCCGGAACCAGTCGTAGGTCGGCATCACCACGTCGCGCACGTAGTCGCCGTTGGCGCCGTACTTGAAGAGGACGAGCGCCACCAGTGGCTGGGGGCGTCGGGAAGGCCAGGGCTCGGACACGGTCGCTGCGTCCTTCACGCCGGGCGCCACGTTGCGATCGACGAAACGCCCGAACAGGAAGAGATCGACATTGTACGAAAGCGCGCTCGCGGCGGCGATCGCGGCAAACAGCATCAACGGCCGTTCGGCGCGCCTGGGCCAATCGATCCAGGACCCATCCTTCTGGGGCCCATCCTTTTGGAGCCTATCCTTTTGGGGCCTATCCTTCCGGGGCCGATCCCGGGGCCAGTCCATCCCGGACGCCAGCGCCAGCACGAGCGCCACCGCCAGGATGTAGGCGCCGGTGTGCCGGGCGTAGAGGCTGCTCTGCAGGCCCGTTCCGGTCACGGCGCACCACAGACCGAACAGGGCGACGATCACCGTGATCGTCGGCAGCGAGCGCCAGCGCAGGCGCACGACCTCGGCGCCGGGCACCAGCAGCAGGAACCAGAGGGCCGCCAGGGCGGGATAAAGGACGATCGTCCTCACCATCCAGACGGGATCGATGAAGTGATAGCGTCCCTCGTCCAGCGCCGCGACGACGGTCGGGTTGCTGGGCGACAGCCAGCGCGAGGCGATGAAATAGGCGGCGAGCTCGAGCACGGCCAAGGCGCCGCTCGCGACCAGCAGGCGCGTCGGCAGCCTTCGGCCGAACAGCGGGAGGATCAGTCCGGCGAGCAGGAACACCAGGCTGGTCAACGCGACCGCCGGATGGGTGAAGGCCATGGCCACGCCCAGCAGCAGCGTGGCGACGACGATGCCGCGCATCGATCGCAGTGGATCGGTGACGAGGATCAGCCATATCAGCCACAGGCCCAACCCCACGATCAGCTCGCTCGGGAAGTACATCAGCACCAGGACGAGCGCGAGATAGAGCCGCGAGAAGATCCGCTCCCGTTCCATCGCCCGCAGGATCAGCCAGAACACCAGCGGCACGGCGAAGTAGAGGATGTGCGCCAGGGTCATGTAGGCGCCGGCATCGAGCCCGAACGCGACGCGCGCCGCCCAGGCCGGGCCGAAGGTCACCAGCACCGAGAGGATGCGGCTGGCAAGCTGATTGAAATAGAGATCCCAGGCGTCGCCCAGCCAGCCGGCCGACAACAGCACCGCGCCGTCGTTCAGCAGCAGGCAGTGGGTGAGCACCCCGAGAATGGCGGAAAACAGAAAGGCCGCGAGCAACGCCGTGTCGCTTCGGTCCATGCGTCACCCTGTCGGCACTACGGGAAGAATCGAGGCAGGAACGCAACGTCCGATGTTTCGGTTGCGCGCATCGATGCTGCACTTGCCATAGAGGAGACTTCGGACGAATCGCATCGCCCATGCCATGCACAAAGCACGCCGCCGGATTGCCCTTTCACCTCTTCGTGAGATCGGCGGCGACGTGGGCGCCGCGCGTTCAGGCCTTGCCGTAGACCGGAATCAACGCACCTGAATGAATCGGATCGCGCAGGCCGAGTTCGGCCACGATCAGCGCGGCGAGCGAATCGGGCTTCACCCAGGAGGCGTGATCCGCCTTGGGCATGTCGGCGCGGTTGGTCGGCGTGTCGATGGTCGAGGGGCAGAGCGCGACGACCGAGATGTCCTCGCCCTTCAGCTCCTCTGCGAGCGCCACGGTGAAGGCGGCGACCGCGGCCTTCGACGCGGTGTAGGCCGTCATGTTGGCGCCCTGGCGCGGATTGAGCGCAGGCCGTGCGGAGATATTGACGATGTGCCCGCCGCGGCCGGCCTTGCGGAAGTTGGCGACCGCCTCGCGGCAGCTCAACGCACAGGAGACGAGGTTCATCGACAGCTGCTGCTGCAGGACCTTCGCCGGGCTGTCGGCGATCGGCGCCCAGGCGAAGCCGCCGGCGATGTTGACCACGCCATGCAGCGGCGGAAGTCCGGCATAATAGGCCGCGACCGAGGCTTCGTCGGAGAGATCGACATTCGGAACGACCGACACCTTGCCCGCAGGCAGGCGACCTGCGGGCACCGCGGTCTCGATGGCCGGCACGTGACACTCGGCGCCCGCCTCGACCAGCGCCTTCACGACCGCGCTGCCCAACGCGCCGGTCCCGCCGGTCACGACCACATGACACTCCTGCAAAGTCGGCATTGCCCTCGCCTCGCTCGATCTGTTGGAGCGACAACAAACCCGAAGGACGGCGGTCTTGTCCAGCACCCGTCGGCGAAGGACGGTCAATACGGCGAAACGCCGGCCTTGAGTTTCGCGCCGTAGTTCTCCAGCCACGATTTCTTGGCGCGCAGGAACTCGATGTACCAGCCCTCGTCCTCGCGATAGGGATCGTCCATGCCGAAGAAGAGCGCCGGGGTGGAGTAGAGGATGCCGCCGCCGACATTCTCGCGATCGAACTTGGGATGGTTCTCGTCCCGCCCTGCGCTGTCGACATCGCGCGCCCGATACGATGCCGGTCCCCCGCGCGTCCAGCGCTCGCCGAACACTTGCGCGGCCTCCTTCGACGGAAAGCGCTTGGGGATGCCCTCGACCGTCAACGGCGGCGACGGAAGGTCCGAGATCTCGCGGTAGAGGCCTTCGATCAATTGCTGCAGCAGAAGCGCCTCGCGCGCGCGTCGAAGAGCACGCCGTTTCGAGAAGGCGGAGCGGACGGAGCGGACCAGCCAGAAAATCGTGGCTGCAATCGCCAGGACCGCGAGGCCGATCTGAAATGCGCTGCTCTCAATGAATGAAGAACTACCGTCACATACGCCGCTGCAATCCATCGACGCACGCCCTAATAATCGTCAAGAATACTCACCAGCAAAATCCTGATAAAAATACATCAGGCTCATCTATCCTGCCCGGTCCTTTCCGCTTTTCAAGCCCTTTCGGAGTTCATGCAGACTGCCCGGCGTCGGATGCGACCTCCGGTTCGGACGCTCACGGTCTGTCATTGCACGGACCGATCATTTTCTCCGTCGCGCAGGCCTGCGTCACTCCCACCGGCTTCCCTGCACGGGCTTATGGCGATAAGGATTCGGGCTCGTGTGGCGCAACCGGAATGGAAAGATTGAAGCAGAGGCATGGGCAGACTTCTCTTCATACCCGCCTTTTGCTTCGCCTCTTTCCTGAGCGCATTTGCAAATGCAAATGAGCGGCGCATGGAGGTCGACGGGATCGGGAGAAGCTATGCCTTGCACGTGCCGGCCGGCATTGGCCCCGGCGCGCCGCTCGTGGTCGTGCTCCATGGCAGAGGCAGCTCCGG